>CABSLJ010000304.1 GCA_902478455.1 uncultured Oscillospiraceae bacterium | reverse complement strand
ATCAAAGACCACCTTGCCGGCGGCTACCTCGTCCTTTAACAGATAGGCCAGCACACGGGCAGATTCCTTGGTGATGATCGGTCCGATGCCGTCGCCGCCGCACACGCCGATGACGATCTGGTCGAGCCGGTCGTAATCGACGAAGTCTTTTTCTTCTTTCATACGGTCCACACGGGCGAGCTGTGCGCGCATGACCGCTTCAAATTTGTCGAGAGCCGCCTGAATGGTCTGTTCCATAGGTGATTCCTCCGTTTTCATTCTGGATTATGTTGAAACGCCGCGTCGGACGGGCTGCGTCCTCAGCTGTTCTGTTCGCGGGTATAGTTGAGCAGGCCGCCGGCGAGGAGCATGTCGCGCTGCCGGTCGGAGAGGTTCATCTCGGCCTCAAAGGAGATATCCTTGGTCTTGTTGAGCACGCGGACGCGGCCGCCGTTTTTGACCGCCTCGCGGATGTCGGGCAGCTCGAGGAGGTCCATCTGGTCGATGGCGTCGTAGTCGGCCTCGTTGACAAAGGTCAGCGGGAGAATGCCGGCGTTGACGAGATTGGCGCAGTGGATGCGGGCGAAAGACTTGGCGATGACCGCCTTGACGCCCAGGTACAGGGGAACCAGAGCGGCGTGCTCGCGAGAGGAACCCTGTCCGTAGTTCGCGCCGCCGATGACGATGCCCTTGCCCTCGGCGCGGCAGCGCTCGGGGAACTCCTTGTCGCACACGCCGAAGCAGAAGTTGGAGAGATAGGGAATGTTGGAGCGGTAGGGGAGAATCTTCGCGCCGGCCGGCATGATGTGGTCGGTGGTGATGTTGTCGCCCACCTTCAAGAGGGCCTTGGCCTCAATGCTCTCTCCCAGCGGCTCGGTGGTGGGGAAGGGCTTGATGTTGGGGCCGCGCAGAATTTCCACCTTGTCCGCCTCGCTCTCGGGGGCGGGGGGAAGGATCATGTTGTCGTTGACGAGGAAACGCTCGGGCAGCGGGATGGCGGTTTCATCGCCGAGCGTGCGGGCGTCGGTCAGCACGCCGGCTAGGGCAGAAGCCGCTGCCGTTTCGGGGCTGACGAGATAAATCTGACCGTCGGCCGTACCGGAGCGGCCCTCAAAGTTGCGGTTGAAGGTGCGCAGAGACACGCCGTTCGAGTTAGGCGACTGTCCCATGCCGATGCAGGGACCGCAGGCGCATTCGAGGATGCGCGCGCCCGCCGCGATGAGGTCGGCCAGCGCCCCGTTCATGGCGAGCATGTTGTACACCTGCTTGGAACCGGGGGCGATGGAGAGGCTGACATCCGGGTGCACCGTCTTGCCCTTCAGGATGGAGGCGACGCGCATCAGGTCGAGATAGGAGGAGTTGGTGCACGAGCCGATGCACACTTGGTCGACCTTGATGGCTCCAATCTCGGGGATGGTCTTGACCGCGTCGGGGCTGTGGGGGCAGGCGGCCATCGGCGCGAGGGCGGAGAGGTCGATCTCGAGCACCTCGTCATACACGGCGTCGGCGTCGGGCTGAAGCT
>CABSLJ010000303.1 GCA_902478455.1 uncultured Oscillospiraceae bacterium | reverse complement strand
CCCAAAACGCTTTTTAACAGGCTCGATTTGCCGCAGCCGTTGCTGCCTGTGAGGGCTACCCGGTCCCCGGTTTCTACCGTGAAGCCGACGTCTTCAAAGAGAATGCGTTCGCCATAGGAAAGAGATAGCTTCCGCGCCTCGACCAGCAGACGCCTGGGACTTTCGAGCACGGTCATTTTGAGCGGCTCGGATCGCTCCAGATTTTGAAGCAGAGAAGCCTTTTCCTCCAGCGCCTTCTCCCTGCGCTGCTCAACCGCCTTGGCCCGCTTCATCATCTTGGCCGACTTATGGCCGATAAATCCGCGGTCGGCGGCGTGCTCGCCGATCTTGGAACGCTCAATCCGCTCCGACCAGCCGGCGGTGCGGGCCGCCGCCAAGGCCAGACGGCCGACCTCACGGCTGAGCTTCTCGTGCTCGTCCAGTTCAAATTGATCTCTCTTTTCCCGGTTTGCCTGCCAGGTGGAAAAATTCCCTCGCTGGATTTCCACGTCGGCCCGATTGAGGGAGAGGACGTGGTCGATACAGCCGTCGAGAAAATCGCGGTCGTGAGAGATGAGCAGAAAGCCCTCCTTGCCTGAAAGATAGGCGGAGACCGCCTCTCTCCCCTCCCGGTCGAGATGGTTGGTCGGCTCGTCGATGAGCAGGTAGTTGTTCTTGCGCAAAAAAAGGGCGGCGAGCATCAGCTTGGTGCGCTCCCCGCTGCTGAGCGTGGAGAAGGGACGTGCAAACACCGAAGCGTCCACCCCGAGCTTTTGCGCCTCCCGCTCGAGGAGTTCATCGATGATGTAGCCGTCGGCCTGCTGGTAGCGCTCCTGCAGAGCGCCGTATGTCTCCAGCGTCTCCTGCGTGCCCGTTCTCAGCAGGACGTCCATCTCCCGTTCCCAGACGTCAAAGGGCGCGACCATCCGCCGGACAACGGCGCGGACCGCCCCGTCCCCCTCCGGCGCCGGAAAGGGAAAATAATCGCAGCGCACCGAGCGGATGATAGACCCGGTGTACTCATATGCGCCGCACAGCAGGCGGCACAGGGTCGTCTTTCCCCGGCCGTTGCGGCCGATAAAGCCGAGCTTCCAAGAGGTGTCGATCGAAAAATTCAGATGTTCAAATACCGGCCGGACGCCGGAATCATAGGAAAAAGATAAATCCTCTATCCGGATCAAAGACATGGTGCATCCCTCCATAGCGGCAGAAAAAGCTTTTCTGCAAAAAAATGGCCGCGGGAAATTCGTTTTTCCCACAGCGCAATCTATGGAGGGTACAGACCGGATATCTCCCCGGCTGTCATCTCCTGACAGAAGCTGAAGTGCAAAAAACAAAGCTTTCCCGCCTGCGCACAACAAAACCGGGCGGCACGAGCCGCCTTCCGTTTGCAGGGCGCCTTAAAAAGCGAGATTACTTCTTCACACTTTCAGCTCCAATTCTCTTGTGATGGTTCCGCCTGCATCAAAAGCGGCGGATCGGATTCAGTATAGCATTCATAGAGCGGGCCTGTCAAGCCAAAACAAATCTGCGGGACGGCGGCAGGTGTAGGAGTACAATAGATGTTGGACAGGTAAATAAAAAGGATGAAGGATAAGGCCCCATAGGTTATAG
>CABSLJ010000302.1 GCA_902478455.1 uncultured Oscillospiraceae bacterium | reverse complement strand
ACCGCGTCCAGCGTGGGATTGGCCAGGCGGGTGTAGAAGAAGCCGTCGGCCTCCAGATCGAACAGTTTGCCGAGTTCGGCGGCCGTATCGTACTTATAGGTGGTGCTCTGGTAGATGGGCAGCACGCGCGGCTCGCCGTTTTTCGGCTCGTAGCCCGCCTGCACACACTTGGTATTGATTTGGTAATTCTGATCCATTTGATCTTCCTCCCGTTGTTTGACTTCCATGCTTCCCCCCTCCGTGGTGGAAGAGGAAACGCCTTGATGGTTTCTATCGTACACCGGCGCGCTTGCGCTGTCAACGGTTCTGACATGCTCGAAGAAGGAGGCAAGCAGCGAAAAAATTTCTCCGGCGTGGGTACCGGTGATCATGTGCCCTTCGCCGCGGCAGAAGTGGCGGACGCTCCCCCTGATTTGGCGGGAGAGCAACCGGGCGGCGCGGATGGGGACGTTTTTGTCCTCCTCCCCATGGAAAAAGTGGACGGGGACGGCGATGTCCGCCGGCGAAAAGCCCCAAGGCCTGGTGTAGAGCACCGCCTCTTCGGCCACGGCGTCCGGTCCCTGGGCAAAAATCTGCGCGCTTTGGGCGCGGGTGTGCTTCGCGCGGCCGCCGTCCGGCCTGCCCAGCCGGTCGCGGTCGCTTTTGGGGAGCACCCGATTCATGGCGCGCAGATACCAGGAAGGATGCTTTCCCATCAGCCACGCCGTTCCGCCGACGGAAAGTCGCACCGCGCGCGGCCAGACCTTCGCCACCGAGAAAAGCGCCCGGTTGGAAAGATTCATGCCGTCGAGCGCGCGGTCGTCCTCCAAAGGCCCCAGGCCCCCCGCGACGACGGCTCCCACCGCCCGTTCGGGGAGCGCCCAGGCGCAGGCGAGGGCGTAAGGCCCGCCGCCGGAGACGCCGTAGAGCGCAAAGCGCGGCAGATCGAGCGCGTCGGCCAGCGCCTTCACATCCTTAGGCGCGTCCAGCAGGGTGCGGCCGGGCTGCGGCGAGGAAAGGCCGATGCCCGGCCGGTCGGGCGAAATGAGAAGCAGCCCCCGGCGGGCCGCCGGCTGCGCGAAGCCGGCGTAATCGAGCCGGCAGCCGGGAAAACCGTGAAAGCAGAAGACGGGAAAACCGTCCTCCGCGCCGCACATCAAACAGCCGAGGGTTCTGCCGTCCGGCAGAGTGAACGTCTCTTCCCGATGCAGCACGCGGCATCCCTCCCGTCCTCTGAAATCATTCGGCGCGGGTCATGCGTCCCGCATACGCGCCGTGTACGCCAACACCGGCCGTTTTGCCGGGACAATCCCCGCGCGCCGGGCAAAGCCCCTCCGCTTAAAAAAACTGCTTGATCCAGCCGACGATGCCGTCCGTTCCGGCGACGACCGCCCAAACGAGCAGGATGAACAGGATCATGGAAAAAATGCGCCAGAAGATGCGCTTGCCGCGGCTCATGGCGGGGGTGTTCTCCTCCCCTGCCGCGGGAAGGGCGGCGGCATCCCCCTCAGACGCCGTCTCCGGTGGAGTTTCATCGCTTTCGTCCGGTTCGCCGGGCAGCTGCCCGCCGTTTTCCGGCGCGGTTACTGCCTGTCTCTTATACACATCTCCGAGCCCAC
>CABSLJ010000301.1 GCA_902478455.1 uncultured Oscillospiraceae bacterium | reverse complement strand
GAATATTATGAATCGGAAATTTACCGCACGCCCTATCAGGAGGCGGCGCGCGCACATACAGAGGAGATCCAATTGACCGAAGAGCAGCAGAAGGCCTTTCACGGACTGCTCACCCAATGGCGGGAGGGAAAGGAGAGCGTCGCGCTGCTGTACGGCGTGACCGGCAGCGGCAAAACCTCGGTTTTCCTGAAGCTGATCGACGAGGTGCAAAAGCAGGGAAGAGGCGTCATTGTGATGGTGCCGGAAATCGCCCTGACCCCGCAGGTGGTCGCGCTCTTCCGCGGGCGCTACGGCAGCGCCGTGGCTGTTTTTCACAGCGGCCTTTCGCTGGGCGAACGCTTGGACGAATGGAAGCGGGTGCGCGCAGGCGAGGTGCAGATTGCTGTTGGGACCCGTTCGGCCGTGTTCGCGCCCTTTCGCGATCTCGGTCTGGTTATTATGGATGAAGAACAGGAATACTCTTATAAATCGGAATCCTCTCCGCGGTATCACGCGCGGGAGGTGGCGAAGTTCCGCTGCCGTTACCACAGGGCGATGCTGCTTCTGTGTTCTGCGACCCCCTCTGTGGAGAGCTTTTACTACGCCAAAAACGGGAGATACTCCCTCTACCGGCTCAAGGCTCGGTATGGAAACGCGGTGCTGCCCGAGGTCACGGTTGTCGATATGAACGAGGAGCTCTCGGCCGGCAATACCTCCGCCTTTTCCGGACGTCTGGCGGAGGCGCTGGAGGAAAATCTCCGGCAAAAGCGACAATCCATTTTGCTGCTCAACCGGCGGGGGTATCACACCTTTGTCGCCTGCCGGGCCTGCGGAGAGGTGCTCTGCTGCCCCAATTGCAGCATTTCCCTGACCTATCACAGCGCCAACGGCCGGCTGATGTGCCATTACTGCGGCTATTCGGCGCCCTTCGCGCAGGAATGCCCGGTCTGCCACGAACATCAGGTCCGCTACGCCGGGTCGGGTACCCAGCGCGCGGAGGAGGAGCTGGCGGAGCTGTTTTCCCAGGCGCGCATCCTGCGCATGGACGCGGACACCACCCTTTCCAAGTTTTCTCATGAAAAGAAGCTGCGCAAATTTGCCGAGGGCGCGTATGACATTATGATCGGTACGCAGATGGTGGCCAAGGGGCTCAATTTCCCGGGCGTCACCCTCGTAGGGGTGCTTTCGGCGGATCAGGCGCTCTATGGGGACGATTTCCGCAGCTATGAGCGCGCCTTCTCCTTGCTGACGCAGGTGGTGGGGCGTTCCGGCCGTGGGGAACTCAGGGGTCAGGCGATCATCCAGACCTTTACGCCGGAGAACCCCGTCATCCGTATGGCGGCCAAACAGGACTATGAGGCCTTTTATGACAGCGAAATCGCCCTGCGCAGGGTGATGCTCTACCCGCCCTTTTCCGATATCTGCGTCGTCGGCTTTCTGGGGGAGGACGAGGCCAAAACCCAGCGTGCGGCCGGTCTCTTCTTTGAAAGGCTGCGCAGCCTGCTGCAGACGGAATACGCCGAACTGCCCCTGCGGGTGCTGGGACCGTCGGCCGCGGCGGTGGCAAAGGTCAGCAACAAATTCCGCTACAAGCTGATCCTCAAGCACAGAAACAGCGCGCGTTTCCGGGAGATGCTCTCC
>CABSLJ010000300.1 GCA_902478455.1 uncultured Oscillospiraceae bacterium | reverse complement strand
GACAGGCCATGAGCTCGCCGGTCAGGGGGTTGGCGATGGGACGGGAAAGCTGCTGACCTGCCAGGCGGCCCGAAATACCAAGTTTTTTATTGTATTTATAGCGGCCCACGCGGGAAAGATCATAACGGCGCGCGTCAAAGAAGAGGGCGTTGATGTGCGACTGGGCGCTTTCGATGGTGGGCGGTTCGCTCGGACGGAGCTTGCGGTAGACCTCAAAGAGGGCCTCCTCCACATTCTTGCAGGGGTCCTTCTCAATGGTGGCCTCAATGCGGTCGTCCTCGCCGAAATATTCGCGGATTTCGGCGTCGGTCCCAAGCCCCAGAGCGCGAATGAAGACGGTAATCGGGATTTTGCGGTTTTTATCGATGCGGACGTAGAAGACGTCGTTGGCGTCGTTCTCATATTCGAGCCAGGCGCCGCGGTTGGGGATGACGGTGGAGCTGAAGAGCTGTTTGCCCGTCTTGTCGTACTCCATCTTGAAGTAGACGCCGGGAGAGCGCACGAGCTGGGAGACGATGACGCGCTCGGCGCCGTTGATGACGAAGGTGCCGCTGTCGGTCATCAGGGGGAAGTCGCCCATGAAGACCTCCGACTCCTTGATCTCTCCGCTTTCCTTATTCAGCAGCCGCGCGGTGACGCGCAGGGCGGCGGCGTAGGTAGCGTCGCGCTCCTTGCACTCCTCCACGCTGTAGTTTGGCGTGTCATCCAGCCGATAGTCGACAAAATCGAGCACCAGATTGCCGGTATAATCCGTAATGCCGGAAACATCCCTAAACACTTCCTTGAGGCCTTCCTCCAGGAACCATTGATAGGAATTCTTTTGCACCTCGATGAGGTTGGGCATGTCCAAAACCTCATCAATGCGGGAAAAGCTCATTCTTACGTTCTTTCCCAGATGCACCGGTTTGACGTTCACCATAGGCTCAATCACTCCATTCATCTATTTACCGTCTCGGTAGCGTTGCTCGTTCATCGCCGGATTCCAACCGCTGTGAAAAGAAGCCTCTCGGGTTCCCCTCTGGCGGAATTGCCTAAAATAGTACTGCCGGGATTGTTGCACATCATAATTTTTTCTTGAGTCCTCTTGATTTTTTGGACAAAGCATGATAGTATAAATTCTAAATAAGGGCATAAGTTTCCATTATGATGCAGTATATTATTTTATAACAAATTGGCAGCCTTGTCAAGGTTTCGTGCGCAATTCGCGCACTTTTTTATGCGTAAAAAGTCATTATATCGCTTTTCGTCTCTTGTTTCAAGAAAAAAGCGCCGAACAGTCCGAAAAGCAGAGCCGTTCACAGTTGTCCGCCTCAGGAAGCCACGGTTCCTGGCCGAAACATCCGGTCGGCATGAAAAGCGTCCCCCTTCCCCCCGCTTTCTGAGGCAACAACCGGAAATGGCAGAAATCCGGGTTGTCACACCCTTCTCACAGCCGTCCGGTCGGAAGACGCGCGCCGTTTTCCCCGCCAGGCGGCCCGACGCCGTCCTGTTTTCGTAACCGACATGCGGTTGCGGGATTCCTTTCTATGTAAACCACGGAGGGAGACGGCATCCAGCAGTGACGACTCAATGCAATAGTGTGAACGGAAGAAGACCATCTTATACAACAGAAAACCAAGTAAGGACGCTATTCTTTACAAAAATGAAGATTCAGAGAACAAGTGATTTTACA
>CABSLJ010000299.1 GCA_902478455.1 uncultured Oscillospiraceae bacterium | reverse complement strand
CTTTTAAGCATTTCTATAAATACTTACAAAGGCTTATAGGTCGATTTTCGTCTATAAAATCAATAAAAAATTATGCGTCAAAGGAAGATGAAAGCCATGGACGTGCTTTTAAGACCATTTGAACCGGAGGACATCAAGCCCGCCGCCGCGCTTTGGAACGCGATCGTCGCGCAGGGGGACAGCTTTCCCAACGAAGCCGAGTTCACCGAAGAGGAAGCCCTCGCCTGCTTCTGCGGACAGACCGAGACGGTCTGCGCCTTTTTGGGGGATGAGTTGGTGGGAATGTACATCCTGCATCCCAACCATGTCGGCCGGTGCGGACACATCGCCAATGCCTCCTACGCCGTCAAACGGGAGCGCCGCGGTCACGGGATAGGACGGAGGCTGGTCTCCCATTCTTTGGAGCAGGCAAAGCGCCACGGCTTCCGAGGATTGCAGTTCAATGCCGTCGTCGCCGGCAACAAGGCGGCCATCGCCCTTTACCGCAGCCTGGGCTTCCGGGAGGTCGGAACCATCCCGGGCGGCTACCGGCTGAAGGACGGAAGCTACGACGATCTGCTTCTGTTCTTTTACCAATTGTAATATTTATAAAATTTTATACAAAAATCCGACAAACAACTTGCGGAGTAACGGCGCTTGTCCCGGTCATACTAAAACCATCTCATATCTTGAAAAATCAGGAGGTGCGCTTTATGTTCGATCTCATCGTCATCGGCGCGGGACCGGCCGGCCTGAGCGCCGCCATCTACGCCCTGCGGGGCGGTCTTTCCACCGTCGTGTTCGACAAGGGCTTTTACGGCGGTCAGGTGACGCAGACGCCCGAGGTGGAAAATTATCCGGCCATCCGCAAGATCAGCGGGATGGATTTTTCCGATGATCTCTACGGACAGGCGGTCGCGCTCGGCGCGCAGGTACGTCTGGAGGAGGTGCGGTCGGTCGATTTTGGCGGAAAACGCAAACGCGTCCGGACGTCTTCGGGGGAGCTAGTGGAGGCAAAGGCGGTCATCGTCGCCAACGGCGTCGAGCGCCGGCGGCTGGGCTGCCCGGGCGAGGAGAGGTTCCTTGGCAGAGGGGTGTCTTATTGCGCCACCTGCGACGGCGCGTTTTTCAAGGGCAAGCCCGTCGCCGTGGTGGGCGGGGGCAACACGGCCCTTGAGGATGCGCTCTTCCTCTTTAAAACCTGCAGCGAGGTGCATCTCATCCACCGCCGGGAGACCTTCCAGGGGGACCGGGTCCTCAGCGACGCGGTGCTCGCAAACGGCGGAATCGTCCGTCACATCCCCTGCGAGGTGGAGGAAATTCTGGGGGAAGAGAACGTCTCCTCCGTGCGCATCGTCGACCGCTCGACCGGGGAGAAATCCGAACTGGTCGTAAACGGTCTGTTCGTCGCCATCGGCCTTGAGCCGCGCAACGGCCTCTTTGAAGGCATGCTCGACCTGGACGGACGGGGGTACATCGCGGCGGACGAGAGCTGCGCCACCAATCTAGAAGGCGTCTTTGCGGCGGGGGACACGAGAACCAAGCTGCTGCGGCAGATTGTCACCGCGGCGGCCGACGGCGCGGTCGCCGCCTTCCAGGCGGGCAATTACATCAACGCCGTATGGCGGGAATAGATTTCTTCTTTTTCAAATGGATCTTTACGGTCCAGCATTTCGGCGTTACAATAGAAGCACAAGAGGCCGCCCGGGGCTTCC
>CABSLJ010000298.1 GCA_902478455.1 uncultured Oscillospiraceae bacterium | reverse complement strand
GCGTGAATCTTATCATCGACCAGATGGTGAAGCTTGAGGTAGTACATATAGCCGACGGTGACGGGATTGTCAAAATATTCGCCGGTGCGGCCGTCCTGGAGAATGGTCTTGCCGTCCTCGCGCAGGCCCGCCTGCTTAAAGCATTCGACGATGTCGCCCTCATGGGCGCCGTCGAAGACGGGGGTCATGATCTTCCAGCCCAGGGCCTTGGCGGCGTAGCCGAGATGGACCTCGAGCACCTGGCCGATGTTCATACGGGAAGGCACGCCGAGAGGATTGAGCACGATGTCGAGCGGGGTACCGTCGGGCAGGAAAGGCATATCCTCCACCGGCAGGATGCGGGACACAACGCCCTTGTTGCCATGGCGGCCGGCCATCTTGTCGCCCACCGAAATCTTGCGCTTCTGGGCGAGGTAGCAGCGGACCACCTTGTTGACGCCGGGATTCAGTTCGTCATGGCTGTTTTCACGGGTGAAGACCTTTACGTCGACCACGATGCCCGATTCGCCGTGGGGCACGCGCAGAGAGGTGTCTCTGACCTCGCGGGCCTTTTCGCCGAAGATGGCGCGCAGCAGGCGTTCCTCGGCCGTGAGCTCGGTCTCTCCCTTGGGGGTGACCTTGCCGACGAGGATGTCCCCTGCGTGAACCTCCGCGCCCACGTGGATGATGCCGGCCTCGTCGAGGTCCTTTAAGAGGTCTTCGTTGACGTTGGGGATGTCTCGGGTGATCTCCTCCGGGCCTAATTTGGTGTCTCTGGCCTCGATCTCGTACTCCTCGATGTGGATGGAGGTGTAAACGTCCTCACGGACGATCTTCTCGCTGATGAGGACGGCGTCCTCGTAGTTGTAGCCCTCCCAGGTCATAAAGCCGATGAGGGCGTTTTTGCCGAGGGAAATTTCACCGCCCGAGGTGGCGGGGCCGTCGGCGATGACCTCGCCCTTCTGGACCCGCTGGCCGCGGTCGACGATGGGAACCTGATTGATGCAGGTGCCCTGGTTGGAGCGCATGAATTTGATGATGTGGTAGGTTTCGAGGTTGCCCGAATCGCCGAGGATTTTGATTTCATCGGCGCTGACGCTCTGCACCACGCCCGCCTCTTTGGCGAGCACGCAGACGCCCGAGTCGACGCCGGCCTTGTACTCCATGCCGGTGCCCACGATGGGCGATTCGGTTCTCAGCAGCGGCACCGCCTGGCGCTGCATGTTGGAACCCATCAGCGCGCGGTTGGCGTCGTCGTTTTCGAGGAAGGGAATCATGGCGGTGGCGACCGAGACCACCATCCGCGGGGAGACGTCCATGAAGTCGGCGCGGCTGCGCTCGACCTCGACGAACTCGTCACGGTAGCGGGCGTTGACCTTGGAACGAGCGAAGCGGCCTTCCGCGTCGAGCGGTTCGTTGGCCTGGGCGACGATGTAATCGTCCTCCATATCGGCCGTCATATAGATGACCTCGTCGGTGACAATACCGGTTTCCTTATCCACACGGCGGAAGGGAGCCTCCACAAAGCCGTATTCATTGATGCGCGCAAAGGTGGCGAGGTAGGAGATCAGTCCGATGTTGGGACCTTCCGGGGTCTCAATCGGGCACATGCGGCCGTAGTGGCTGTAGTGAACGTCGCGCACCTCAAAGCCGGCGCGGTCTCTGGAAAGTCCGCCGGGGCCAAGGGCCGAAAGGCGGCGCTTATGGGTCAGTTCGGCGAGCGGATTGGTCTGGTC
>CABSLJ010000297.1 GCA_902478455.1 uncultured Oscillospiraceae bacterium | reverse complement strand
ATGAATGCCGGCAGCAGCTTTTTTACCATGCCGGACGTCAATCTGCTTTTTGTTTCGCCCGTCTCCCCCAAAAAAGTGATGGTCTACGGCCTGCTCAAGCAGATGGGGGCTACGCTGCTGATCGCCTTTTTCCTGATTGCCTACGGCGGTATGGCCGTCAATGCCTTCGGCATCTCGGTCGGTCAGGCGGCCTGCCTGCTTCTGGGCTTTGCCGTCGTCGTCTTTTTCGACCAGATGCTGACCATCCTCATCTACAGCTTTGCCAACGGCAATGAGAAGCGCATCCGCGGCGTCAAGACCGTCGTCTACGCTCTGCTGGCGGCGCTGCTTTGCTACCTTGCCGTGCGTATCACGGCGGGCGGCACCTCTCTGGAGTCGGTGTATGCCGCCGTGTCCGATCCCGTGCTCGAATTCCTGCCGGTCGTCGGCTGGATGAAGGGGCTGCTCTTCGGTGCGATGGCGGGCGACCTGCTGCGCGCGCTGCTCTTCGGCGGCCTGATGCTCGCGGGTCTTGCCGCCTGTATCTGGCTTTTCTGGCGCAGTGACGCCGATTATTACGAGGATGTGTTGCAGACCACCGAGAGCGCCTACCAGCTCAAGGCGGCCATCAAGGAGGGCCGCGTGGTGGATAAGTCGACCCTATCCGGCAAAACGCCCAAGGTGCGCGAAACGGGCCTGCGGGGCGGCTGGGGCGCGAGCGCCTTCTTTTACAAGCAGTTCAGGGAAATCAAGCGCACGAGCCGCCTGGTGTTCCTCGGGAAATCCACCCTGACCGTGCTCGCGGCCGGCCTCTTTATGGCGATTGTCATGAAGAACGTCGGCGGAGACGGAGAACCGATGCCGCCCAATATCGTCATGGTCTCGGTGCTCGCGATGTGCGTTTATATGCTCTTTTTCTTCAACGCGGCGGGCGAATGGAGTAAGGAACTCATGAAACCCTACCTCTTCCTTGTTCCGGAGCCGCCCTTTCAAAAGCTCCTGTGGGCCAGCATGACGAGCGTGCTCCGTCCGGCGCTGGAGGGTGTCATCGTCTTCGCCGTGGTTTGGGCGGTGATTGGCTGCAGTCCGCTGACCGCCGTGATGTGCATGCTCTCCTATGCGAGCTTTGGCTTCCTCTTTACGGCGAGCAATCTCCTCTCTGAACGCCTTTTGGGGCAGATGGCCAACAAGGGGCTGATCCTTGTGCTCTATCTGCTGATGCTGCTTGTGATCATCGCGCCGGGGTTGGCGGCGGCGATTCTGCTCAAGGTCTACCTGCCCGCCATGCCGGGCGCGCTGATGGCGCTGCCCCTGGCCATGTGGAATGTGCTCGTGAGCCTGGGCATCTATGCGGTCTGCCGCAACACCCTGCACGACATGGAGCTGCGCTGAATGAAACCGCCGTTCGCCTGACCGGCGTCATGGACGTTCGGGCGAGCGGCGGAAAATTGTCTTTGGGCGCAGTTTTGGCAACTTTTCCGATTCTTTCATCGCTTTCATTGAGGCTTGGATGAACCTTCTCCCTAGAAAAATCCTCGATGATCGCTCTCCGGCTCTCCTTTTCCATCTGTTCTACTTGATATTGCAATTTAGGGATGAAAAAAATTCTCGAAAAAAGTAAAAAAACACTTGCGTTCTGCGGACGGGCATGCTATAATATCAAAGTCGCCAAAAGAGACGACAAACTGAATAGTTGGTGTTGATGACGCTGAGGGTCCACCCGTTCCCATCCCGAACACGGAAGTTAAGCTCAGTGGTGC
>CABSLJ010000296.1 GCA_902478455.1 uncultured Oscillospiraceae bacterium | reverse complement strand
TAGTACGGTCTCGTGGGCTCGGAGATGTGTATAAGAGACAGCGCATCGACCGCGCCATCATGGGCGTGCCCGTCGTCGGCATAGGTGTTCCCACCGTTGTGGACGCCGCTACTCTCGCGCTCGACCTCCTGCCCGGCGGGGACGACGGCACGGAGACCGAGGATGAACGCGCGCTCCGGGAAATCATCGCGCCGCGCGGCGAAGAGATGATGGTCACTCCCCGGGAAATCGATCTGCTCATTGAGCGGGCGGCCAGACTGGTCGCCATGGGGATCAACTGCGCCCTGCAGCCGAGTCTCACCCCTGCGGAAGTGTTCTCACTGGTTTCCTGAATCTCTTTTTCTTTTGTCCCGGCTTCAAATGCCTGAACCTTCCGGTTTTTCGCCTTTGCACCGCCCTTTTTCCTCCCTCCGGTCCGCCCTGTCTTGACATAATTCCCCTACAGGGCGCATAGCATTTGGAAGAGCATCCGCCGCCCGAACAGGGACGGTGGATTGCCGATCCAATGTTCGGAGGGATGAAAAAATGCATTCAGGAAACGGGAAAAAATGGGTTCGCACCGTCTCGGCCTTTGTGGCCTTCGCCGTCGTCTGCCTCGGCGTTTTCAGCGTCATCATCCGTCTGGCGCCGGTTCTCTCCACCGGGAACGGAGCCTTTTCCCTCTTTGCCGCCGGATTTTTGTTTCCCGACGGCCGCGCACTGGCCGAGGGAGAAGGAGACGACGTCTCCTCGCTTTCCCCGTCCGCCTCCTCCGACCCCTCCTCCGGCGCGGAAAGCTCCCAAGGGGAGACATCCGCTCCCTCCTCGCAGCCGGACGACGTCTCCTCGAACACGCCGACCGTCGGCCCCGCCGTTTCCGAAATTGAGCCCGATCCCAACCGCCGGTCCTTTCCCGTTGTGGAAAGCCAGTTTGGCGCGTCCGGCATTCAGTACAACAACTTTTATGTCAAAAACACCAACCGCAACCATCCCATCAACATAGCCGAGGAGCTCTCCCGCCGGCCGGACATCAACATAAAGAAGGACGGCTCGCCCCAGGTGCTCATCGTCCACACTCACACCTGTGAATCCTACATGGATGCCGACCTCGGCTACTACTACGAGGATTATTATCCCCGCACCGACGACCCCAACCACAACGTCACCCGCGTGGGGGCGGCCATCGCCGAAAAGCTCGAGGCTGCAGGCATCGGCGTTATTCATGATACCACCATCCACGATACCACCTACAGCGGCTCCTACGACCGTTCCATCGCCACCATCGAAAAGCATCTCAAGGAAAGTCCCTCCATCCAAGTAGTGCTCGATATCCACCGAGACGCGCTCGAAGGCTCAAACAACTCCAAAATCAAGCCCACCTTTGTGGCAAACGGCAAAAAGGCCGCACAGATCATGATCATCTCCGGCTGCGAGGACGACGATTCCTTCAGCTTTCCCGACTGGGAATACAACCTCCGCTTCGCTCTGCGGCTCCAGCAGAGCGCGGAGAATCTCTATCCCGGCATGACCCGTCCCCTCTATTTTAGCCACACGCGCTACAATATGCACCTGACCCGCGGCTCCCTGCTCATCGAGGTCGGGACCGACGCCAACACCCTCGATGAGGCGGTCTATTCCGGCTCTCTGCTCGGCGACGTTCTCATCGACGTATTAAACGGACTGACCGTTTGATTCCCGGCCGCCCTTCAGTCGCAGAGCCGGGAGCATCCCGCCCGCGCGGCGGCGTAAGAAAGAATCGGATGTGCAAAGGAGAATGCATGTG
>CABSLJ010000295.1 GCA_902478455.1 uncultured Oscillospiraceae bacterium | reverse complement strand
GAGACAGCTACTGCGCCATTGAATCGGTCACCGGGCTATGGAGCGGCAGCTATCTGGTGAGCGTCCGTGGACTTTCTTCCGACGTTGCGGCCCGCTTTGTCTCCCTTTATTATCTCGGCATCACAGCCGGGCGGTTTGTCTCCGGCTTTCTTACCTTGAAGCTCTCCAACAGGACTTCCATCCGAGCGGGGCTTTGTCTCTGCGGCCTGGGAGCGCTGCTGCTTCTGACGCCCTTGGGGAATCTTTCCGCTCAGACAGGACTGCTGTTAATCGGGGCGGGCTGCGCGCCCGTCTTCCCCTGTCTGCTCCACGAAACGCCCAAGCGCTTTGGCAAAGCGCGTTCTCAGTCCCTCATGGGGCTGCAGATGGCCTGCTCTTACACGAGCACCACACTGATTCCGCCGCTGTTCGGTCTGACCGCCCAATGGTTTGGCCTCTCTCTTTTTCCCTTTGCTCTCCTGCTGCTCTTTCTTCTGGCGATGTTCGTCTGTGAATGGGCGAATCGTATCTTTTCCTTCAAAGGAGAGGCGGAAGGGACGCCCTGTTCCGCCTCCGATTTGACAAATCCTCCGGAAGATTTATAATAGTCAGGGAATCAAACCGTTTTTCCCGCCGACGTCCGGACAAGCGGCCGGTGCGATTCTTCCAATCATTTATTTGACAGAAACAGCGAGGGATTTCAAATGCTTCAATACCAAAAGGATGTCCGCCTGACCGAACGGGACTTCGATAAAAACGGCAATCCAAGACCGGGTTCTTTGCTGCATCTCTTTCAGGAGGCCGCCGCCGAGCACGCCACCGCGGCGGGAGCAGGCTTTGACGACATGATCCGTCAGAACCTGATCTGGGTGGTTACAAAGCTCAAATACGAAATGCTCGCACCGCTTGCGCCCGGAGCGGTCTACGCCCTCACCACCTATCCCAAGCCGAAGCGCTCCCTGGCCTACCAAAGGGATTACTATCTTCATGATGCAGCTGGAAACGAGCTCGTCGTCGCCTCCAGTCAATGGTGCATCATCAATTTCCAAACGCGCAAGGTAGAGCGCTCCTCTTTTGATTATCAGGGGGAATTCTGCAACAAAATCGCCTTCCCGGAGGGCTTTGAGCGCATCCGCCTGCCGGAGCTGACGCCTGCCGGCCGCTATGTGATCACCGAGCGGGACCTCGACCGCAACGAGCACACCAACAACTGCCGTTATGCCGACATTGTGGCCGGCGTGCTTGACCGCAAGGAAGCAATCCGCCGCTTTCTGATCCACTACGCCAAAGAGACCAGGCTGCACGACGAAATCCAGCTGTTTCAAGCGTCCACAGAGGACGGCCGGATTGTGGTCGGCAAGCTGCCGGACGGCGTTACCGTCTTTACCGCGAAGGTTTCCTGATCTTAACGCGTTCAAAAGCCCTGACCAAAAGTCAGTAGCTCATAAGGAAACATTACAAAAACTATGAGTTATGCCAGGTAAACGGAAACAGAAAAAACTCTATGTGAATGGGCAAACCATTTGCATAGAGTTTTTCTTTTGCTTATTTCATATTTTCAGCGTCCGCAGGACGCGCAGCCGCTACCGCAGGTGGCGATCTGGGGGGGTATCCCTCAACAAGCGTTTTGGCGGGTAGAACCCCTGCCAAAATCGCAAACATATACATGTTTGCATTGCTTGCCGATTTGAGAAATGCGCTAGAATCTCTCTTTGTAGGTTTGTCAAAGATATTGGACAGAGAAGGTCTTGAGAGCCTCACGAGGAGAGAGCCAGTGAAGAGGGCGCATCGGAAAGTTGTTGGAGC
>CABSLJ010000294.1 GCA_902478455.1 uncultured Oscillospiraceae bacterium | reverse complement strand
AACGTGCTCCGCGCCGACCCTGCCCTCACAGTCGGCCAGGACGAGCGCATCGGGCGCGTCGGGCGTTTCGTCCTCGGCGTCGAGCACGGCAAAGACGCGCTGGGCGGAGGCAAAGGCGGTCTGGAGCTGGGTCAGCACGCCCGTCACCTCGTTGAAGGGCTTGGTGTACTGGTTGGCGTAGGAGAGGAAGCAGGAAATCTGGCCGACCGAAAGCCCCCCGCCGATGGCGCTGAGCGCGCCGATGACCCCCACCGCCGCGTAGACAATGCTGTTGACAAACCGCGTGCTCGGGTTGGAGAGAGAGGAATAAAACTGCGATTTGACACCGTATTGATAAAGCTCCTGGTTGATCTCCCCAAAGCGTTCCTCCGCCCGGTCTTCATAGCCGAAGGCCTTGACCACCTTTTGCCCGCCGAAGAGCTCTTCCACATAGCCGGAAAGCTCTCCCTGGGTTTTGGACTGCTTTTTGAACATACTGCTGCTTAAACGCGCCACAAAGGAGGCCACAAAGAGGGAAAGCGGCGTGACGAGCACCACCACCAGGGTGATGCCTCCATTGATGGCCAGCATGAAAAGGAGCGTGCCCACGATGGTCACCACCCCGGTGAACAGCTGGGTAATGCCCTGTAACAGACCGTCTCCGATGAGGTCGATGTCGTTGATGATGCGGCTGATGAGGTCGCCGCGGGGATTGGCGTCGATATATCCGATGGGTACATGGTTGAATTTTTGAAAGGCCGCCTCCCGGAGGTCGCGCACCGTGCGGTGGGTGATGATATTGGTGCACAGCGTCATCAGCCACTGGAAGAAAGCGCCCACTAGAATGGTGATGCCCAGCAGGACCAGGATGCGGGCCACGCCGGGGAAATCGACCTGTCCCCTGCCGACGATGAGATCAATCCCGTCGCCCACAAGGACGGGTCCCAGAAGGGTCAGCGATATTTGAATCACCGCGCACAGCAGCGCGCCCAAAAGATACCGGCGGTAGGGCTTTGTGTAGCCGAGCAGCCGCCTGACGACCGATTTTTTCATCCTCTTGCCACCTCTTCCGCGCTCATCTGGGAAAGACAGATTTCCCGGTAAACCTCACAGCGCTCCAGAAGCTCGGCGTGGGCGCCCACTCCGGCGAGCTCGCCGTCGTCCAGAACGAGGATTTTGTCTGCCCGTCTGATGGTGCTCGCCCGCTGGGAGACGATGAGTACCGTCATCCCGGCCGTCTCCCTTTGGATGGCGCGCCGCAGCGCTGCGTCGGTCGCAAAGTCGAGGGCGCTGGCGCTGTCGTCCAGAATGAGGATTTCCGGCTGGGAAACGAGCGCCCGAGCGATAGTCAGGCGCTGCTTCTGACCGCCCGAAAGATTCTTGCCGCCCTGGGAAATCTTGGTGTCGTAGCCCTCGGGCAGCTTCTCCACAAACTCGCTCGCCTGGGCAATGGAAAGCGCCCGAGCGATCTCTTGGTCGTCCGCGTCCGATTTTCCCCAGCGCATATTGTCCCGGATACTGCCCGAAAAGAGCACCGCCTTCTGCGGCACCATGCCGATCTGCCCGCGCAGCTGGGAGAAGGGGTAGTCCTTTACATTCACGCCGTCTATCAGCACCTCGCCGGAGGTCACATCGTAAAAACGGGGAATCAAATTGACCAGGGTCGATTTTCCCGAGCCCGTGCCGCCGATGACGCCCACCGTCTCTCCCCGCGCCACAGAAAAGGAGAGATTGTCAAGGGACAATTCCTCCGTTCCGGCGTAGGAGAAATTGACGTTGCGGAATTCAATTTTGGGATGGTTCTCCGCGCCGCTCGGCGTCACTTCAGCCGCGGCCGTCTCCACAACCGAGGGAACCGTTTCGAACAC
>CABSLJ010000293.1 GCA_902478455.1 uncultured Oscillospiraceae bacterium | reverse complement strand
TGAAGATTTACTCCTGTTTTCTTCTGTTTTCTTTCGATTTCATTTCAAGCTGTACCGATTTACCAAAAACGCGGTTGATTTCCTGAAACGGATGTATTATGATGGCAGAAAAGGAAGCTCTCCCGTCCGGAAAACTTGGCCGGAGAAAGGATGATATTGTGACCTTCGCTGAGAAAAAGAAATTTCTTTTAAACCTGTTGTTTCTGGCAGTGTGCGTACTGCTGTACTACGTCGGCGTCAAATACGTGCTGATGTGGGTGATGCCCTTTCTCATCGCCTTGCTGATTTCCGCCTGTCTGCAGCGGCCGATCCGCTTTCTTTCGGAACGGACCCGCATCGGCAAACGGCTGTGGTCGATTATCCTGGTCGCCGTCACCTTTCTGGTGCTGGGATTTCTGCTGTTCATTGTCGGCTATCAGCTTGTCGGGGAGATCGGGTCTTTTGTCAACGATTTGTACCGGTATCTCACCGAAGCGCTTCCCGCGCACAGCCAAAACTTTGAGAAGGACTGGGAATTCTTTCTCGCTTCGCTGACTCCTTCCGTGCGGGACGCGGTCAACGGGATTGCGAGCGCGGTTGGAGAGAACCTTTCATCCATTCTCACGGGAATCACCTCGGCCGCGGGGACGGCCATCGCCGCGCTGACGACCAAGATTCCCGGCTTTCTCGTCGCGTTTATCATCACCATTGTTTCCACCTTTTTCTTCTGCATGGATTACGCCTCCATCAAAGCCTTCTTCCGCATGCAGCTCCCCATGCGCTACCGCAAGATCGCCGGCGAAACCAAGAATTATATGGTCAGCACCGTCTTCAAAATGGCGCGTTCCTATCTGTTTATCATGTTGATCACCTTTACCGAGCTGACCATAGGCTTTTTGCTGATCGGCATTGACTATCCTTTGATCATTGCCGCGCTGATCGCCGTGGTGGATATTCTCCCAGTGCTCGGCACCGGAACGGTGCTGATTCCGTGGGCAATCATCGCGCTGATCTCCGGCAATTGGGTGCTCGCGCTCGAACTTGCGGCCATTTACGCGGTGATCACCGTCGTCCGCAATGTGATCGAACCCAAGATTGTGGGGACGCAGATCGGCCTGCATCCCATTGTTACGCTGGTATCGATGTACCTCGGATTGCAGTTCTTCGGCGTACTGGGGATGTTCCTGCTTCCACTGACCATCATCCTGCTGCGCCAGCTGCAGAGCGTGGGCGTAATCCATCTGTGGAACGCCGAGGACGACGAGGAACCGCACGGGCCTGCGTCTCCCCCTGTTTCTCCGGTGGAAGGCCTGACCGAGGTAGACGCGGTCAGCATCGACGAAGACTAGCGCCTCCGGCTTTCCCTACACCAAAGGCGCACAGGCTGCGCCTGCGGCCGCCTGAAAAGCAGGTGAACCGCCGGGCCTCCTGTGCGCTTTTTTCCTTTGCAATCCAAATCCGTCCGCTCAAAGCTTCACCGTCTTTGTCGCCACCGTGCGGCAGAAACGGGCATCGTGCTCCACAAAGAGCAGGGTGGGACGGCAAGCGAGCAGCAGCTCTTCCAGCTGTATGCGGGAGAGCACGTCTATATAGTTGAGCGGCTCATCCCACACGTACAGATGGGCGGGCGTACACAGGCTGGCGGCGAGAAGCGCCTTCTTTTTCTGGCCTGCGCTGAAACCCTCCATGGGCAGTGCAAACTGCTCGCGCGCAAAGCCGAGCTTGCGCAGAATGGTTTTGAAAAGGCTCTCGTCCAGCTCCCGCTCCTGCGCAAAGGCTTTGAGACCGCCACGCAAAAACGAGGTGTCCTGCGGCACATAGGAGAGCCGCAGCCCACCGCCGACGCGCAGCTCCTGTCTCTTATACACATCTGACG
>CABSLJ010000292.1 GCA_902478455.1 uncultured Oscillospiraceae bacterium | reverse complement strand
GCTTATCTCCACCAGGTAAAAAGCCTTGAAACGAAAGTTTCAAGGCTTTTTCTTTATCTTGCGAGTCTTACCATCAAATGCAACACTTCTCCCCGGCCATTCGTTATCCATGCAGAAGGGGGGCGCGACCTTGTGGGAAGAACTTTATGAGGAACATTTCAGAGAGCTGGTCGCCTACGGCAGCCGCATGTGCGGAAACAGAGAGCTGGCTCAGGACCTCGCGCAGGAAACCTTCATCAAGGCTCTGATGAACGGAGAGACCTTGGAGAGCCTACCCCGAACAAACGGAGAGCGTGGCTTTACCGAACGTTAAAAAACCTGTTCATCGACTTTTACCGCCGGTCGGTCCTGGAGGGTCAATATGCGCAGAACATGCAGCCACAGTTTTTTGAGAGCTCCGGGCTGCAAAACGTCGAAAACGAGCTCTTCCTGCATGCTGTAAGTCCCCAGGACCGCACGATATTTCTTCTCCGCTATTACGAAGGCTACACCGCCAAAGAGATATCCGAGATGCTGCATCTGCCCGCAGGCACTGTGCGTTCCAGGCTGCACCGCTGCCGAAAGCACCTTAAATAACTACTATAGTCAGATGGAGGGAAACGAAATGGCAAAAAACTGCTTATCAACTGCGCAAGCTGCGATGCGAGAAAGATCCGGGAGGACGACTACGCCCACTATGAGGCGATCAACATAAACACGTCCGCCCTCTTTACCAGCCCCGAGGCAAAGGCCGTGCTTAACCGGCTGCCCGTTTCCATCGACTGTGCAAATATTATAGAGCTCGAAGGGGACGTGGATCTCCGCACCGTCAACGGAAGGGGCGAGATAAGGAGCGAGGACGCGGTACCTGAGAGGAAATTCTACATGCTGGTAAACGGCGTGCTCAACATCGGTCCCGATACCCGCAAGCAGCTGGCCCAGTGCGTCGGCATGACCATAAACGGCGCGCTCAAATGCCCGGAGAGCGTCTATGCGTCCCTCAGCGGCGTGATGATCAACGGTTCCGTAGCCTGCTATCCCGACGGCGCCATCGTCCTAAAACGAAACGCAGTCATTGACGGGCTGTTTGCCCTCCGGGCGAAGAGCGCGCTCTACTGGACCGAAAGGCGGATGATCATGGTGGATGCGGAGCTGGACGCGGAGGCCCTGAAAAGCAAGGGCGCCAGCTTCAGCGCCAAGGAGGTAATCATCGCCCGGTCCAAGGTGGAGGCGATGCTCGGGCTCATCGACGAGAGAGCGGAGCTCACCATAGTCCCCGACGGCACCGCCGTGGTGCTGGACGACATCACGTTGGATGCGGCCGCCCTACACCGCCACGGGAAGCGCCTGTACGTCATCGGAGACGTCACCGTCCCCGAAAACGCCTCCGCCCTCGACGAGCTCGAATACCTGAACATCCGCGGAGACGCCCGCGTGCCTGAGCAGCACCGCGAAAAGCTCCTCGATAAGCTGGCCGACATCTCCGGCGAAGTGAAGCTTGCCAGACCCAAGGAGGTGTCTATAGTGGATAAGCCGATTGTCAAGGTCACAAAGTGGATGTTGGAACAGCAGCCCGCGGGCATAGAGGTCATCGACTGCGCCGTAGTGAAGATAGCCGACGACATCCCGAAGGAGCTGCTCGCAGAGCGCCTGCGCATAGAGGATTGCGGCGTTGTCAAGTGCGGCGAAGAGCTGGAGGACACCATTGCCATGGTCTGCGAAAACGTGGGCCGGATAGGCGGCGAAAGCGATTCCGTCATGGCCGGCCTCAAGGATATGGTGGAGACCAAGTTCATCAACGCTGCGGAATACATCCTGTGAGTGAAAAACGAAGAGCAGCCGGAAAACGGCTGCACTTGTCAAGCAAAAGTAGACACAGAAAAGTAATTTAAGGGAAGCCCCGTTC
>CABSLJ010000291.1 GCA_902478455.1 uncultured Oscillospiraceae bacterium | reverse complement strand
ATTTTAAGCAGCGTCTTGCCCTGCTGCACCTGCTCCACCACCGCGTCCTTGCCCTCAAACTCCATCATGTCGAGCATCACAAGGCTTTCGGTCGCACGCTCAGGCGAGAAGGCTCCCATGCCGTAGAGCTCCTTGGCCGTCTCGTTCATCGAAAGCTGCGAGAAGGGGTTGCGCTTCTCGGCGCGGACCTTGATGTCGAACACCGGACGGCGGAAGCGGGGGGAATACCCCGGCTCCAGCTCCTGCCCGGGATAGTCGGGCGGCATGGGCTGATCCTTGATCCCGGCGTTGGAGTAGTCCACAAAGCGGTAGTCGCCCGGCGTTTGTCCGGTGATGCGGAAGGTGCGCGTCTCGTCGTAGAATTGCCGGATGAGCTCAATGCACAGGTAATTGATCTTGGTGTAAGCGCGGTATGCGGCCGAGATCATATCCCGGCTCGATTTGTTGCCCGCCTCCTGCAAGGCTGCAATGGCCGCGGCCGCCGTCACGCCCGAGGCGGTCCCGCCGCTTTGCACGTCCCGGTTGGAGGCCGTCTCCTTGAGCTCGTCTATCTTCATCTGCATGAGGTTGACGCACACGTTGCTGACCGGGGACATCACCAGCTGCTTGAGCCGCGCGTCGTCCAGGGAGCTGCCCTCCACATGGATGATGGGCTTTGACCAATCGAGGAATTCCTCCTCGTTGATCCCGGTGCTGCTCGCGGCGAAAAACCGGGGCTTAGCGCACATCATGGCGTTTTCCAGCACGCTCTGACTGAGCTTGTCGATGTAGAGCTGCGGGTCCTTGGTGATGGCGACGTATCCAAAGCCGACCGGCGTGCCCTTTTCGGGGAAGAGGGTGTCGAAGACAACGGGATATTCCCCGTGGTCGTAGTAGCCGCGAAAGGCGTATTCCTCCTCATTTTCCGAGGCGTAAAGCAAGCAGTCGCCGCAGAACTTCATGTAGTGCAGCACGGTTCGTCCGTCGGCTGACCGGACCTTATAGTAGCGGTCGACCACCAGTGTCTTGTCTGTGATATCCACCGTGTCGTCGTAGATGTACTGCTTGACGTCGATGACGCTGCCCCCCAGCTTTCCCTTGTACTGAGGGTACATTTCCTCGAGCAGATCAGTGTCCATCAGGTCGACGATGAACAGATTCCGCGACTTCTGGATGTCGGTGATCCCCGGCTCCCAGAAGATGTTGAGCAGATCAATCGGGCGGATGTCCACGTCGCCCAGCCCGTTTTCCAGCGCAGGGTTCCAGAACGCGCCGTAGACAGCCGTGCCGTGCTTGAGCTTTTCCCACCAGTTGTCGGAATAGGTCTGCTCAAAGCCGTTTCGTTCCAGGATGACCGGCAAAATGGAGGAAAGGGTCTTGGCGTCGCGCTCGTCTCCCCGTTCTCGGGGGAGAACGTTGGGCTCGGGGTAGTTGTCGTTCGCGTCGGCGTGCTTGTTCATCAGGGTGTTAAACAGCCACGCGGAGGTTGGCTCCGGCCGGACTTCGTCGGGGTGATTCTTTGCCCGTTGCCTGCGGATGACCTCCCAATGCCGCAGCTTGTACCACTGCTCGTCCTCGACGATCCGGTTTTCGAGGTTCGCCTTACCGTCCTTGTACTTGGTCAGGATCGATGCCGCCTCCTGCACCTCCTTGACGCCGATTTTAGGCTTTCTCTGCTGCGCCTCGGCCAGGATCATCAAACCGCTGGCGTCCTCTCCCGGTAGCTTCGCCGAGCGTTCCGGCCCAAAGGGGGAGCTCGCCGTTTCCTGCGGGTTTCGCGGCAGAAAGGCACGCCCGTTCGGCTTGTCCTGCTCCGGCTGTTTCCTGAAAATGGCCATAACTTAAAACCTCCTGTAAAATTCATACTTCTTCGCTCGTCTTGCTTAACGTGGCGATTGCTTCGCATTTTCCTCCAC
>CABSLJ010000290.1 GCA_902478455.1 uncultured Oscillospiraceae bacterium | reverse complement strand
AAGCCGGTCACCCTGCACCTCGGCCACCGTACAGCCAAGCAGGCGGGCCATCTCGCCGGGATGGGGCGTTAAAATCACAGGCGCTCTTGCTGTCTTTAATACATCTATATTCGCCGTAAGCGCATTTATGCCATCGGCGTCGAGCACCACCGGCACGGCGACTTCGGCGAGCAGATGAAAGACGAGATTTTCCGTTCCGCTTCCCAGTCCACAGCCCGCCACGCAGGCGCTCGCCCGCTTCAGCGACCGCCGGAGGGCGTGCAGGGCTTCCGGGGAAAAGCCGTCTTTCTCCTCCGGCAGCAGGGTGAAGACCGGCTCCGTCACCCGGGAGGAGACGATCGGGTAAATCGACTCGGGCAGAGCGACGTCCACGATGCCCGCGCCGCTGCGCAGCGCCGCTCCGGCCGCCATCACCGCGGCGCCGGCCATCCCGCGGCTGCCGCACAAGCACAGCAGGCGGCCGAAGTTGCCCTTGTTGGCGGAGGGCCTTCTCTCCGGCAGGAAGCGTTCCGGCCAGACGGGACCGCTCTCCTCCATGACTCGTTCGCTTGCGTCGAGCAGCGCTTCCGGGATGCCGACCTGACGCACCAGCGTCTTTCCGCAGACATCCATCGACGGATAGAGCACATGCACCGGCTTGAGGGTGGAAAAGGTGACGGTGACGTCGGCGCGGAAGACCTCACCGGGGAGCTTGCCCGAATCGCACTGCGCGCCGCTCGGAAGATCGAGCGCAAAGGTTCTGGCGGGGGAAGCCGCCGCCGCGCGGCAGAGCGGCAGCAGCTTTTCGGAGAGGCTGCCGCGAAAGCCGATGCCGTAAAGACCGTCGACAATCACATCCGCTTGCGCGCACAGGGCGATCCCCTGCTCCAAAGAGGGACGCTCTGCGCTCATCTCTTCGAGCCTTGCATACATCGCCCCGGCCTCCTGTGTGACGGGCGGACCGTCAGGCAGCAGGAGCGCCACCCGTTTTCCGGCCTCCAGCAGATGCCGGGCGACCACAAAGCCGTCCCCGCCGTTGTTACCCTTTCCGCAGAGGATGAGGGCGAAGAAGGGGGCCCCCCCCATCTCCTCCAGAATCACCCGTGCGGCCGCGCCGCCGGCGTTTTCCATCAGGGTCAGATAGCTTACGCCGCCTTCCACGGCGGCCTGTTCGAGCGCGCGGGTTTGCGCGGCATTGAGTACGGGCATTCCAAATCCTCCTTTGTCTTCAAACGCAAAAACCGCGCCCTTTCCCGGCGGAAGAAGGCGCGGCGGCAAGCTTTTTGGACTTATCTGAAGCGGCTGAAGGCCTCCATAGCGATCTGGCGGGGCAGGAAGGGCTTGATGGCCTGCAGGGTGCGCTCATCCGGGGAAAAGACCAGCAGGGTATTGCCAAAGGTCTTGTGCCGGAAGGTCATGTACCAGTTCTGATCATTGCTCGGGGAATCGCACGCCATCAGGGTTTTGTCATATTGGCGGGAAGCGTGGTCAGCTTCCTTGTATTTACCCATGGCCTCCACATTCTTGGCGTCCACCGTGACGAGCCTCTTGCGGCGGCGCTTGGCGATGATTTTATCCACCGTGACGTCGCCGTTGGTGACGGCGTATTCAAATTCGAGATTCATCCCTGTAATGAGAACCCACGCGCCGTAGACCACGCCGGCGACCAAGGCAAACGAAAGGGAGAAAAAAATCTGATGAAGGCCGGGCAAAATAAAGACGCAGACAAAAGACAGAACAAAGACCAGCACAATGATACCGGCGATTTTCAGCTTATCCACCGTTTCCGATTTCTTTTTTACAATTTGCTCCACAAAAACGTCCATGTGTTTTCCCTCCGGATTTTCATTCCAACGGATATTATGTAGACTTCATCCACCATGGGTCTACGAATGGAATTATTGTACCATAGAAACGGACAGAAGCCAAGTAG
>CABSLJ010000289.1 GCA_902478455.1 uncultured Oscillospiraceae bacterium | reverse complement strand
GTGTAGTTCCTCCTTTCAAGCTTTCAATACAGTATATTGCGGGGAGTGTAAAGTGGTTCCTGTCTTTTTCTTCCCCTTGTTCTGCTGCCGGAAAAATCTCCGCCGGTTGCCGGAGGTCAGGGAAGCGGCCCGGTAACCTGGAACAAGCCGCTCCCTGATTCAAGGATTCACACAGAAAAGGATTTTGCAAGGATCATTGGCGAAGCGCCGTTTTGGGGACCGTTAGCAGCCGCATCCGCAGTTGTTGCCGCATCCGTCGTTGCTGAGGCCTTCGTTGCCGCCGCAGCAGCAGAGAATGAGAATCAGGATGATGATCCAAGTGCAGCCACCGCCGCCAAAGAAATTGTTGCAACCCATTGTGTAATTCCTCCTTTCAAGCTTTCAATACAGTATATTGCGCCGCCCGGGATGTGGTTACAATCTTTTGGAAAGAATAACTGGCCTTTCGTCCACATAAGCTAGTAACACCAAATGTAAAACGCGCGCAACGGGCACGCCGCCCGCACAAAACGCGTTTTTCACACAAGGAGGCCATCCCCATGAAAGCCAGTTTCGGCGGAAAAGCGCCCTACCAGCTCGACGTGGAAATTGCGGAAGAGCTCTCCCCCGATCCATTTTCCGAGGAACCGCAGCCGCACAGCATTCCCCACATCCGGCGTTCCGGCAAATCGAAAAAGGGCGGTAATCCGCAAACCGAAGAGCAATAAAGAGCAAACCGGAGATATTTTCATTTTTTGGTTTTGATTGATTACATTTTGACTTTAACTGACCTTGACTATTTTCCGCTTCCTGTATAAAATAGAACCATAAGGTCAAAGAAAGTCAAAATCAACAGGTGATAGCAATGCGTATGAGCGACCTCGTGACCCAATATATTCTGGAGCTGCTGGAGAGTTCAGGAGGCAGCGCCGAGATTCAGCGCAATGAACTCGCGGGAGAGCTGGGCTGCGTGCCCAGCCAGATCAATTATGTGATCACCTCCCGCTTCACCCCCGAGCAGGGCTATTTGGTGGAAAGCCGCCGGGGCGGCGGCGGTTACATCCGCATCATGCGGATGAAGCTTGACCGCAGCTCGGCCCTGATGCATCTGATCAACTCCATCGGCTCCCGGCTGGACGCCGCCACGGCGGCCGCCATGCTGCGGAACCTGGAGCAACAGAGTATTCTTTCCGCCGAGACGGCGCGCTTGATGAGCGCGGCTCTGTCCGACCGCTCCTACCGGGACATCCCGCCCGAACTGCGCGACTTTGTGCGCGCGTCCATCTTTAAAAATATGCTGCTTGTTCAGCTCACCGCCCAGCAGGGGACATAAAACGCGCCGCCGTCGGCGGCCAAGGAGGAATTCGGATGTTGTGTCAATCTTGCCACAAGAAACAGGCGACCACCCATATCAAAACCATCGTCAACGGGGAATTGACCCAGTACGCGCTGTGTCCCGAATGCGCGCAGAAGCTGGGCTACGGCAGCCTCTTCGGAGGCTTTGGCGAAGGTCTGAGCAGCTTTCTGGGCAGCTTTTTCGGCACGCCCCAGAGCGCGGCGGCCGAGCGGCTTCCCGAGGAAACCCGCTGCCCGGGCTGCGGCGCGAGCTTTCCGGATATCGTGCGAACCGGCCGCGTCGGCTGCGCCAAATGCTATGAGACCTTTTACGACCGGCTGGCGCCCTCCATTCAGCGCATCCACGGCAACACCACCCACACCGGCAAGGTGCCGGCGGGCGCCTCTCCCGAGCGCCGTCTGCAAAACGACCTGGAAAAGGCCAGGAGGGAACTCAAGGAGGCCGTAGAGGAGCAGCGGTTTGAAGAGGCTGCGCGGCTGCGCGACCGCATCCGGGAAATGGAAGGAGAGGTAAATCACGATGCTTAAATGGTATGAAGCGACCGGGAAAGAGGGCGACGTCGTCATCAGCACGCGCATCCGCCTTGCCCGCAATTTGAAGCAATTTCCCTTTCCTTGCAAGCTGGACGCCGAAGGCCGGAAAAAGGTGATCTCTCTCGTCAAGGAGGCGCTGCTCGAAGGCAATTCGGCCATCGCCGGAGACTTTACCTA
>CABSLJ010000288.1 GCA_902478455.1 uncultured Oscillospiraceae bacterium | reverse complement strand
AGTGATTTCCGGTACTGCCGGGTCGGGATTGACCTCATGCTCTTCGCCGGGATCTTCGATCTCCGTCTTGCCTTCCGGCACAGGAGGCGGTGTTTCTTCCGGCTTCTCCGTATCGGTAAAGTCGATTTCAACCTCGCCCTCGGATTCCGAGGTCACCTTGGGATATTCCTCTTCGGCGCTGGAAGACTGGCCGAGCGCATAGGCGTCTGCGCCCCCGCTCCCGTCACCAGACTGTGCGCCGCCGTCCGACCAGTCGCTGCTGGTGCTGCTGGGAGGAGATTCATCCGGCTGGAATTCTTCCGTGCGGTCCCGGCTCACGAACCAGCAGACGCCCAGAATGGCAACGCAGAGGACGGCCAGGATTGAAACAATAAAGCCTTTGGATTGGAAAAACTTCTTCATGTGTGTCCACACTCCTTTTTGCTGTTATATAAAGCCTATACTGCGGAGCTGACTGGAATTTCAACAGCGCCGCTAAAATTTGGTGTTGTGGTAGCCGGTCAGCTCCACCCGCTGGGTGATGGTGGGATAACTGTGGCCGAACATACGCACATAGAAATCAATATCGCAGAAGAAGATGTACTCCACCCGGTCGCCCACCACATTGAACTCCAGGCTGATGTCGGATACCTCATAGTCCTCTGTGGAAAGCGGGATCTTCTCTGCCAAGCCGCCGGCGACAGTGGCCTCCAGCATTTCCGTATAGTCATTGCTGGAATAGAGGGTGCGCAGGTACTCCTCGAAGTTGGTCTCCCGCTGGGAGCGGTAGGTGTCCGCATAGATGGTGGCGCTCAGGTTGTTCAGCTCCATTTTGGCGCCGTTGCGGATGTTGATGCAGGTGATCCGCACCGAGGCGTACAGGAGCAGGAAAGAGATGAGCATGACGACCCCGACTACAAAAAAGCAGGCAAAGAAAGTGATCTCGCCCCGCTCGTTGCAAAGCGGCCGGCGCAGCCGTGAAAGAAAACGCTTCATAGGCCACCTCACTTCCAGTAGTGCTCGCTGACGCCGGAGCCGCGGGCCACCACCGTGATGTTGACCAGATCCAGGTTCCAGAAGCCGCCCAGTTTGGCCTCGCCCTCAATGGTGATATAGAAGGGCGTCCCCAGCTGGATGGCCCGGGACATCCCGGACGGCGTAGGCGTCTTGTATGTGGCGTCGATGGAGTATGTGATATTCTCCGCGCCCTCGATCTCCGAGCACAGGAAGTCAAAGAGCGAGTCGGTCTCGCTGTTTATGCCGCCGGACAGCTGGATTTGTTTGACCATCTGATCTGCCGCATGGTCTAACTCCTGCTTTGTGGAGATGATGCCGAACAGGTCAATGATAAAGGCCAGCAGGATGACGGCGATGAAGATGAACACTACCGTGGAGAAATAGTTGGCCTCGCCCCGTTCGCTCTTCAATGTCCTGCGGACTTTTTGCAGGAAAGTATGAATGTGAACCACCACCTTTACTTACAAATGAAAACAGCCGTCCCGACCGGAACGGCTGCATTACAAAGTTTTGACTGTACCAAGTATAGCAGATTTGGATTTACGGCGAAAGGGCAGGACTGCGCCAATGTATGGGCAATCCTGTGCCAATTCTTTTTAGCGATGGCGATTATACAAATCCAAAATGAAATTCTAGATTTGTGTAATCGAAGTCTGATAGTCAAGGGCCGAAACCACTCGAAAATGCCACTATTGAGTAATAGGAGAACAGAAAGGAGTTCGGCATTGAGAAAGGCCGCTTCTCTTTCCGCCTAACTGCCCCATACAGTGAGGAACGGCGGGAAGCAGCGCGGCAGTGTGCCAGAGATAACAATGCCGCTGACAGGCTGAAATGATGTAGATTTGTTCATGAGCCTTTGGTATAATAAACTTAATCCTAAAATGCTCAAAAACATATCCGTCAGAGGGTTAAAGTGATAAATTGATGCGAATTTTGGAATGCAACCTGTGGTTGCCAAATAGTTGGTAGAATGAGAGTGCCGCTTTCGCTACAATATAGGTGGAGGTGAAGAATATGTCATTAGGCGAAAGAATTAAGGAGCAACGAAAAAGCTCTGGAT
>CABSLJ010000287.1 GCA_902478455.1 uncultured Oscillospiraceae bacterium | reverse complement strand
ACGGCCCGGGAAAATAGGAAGACGCCAACACTTGAAAGCAGCCACCCAACAGGGTGGTTGTTTTTTATTTTGCGAAAGGGCTGCATTGCCATGGATGGCATTTGGAATCAGAATGCAGGGGGAGGCGTTGTCCAGGGCCGACTGCGGCGCACAGGAGGCCGCAGACCGGCAAAACCGGTGAAGAGCGCGATTTCCCGCGCCTTTTCAGGCTTTGAAAAAGAGCCGCGGCAAGCAACCTGCTGCTTGCCGCGGCTCTTTTATCAGGCGTGGCCCTTTGGAAGCTTTTTGACCGGCTCGCCCCGCCCGAACTTTTGATAGAGGAGATAGGTCAGATAACAGGCGGCGAGGGTGTACAGCACAAAGTAAAGCTCAATGGCCCACAGGGAGACGCCGCCGTCATAATAGGTGTAGACGCAGGAGAGCACATTGATGCCCGCATGGAGGACAATGACGACGGGGAACATGAAAAAGGGCAGCCTTTTGGTGACGATCATCCACATCAGGACCGACAGCGCGATGGCAAAAGCCATCGCAGCCAGACGCTCCAGGCCGCCCGCCAGGTAGTCGGTCGCGGGCGTCTCGGCCAGGGAGATCAGAGCCTCTTTGAGCTGCTCCTGCTCCTCCGGGGCGACCGATTCCAGCGTGGCCTCCAGCCCGGTGGAATTGAGCGCCATGGCGGCGAGCAGATTGCTCAAAATGGTGGGGCCGGTGACTAGGATCGATTCGATGCCGGCGTATCCGATGCCGAAGCCGACGGCCGCCGGGAAGCTGTTGTGGCCCAGCTTGTTCAGCAGCGCCCAGCTGCCCAGACGTCCGGCCTCTTCCAGCGCGCCGGTCAGGAGACAGCGCACCACGGTGTAAATCACAACGCTCGACATCAAAAAATCGGCCGTGGGCTTGCAATCGAAAAACAGAAAGCTGTTGACCGCGCTGCCGATGATGACGGCGAACAGGGCGAAGGAGGCGGCTCCCATCGCCGCAGACATCAGATTCACGCGGGTTTTGCGGTAAAGCACAATCAGCAGTATAATAGGAAGCAGGATAGCAATAATGGTAGTGAGCAGCATGGCGACGATCGTCAGGGCAGGTGCGGATACGTTCATAGCTTATCCTCCGGTGGGCAGGGCGACTGCCTTTTTTTGAGAACTGTCCGTGAAAGTCGGAGAGGGCGGCCGCCAGGCGCGCGGCGGAAGCGGTTTATCCGCCGGTTCCCTCTGAAAGAGGCTTTCCGTTCGGTCCCATAGAGTAATCATTATAAAATAGCATATCGGTTGGCCTTTTGGTTGTCAAGCTATTTTTTGCTTTACAATCGGCTATACGGACGGTAAAATAAGAAGCAAAGGCAGGTGAGGCAGTGGAATGCTGGGAAAATCTGTAACGGTGACCATCGATTCCCCGGAGCCGCAGAGAGAAAAGCGGAAGGATTTTCTATATAAAGGATATTTGGAAAGTGAACAGCCGGGCGGCAAGAAGGCGGTTTATGTCATGGGCGCGGAGCCTGTGGAAAAGAGCTTTTTCGGCACGGTGATCGCCGTACTCAACAAGGGGCAGGCGGAGGAAAAGCTGATTGTGGCTCCTGCGGGAAAGATTTTCTATGAGCCGGATATCCGTGCGGGCGTAACGCGCGCGGCCGGTCAGCGGCCCCTTAAAATCAGCTGTCTCTACGAAAAGTCCTGCGGCGCGGTCGTTTTTCAGCGCAGCGGCGGCGTGCTGCGCTACCTGCTGGTCAAGAATAAAAACGGACGGCACTGGGGGTTCCCCAAGGGCCATGTGGAGGCGGGGGAAAACGAAAGGGACACCGCCCTGCGGGAGGTGCGCGAGGAAACCGGGCTGGACGTGACCCTTCTGGACGGATTCCGAGAGAGGAGCGAATACTGTCCCTTCGGCAAGGTGAGAAAGCAAGTCATCTTCTTTCTGGCCGAAAGTCGGGAGGGCCGCGTTGTCATACAGGAGGAGGAGATCGACCGTTTCCGCTGGGCGACGTATGAGGAAGCCGTGGGCCTTTTTTGCTACGACAACGACCGGCGCGTGCTGGGCGCAGCCCGTCAGTGGCTTTCCGGTCATCGGTTCTGAAC
>CABSLJ010000286.1 GCA_902478455.1 uncultured Oscillospiraceae bacterium | reverse complement strand
GTTGATGGCCTTGGCGGCGGCCTCCTTGCCCAGGGCGTCAATGTAGCCGGACTCGTCGGAGATGTCGGTGACGTTGACGTTGATGAGGCGCAGGCCGATCTTCTTGAGCTCGCCCTCCACGTTGCGGGAGACGGCCTCCAGGAACTTGTCGCGGTCGGTGTTGATCTCCTCGATGTCCATGGTGGCGATGACCAGACGCAGCTGGCCGAAGATGATGTCCTTGGCAAGCTCCTGAATCTCGGTCAGCTTGAGCCCGAGCAGGCGCTCGGCGGCGTTCTGCATGACGCCCGGCTCGGTGGAAATACCGACGGTAAAGCGGGAGGGCACGTCGATGCGGATGTTCTGCCGGGAAAGGGCGTTGGTCAGGTCTACACTGATGGACAAAGGCGTCAGATCAAGGTATTCAAACGACTGAAAGACCGGCCAGATGAAGGCCGCGCCGCCGTGGATACACTTGGCCGAGCGGGAGGTGCCGTCCTTGTTATTGCCCACCTTACCATAGATGACCATGATCTTATCCGAAGGACATTTTCTGTACCTCGAAAGGATCATCATGAGGATTGCGAAGATTACGATGGCGAGTACGCAGTAGAAAATGATGCTGGGAATGTCCATTGCTTATACCACCCTTCTTTTAATACCCCTTACGGGGAGTCTGCACGGTCGTGTCTGCGCGCGAAACGCCCGCTGTTGCGGCGTTTGCAGGGAAGTCCGGCTCATTCCTTTTCCCGCGCCGGCAAGTCGGATTCCTCCATCGGCTCCACGATCAGGGTGCTTTCATCGAGCACCCCGGTCACGCGGACGAGCGCGCCCGTTTTGAGGTCGCTTGGGGCGGGCGTCACCGCGTCACACTCCAGGAAGCGTTCCTGCACGGTCAGCGTCACCTTGCCGAAGTCCTGCTTCGCCGCCGGCACCGTGATATATACCTTGGCCGTATGGCCCACGGCGTTTTCAAAGCGGACGTTGCCCGACGACTGCAGACGCATCATCGCGCGGAAGAGGAAGGCGATGCCGATGAGCGCGGCCGTTCCCACAGCGAGTGCAATGAGCACCGACAGGACGGGAGACATCGCCTCCGCCGCCATCACGCCGGCCCATCCGCCCAGGGCGAAAAAGGCCGTAATGCCGCGCAGGCTGAAGACCGTCAGGCCGTCGGAGCCGACGTCCGGGTCGGCGTCCAGCGCACCGTCGCAGCCGCCGTCACAGTCGTGCCCGTCTCCAATCCCGAAAAAGGACAGGATGGTCTGGAGCACCAGAATCACCGTGGCCGGGATGGCCAGCGCGCAGAACACCCGCTGAATGGAAGACAGGGCTTCCCACCATTCCACCATACCGGTTTCCTCCTTTCCAAAATAATAAAAACAGGTCTCTCTTATTCTGACCGCGGAGCGCAGGGGAAACGGCTTCCCTTTTACTCCTCTCTCAGGAGCGCCAGCTCCCCTTCGGCCCGTCCCTTGAGGCGGGCGGCAAAATAGGAAAGCAGGATCACCTGGAGCGCTTTACGCAGCCGCACCCCGGAACCGGGCAGGCGTTCCTCATAGTCTCTGGTCTGTTCCAGAATGGACAGCCTAAGCGTTTCAGAATCGGGTGGATGTTCTCCGTCGAAGGTGAAGATGATCCTGCAAATGTAATCGTAAAGCTGCGACTCCGGGATGATGTCGTCCTCCCTGCTGTAAACACTTCCGTTGATGTAGGAGAGCAGGAAGGCGATCTTTTCCATCTGGAGCGTGTCGCGCAGCATATTGATGATGAGGATTCTCGCGACCTGGTCGATGTTGTAGCGCTTACCGACCGGGCTGGAAACCCATCCCCGCTTGATCCAGTTTTGAAGCGCCGGGGCCTCAACCCCGGAGAGCTCCTTGACCTGCGAGAGGGTCAGCCCGGACGTCACGGCAAAGACGCCCGATAAAAACTTAAGCCCCACAGCCGGATTTTCCTCTGAAAGAACCGCCCGTGTGCCAGGATGGGTACGTTCCATACTTTTCCTCCTTTCTGATTTGATCTCAGTATATCATAAGTTCTTATGAACGTCAATACTATTCTTTAGATTATTTTTTGTATTCTTAAGTACTTGAT
>CABSLJ010000285.1 GCA_902478455.1 uncultured Oscillospiraceae bacterium | reverse complement strand
GAACGACCTATGACGTCGGACACCGCTTCCCGGATACGGGGACGACCCTGGTCCGTGCGGATGACGGAAAAAATATGGTAGCTCTGGGCATTGATACCGCGGCCAACAGGGATTACTATGTGGTCAATATCGATGGAACAAAAACCGTTACGCCGGTGCGGCGCATCTACGGCTGGCATGAGCTGACCTTTGACTATGCCTCCCCAGGAACGGTGACGCTTTATATCGATGGAACAGAGGTCGGCGGCGCGCAGCGGGAGGGCTTTGATTACATAGCTCTGGGGTCGGAGGACGCCACCGGCGAGAATTACTACGATCAGCTCTATATTTACGGGGGCAAGGAGTCGGCTCCGGTCTCCAACCCAAGTCAGACCGTCCGGCAAGACGCCGCCAACGCGTTCACAGCGCCGGATCAGGACGAAATCCTGATCGATTGGAAATTTGAAGACGCTTCCGATTTCCCCTATGAGCACGACGATACTTATGGCACGCCCTTTGTCCAGGCGGTCAGCGGGGGAGGCACCTACACAGGCGCTTTTGACGGCGGCACGATGATCGATTTCTTCAACACCACCTTTTCTGTGGCCGAAAACCCAAGCAAAACAGGAATCAATCAGAGCGAGCGGGTGCTGGCCCGTTCCGGACAGGGCGGCTGCCACACCTATGCGCCGCAGGATCCCAATTGGAGCAATTACATCTGGGAGTTTGATTATCTCTACAAGTCCTCCACACCCGTGGAACAGAACAAGGGCAACAGCGTGAGCTTCATCGCTTATTCTCAAAACGATGCCGACAACCTCAAAACCGGCTACCCCTATCAGCCGCTGGGCTATTGGTTTGTAATCAACGAGGCGCAAAGCGCCCTGCAAATCCGCAAAGCTACCGCTCAGAAGGGCGTGACGGATCCGGCCAACAGACTGTTGGCTGAAATCAAGCTGGACGCAGAGGAGCTGGCGGAGTTTACCAATTCCGACCGGTGGCACAGCATTCGTATCTGTGTGCAGTCGGGCAGCGCAGGCGCTAACCTGAGTTTCTCCATAGACGACGGAGCGTATGAGCTGACCGCAACCGACGCTTCCGGCGCTTATACCGGCGGAACCTTCGCCTACAATGTGATGGAAACGGATTTTTATCTGGATAACATCCGCATGTCCAGCATTGCGGAAAGTCCTCTGACCGGCTACGACAGCAACTTCCGGCTGGGGAACGCGATGCTTGGGCAGAATTTTTCGCCGGATAATCACCATTACGTCGCGGAGATTATTGATCCGGCGGCCGATGTAACGCTGGTGAAACCTAATGGTGCAGGAGCCGAATATACCATCTCGCTCAACGGCGCAGATATCACCGAACACTTTTCCGATACGGTAACCCCTGTTGCGCTTCCCCTGAAGCCCGGGAGCAATACCCTGACGGTGACCGAGACAACCGAACAACAGATCAGGACGACCTACACGATTGATCTTTATAAGGCGTGTACGCTGGTTTCCTCAGACCTCCCGGAAAGCCTGCTCATCACCGTGGGCTCCATGCCCGCGCTTCCGGACACGGCGCAGGTGATTGTCAATGACGGGCAAAAGGATGATGAGCAGACTACGTCTATCGTCTGGGGGATGGCAGACCCGTCCCGCTACAAAACACCGGGCGTCTTCACCATTACCGGACGGCTGACGGAATTCCAGGACATGGAAGTAGACATCGAGGTGAAGGTGGACGGCGTCAATGCGGTGGAACAGCCGAACGCTGTTCAGGGAAAGGCCGGGGAGAATCCCCTCCCGCTTTTGGCGCAGACGGTCGTCGTGGATTATGAGCACACGGGAAGACAGGAAAAAACAGTGACCTACAAGATGCTGTCTTCTTCCGTATATGCCAATCCGGGAAAGATTGTCGCCGTCGGCAGAGTGGACGGATATGACGGGGACATCCTGCAGATGATTGAGCTTACGTCTTTGAATTATGAGGTCCGCGTGGACGGCACGGTGGACAACGGCGCAATCACGACGGATAAGCAGTATGCTGCGGAGGGAGAGCAGGTCAAGGTGAGCGTGTCGCCGTCCGACGGCTACCGATTGACCG
>CABSLJ010000284.1 GCA_902478455.1 uncultured Oscillospiraceae bacterium | reverse complement strand
CCCAAAGGGCCCCCCGCCATATGGCGGGGAGCCTTTTGGGTATGATCGTATCCGGTGCAGTTTCATGGTCAGGGGATAAGCGCCCGGACGGTCTTGCGTTCCACAAGGGTGGGCTGCATAAAGATGCTGTAGGGCTCCCGATTGCCGGAAAGTTCGTCCAGCAGACGGCGTGCAGCCAGCTCTCCCATCTTTTCCACGGGAATGTTCACTGTCGTCAGCGGCGGGAAGCTCATCTCGGCGAAAACGATATCGTCAAAGCCGATGACCGAAATGTCCTCCGGCACCTTGATCCCTTTCGCAGCCAAACCGGAAAGGATGCCCGAAGCCACGGTGTCGTTAATGGCGGCCACAGCGGTCGGATGGTAAGCGCTCTTGAGGATGACCTCGCTGAGCTCCAAACCCGATTGAAAGCTGGTCTCTCCGCTGGAGAAGAAGGTGTTCTCCTCCCCCAGCTCCACACCGTTTGCGCGGAGCATGTCGCCGAAACCCTTGTAGCGGTAAACGCGGGACCGGCGGTCCAGATGGTTGGTTGCAAAGGCGATGCGCCGGTGTCCCTTCTTCAGAAAATATTCGGCCGCAAGCGCGGCCCCTTTTTCGTAGTCAAAAAAGACGCCGCAGATATCGCCGTCATTCTTTCTCTGGTAATCGGTCAGGACAATCGGAACCGAATTGCTTCTTTTAAACTTCACTAGTTCTTCAAGCAGCGCATCGGAAACGCTGTCCGATGCGGCAATCACCCCGGCCACCATCTTGCCGCGCAGGCTCTGGATGACGTCCTCGTCGCTGCGCCCGCGTTGACCCGTCACATAGATTACCATGCCGTAGCGCGACCCCCAGAGCTGCTGTTCAATCCCCTTGATCATGGCGGTATAGAAGGGATTGACCACTGACGGCGTGATGACCGCCACCTCGTTGCTGACGCTCTTTTTCAGGCTCCTGGCCAGGATATTGGGACTGTAGCCCAGCTTTTTCGCCGTGCTCTCCACCTTGGCGCGCACCCCCGCGCTGACGGGGTAGCTGCTTCCGCTGAGTACTCTGGACACGGTTGTAACCGATATGCCGCATTCCCGGGCGACGTCCTTAATCGTTATTTGTCCCATAGGCTTCTCCTTCGGCGTCCTGCATTCTGGTATTCAAAAAACTTTCCCTATTCACATTATAATATCGCCTATTTTTTCTGTCAACAACCGCAAAAACAAGACACAAGCAGATATAGAAACTGTTTATCCTATAAAACAGATTCACACACGCACAGCATCTCTGACAATTGCGCCGTAACATCATAGCCGGATGTACAAAAAGGGACAGGCCTGCGCCCGCCCCTTTTGGGAGGAAAATCTATTTCTTGTACTCGACGATTTCCACCTTGATCATCTTAACATCCTCCAGCGGCTTGTCGCTGTCGTTCGTTTCCACGGCGGCGATGGCGTCGACCACGTCCATGCCCTCAAAGACCTGCGCAAAGACCGTGTGTCCGCGGCCGATGGTGCTGTACGCGCCGTCCAGATGATAATTTCCGCCGTTTTCATCATAGAACTTTTTATAGGCGTCCGTCACCTTTTCCATATCCACACACCCGCCGTAAAGGGCGGTAAAAGCGTCCGGATCGGATTGATACATCTCGTAGATCTGCCCCAGATAGTCCCAGTCAATCGCCTGGCCGGGCTTGGCCTGATTGATGAAGAACTGGCTGCCGTTGGTATCGGCGCCGGAATTCGCCATGGCCACCGCGCCGCGGATGTTGACCAGATTTTCATTGAACTCGTCCTCAAAGGCCTCGCCCCAGATGCTCTCTCCGCCGCGGCCGGTGCCCTCGGGATCGCCCGTCTGGATCATAAAACCGTCGATCACGCGGTGGAAAATGATGCCGTCATAATAGTGCTCCTCGGCATGGGTGATGAAGTTTTCCACCGCCTTGGGCGCGGCCTCCGGGAAAAAGCGCAGCTTGATGACGCCCAGATCGGTCGTGATGACTGCGATTTTTTCGCCTTCCTCCGGCATATTCAGTTGATCGCCCAGAGAAAATTCGGAATCCGAGCCCGGCTCGCCTTTTTCCGAGCAGCCCGCAAAGGCGGCCATAGAGAGCAAAAGCGCCGCCGCCAGCAACGCACTTACCAATTTACGCATAATAACATCTGTCTCTTATACACATCTGACGCTGCCGACGAATAGAGAGGT
>CABSLJ010000283.1 GCA_902478455.1 uncultured Oscillospiraceae bacterium | reverse complement strand
GCGTTTTGTCGGAAAAGATCGCCGCAGGCGAGCTTTTCCGACAAGCTGAGGGTGTATGCCCTCCCGATTTTCTTATGAATGATTGTTGATAAATCAACGACATTCGATGACTTCTCTATCTGCTTGACGAAGCCCTGTCCGTTATCATCTTGCGGAGCGCCGTGCAGTATGGCTCCGGGATTACGGATTATTCCCTTGCTGGCAGCGTATTGTGGCTTTTGAAAAGCAGATGGAGTTGGCATAATGATTCACCCTTGAGGAGGAAAGTATCATGCGCACCCATTCCCTCGCCTGCAGACTGACGGCACTGGTCATGAGTCTGCTGCTGGCCTTCAGCTTCGGCGCGGTTGCCGCTGCGGAAGGTTCCTTCGCCGCCGGCACTTACACCGGTACTTCCAAGGGCTTTGGCGGAGACGTCACCGTAACGGTTGAAGTTTCGGACAGCGCCATCGTCTCCGTGGAAGCCGTCGGCGAAAGCGAAACGGACGGCATCGGCACCAACGCTCTTGAGATGCTGCCCGCTGCGATTGTCAGCGCTCAGTCCCTGAAGGTGGATACGGTCGCGGGCTGCACCGTAACGTCCGAGGCTGTTCTGGCTGCCGCCGAGGATGCACTGCGTCAAAGCGGAGCAAGCGACGAGATCATCTTTGCCGAGCCTCTCGCAAGCGAAACCGTTGCCGAGGATGAAGTGATTGAAACCAACGTGCTGATCGTGGGCGCTGGCGCCGCGGGTCTGTCCGCTGCGCTGTCCTCACACAACAACGGGGTCGAGGACGTACTGGTGATCGAAAAAATGCCTGCTGTTGGCGGCGCCACCTCCATGGCCGGCGGCGGCATGCCCGCCTACCGGGTAGACGAGGACCCCGACGTGACCGAGAAAAACATCGAGGAGCTTTTCCTTGATCTTTCCCGCATCGGCAAGTTCAACAACAATGCGCGCCTGACCATGATGCAGGCCCGCCTGTCTACCCCCACCATCGAATGGCTCAAGAGCGTCGGCGTGGGCATCACGGGCGAACCCAACCCCGACGAGCCTCTGGTCAGCTATGGCTGCGAAGGCCGTGCTGCGGGCGCTGTGAACACTCTGTATGCCAAGGTGCAGGAGGCGGGTGTTCCCGTCATGCTCAACACCCGTGCGGAACACCTCATTATGGATGGTGATACCGTGATCGGCGTGCAGGCTACCGGCAGCGAAGGTCAGAACATCACCATTCTGGCCAATGCGGTGCTGATGGCCACGGGCGGCTACGGAAACAACACTTCTCTGATTGCCGACACCTCCATTCTGGACCGCGTCATCTACTATGGCCCCGTGGGCGCGACCGGCGACGGCCACATCATGATGAAGGAAATCGGAATCCCCCTGTTCAATATGGACAAGGTTGCCACCAAGCATTTTGGTGTTGAAACCGAGCCCGGCTATGGCATCCATATCCATGGCAGCGTAGCGACCCTGTTCACCACCACCGGCGCCATCGCCGTGAACAAGGAATGTGAGCGCGTGGTTGACGAAAGCGGCGACGAGCTGGATATCGCGCTGGCTTCCATGAACCAGTCCTCGGACGGCCGTCTCTACATCGTGATGGATCAGGCCTCCTACGACGTGTTCAGCGAAAGCCTGGTTAAGAATCAGTACTTTACCCAGGAACAGCTGGATCAGTTTATCGCTGAAAACGGCTCCGGCGTGACCAAGTTGGTCAAGGGCGACACCCTGTCTGATGCCGCGGCCGCGATGGGTCTGGACGCTGACAAGCTGGCCCAGACGGTTGAAGCCTACAATAGCGGTATCGCTGCCGGCGAAGCTGATCCTTTCAAACGTGCCTATACCGCCGAATTGAAGGATGGACCCTATTACATCATGCAGACGGTCGCGCGCTTTGCCACTTCACTGGGCGGCGTGAACGTGTCCAATGACCTTGAGGTGCTCGACGTCAATGAGCAGCCCGTGTCCGGCCTCTACGCCGCCGGCGAAGTGGTGGGTAACATCAACGGCAGCTACGCGGAGTACCTGATCTGGTGCTTCTCCTCCGGCATGGAGTTTGGCAACGTGATCGCGGGCAAATAATCCTGCTTTGCGCAGCGCAGGAGGAAACCGGCAGGCACCGGTTCCCTCCTGTTTTTCTTTTCTCTGCCGCGCATCTTTCTGCGCCGGCCGCTTTCCTTTTCCTTGCAATTTACGCGTCAAACCGATA
>CABSLJ010000282.1 GCA_902478455.1 uncultured Oscillospiraceae bacterium | reverse complement strand
CGGCGTCGGCCATCTCCTCCTCGGACAGGATGGAGGTTGTGATTTTATCTTCCAGATATTTGTTGGGGGAAAGGGCGTCGAAGCGCCAGTCGATGGAGCACTCCACCCCTTCGCACCGCTTTCTCCATTCGCGCACAGAGCGCATGACCCGCAGCACCTCGGCGATGCGCAGCAGCTCTCCCATGGAGAGCGAGCCGCCCGCCTGGGCGCGGCGCAGGGCGCCCTTCACGTTCTGAAAACTGCCGAAGGAGGGACTGCCGAACCGTCCGGCGAGGACGTAGGCGTCGTCGGTCTCCTGCAAAAGAATGCGGGCCTCGGCCAGCGAGCCCGCGGGTTCTATTTCCAGCGCGCGTGCGCGCGCGTCGGCGCAGGTGGTCTCTTCGGCAAGGATGTGTAAAATTTTATCGAGCTCCAGGGCCCGGGTATGTCGTCTTTCTTCTTGCATCTCTCAATTCGCCTCGCTTTTCTCCGGCGGACAGAGCTGCCGGTAAAAATCCAGGGTTTTAAAGTCGCGCTCCAGCTGGCAGAGCAGATACCGCTCCGACGCGCGGCACAGGGCGGTAAGCCCCGCGTCAGACAGGGAAAAGGCAAAAATTTTGTCAAAGGCGGCGTAGATGGTGTGACGCAGCGCCGTCAGCACGCCGGGCGAAAGCGGCAGGACCATTTCCCCCTCCGGCCGGCCGCACGCCGAACAGACGATTCCGCCGCTTTTCGGCAAAAAGAGCATCTCGGGCGATTCATAGCTTCCGCATTCCCGGCAGCCGACGAGGTCGGGCATATAGCCCGCCATGGAGAGCATGCGCATCTCCACAACCGCCTTGATCTGCTTTTGCGGGCGCTTTCCGTGCGCCAGATAATAGAAGGCGTTGAGCATCAGACGCAAAAAGTCCCCTGCCTCGGCCTCTTCGGGCGCCAGGGCAAGGGCCAGCTCGCAGAAATACTGTGCGAGGGCCATGCGTTCGATGTCCCGCCGCAGCTCAAAAAACACCTCGATCGGTTCCGAATCGTCGATTATGTATTTCTCCCGCCCCTTGTAAAGATTCAGGCGGGAATAGCACAGCAGCTGCGTGGCGGTGCAATTCTTGTTTTTTATGTTTTTTGCGCCGCGCACAAAGGCGCGCAGTCGGCCTTCCTCCCTGGTCAGCACCGTGACCAGGCGGTCGCTCTCACCGATATTCTGTTCTCTGAGGATCAGGCCTTCCGTGCTGATCTGCATATTCCTGCGCCTCCTGGGGGTCCGTCCGGAGCCCCGATTGTACCGCCTTATAGGTCAGATAGTCGCGAACACTTCCCGTGCGTTCAAAAATCGTCCATGCGCTTTTTTCATCCATCGTGTCTCGCTCCCTCAATCGGTTTTGAAAGGCTTTCGACTTCCTTTACCATCAGTATACACCATCGGAACCCCGATATTTGAGGGAATAAATTCATTTTGTCGACACATTTGGATTGCAACCGCGCCCGATTTCAGAACCGGTCGAAACCTACCGGGAGCAAAAATTTTATTTTCATGCCATGGAAAAGCCGTTTCAAAAAACAGATTTCCCGCAAAGCCCGCCCCCGCGCCCTCTGCGCGCCCGACGCACCGACCTTTTCAGAGATAACCGGCGAACGGCGGAACACCGCTGGACGCAGAAGTCCATCGAAAGCTGACGAACGCTTTTCTTTTTTTGTCTGTGACGAGCCGGTCGGCGGACTGCGGAACCCGCTCAAGCGGGAGAACGGGTTCGCCCTCTCGACTTCGCGGTTTTACGAGAAATCGCTTTTGTCAAACCCGAAGCTGCGCAGGGCGGCCTCGCGGTTTCTCCAGTCCTCCTTGACCTTGACCCAGAGCTGCAGGTTTACCTTGCAGCCGAAGAAGCGTTCCATGTCCTCTCTTGCATAGGAGCCCACCTTCTTGAGCATGGCGCCCTTCTTGCCGATGATGATCCCCTTGTGGCTCTCCTTTTCGCAGAAGATGACGGCGTCGATGTCGGTGACGCCTCCCCCTTCGCGTTCGCGCATTCTTTCCACGGCCACGGCCACGCCGTGGGGGATCTCCTTGTCAAGCAGGCGCAGCAGCTTTTCGCGGATCATCTCGGCCGCGAGCACGCGTTCGGGCTGGTCGGTCAGCATGTCCTCCTCGAAAAAATGCCCGCCCGGCTGGGAAAGTGCGGAAAGCTCCTGTTTCAGGTCCTCCACGCCGTCCTTCTGCACGGCGGAGACGGGC
>CABSLJ010000281.1 GCA_902478455.1 uncultured Oscillospiraceae bacterium | reverse complement strand
CCGCCCCTCCAGCACCGCCTCTCTGGCCGGCGCGTTTCCGAGCGAAAGCTTACCCGCCTTGCGGGCCAGCCCCAAAAAGGACAGCAGCCTGTTCTCATTCATTTTCCCGTAATTCCTCCTCCATCTGATCGTACACCTCTTCGGGGATCTGACAGGAGAAGGCTCTTTCAAACCTTCTGGCCTTGCGCGCCGCCTTGAGGCAGGCGAGGCTTTTGCACACATAAGCGCCCCGCCCGGGCTTGCGCCCGGTCAAATCGAGCGAAACCGCGCCGGGAACGGCCGTTTGCCCGTTCTCGTCCTTCTGGTCGGGCGCTTTGACCACGCGGACCAGTTCCTTTTTGGGTTTCATCTCTCCGCAGCCCGTGCACATCCGCATGGGCACACGTTTCTGACGCATCATACATCTCGCCTTCCATCTGGGGCCGCCAGCCCGAAAATGATCTATCTCAAAAACGGGAAAATCGCCGGGAGGCTTCCCGGGTCTGCCCGGTTTTTGCGCTTATTCGCCGTAAAATCCGCTTTCGGGGCGGATGTCTATCTTCCAGCCGGTCAGCTTGGCCGCCAGGCGGGCGTTCTGTCCCTTGTTGCCTATGGCCAGGGAAAGCTGATTATCCGGCACGGTCACGCGGCAGGAGCGCTGGCCGTCGGGGTCGACCTCCACGCCGAGCACGTCGGCCGGGGAGAGCGCCGAGGCGATGAACTTGCAGGGGTCGTCGCTGTATTCGACGATGTCGATCTTTTCCCCGCCGAGCTCATTGACCACCGAACCGACGCGCGCGCCGCGCGGGCCGATGCAGGCGCCCACGGCGTCGACGTCGGGGTCGCGGCTGTAGACGGCCAGCTTGGTGCGGGAACCCGCCTCGCGGGAGACCGACTTGATTTCCACCGTGCCGTCGTAAATCTCGGGCACTTCGGTTTCAAACAGGCGCTTGACCAGGTCGGGATGGGTTCTGGAGATGACGGCGCGGGGACCTTTTTCGGTCTCCTTGACGTCGACGACGTACACTTTGACGTGATCGCCTTCCTTGAGCTCCTCGTCGCCCACCTGCTCGCTTTTGGGCAGCACGGCCTCGGCCTTGCCGATGCGCAGCGTCGCCGCGCCCGAACGCGGATCGATGCGCTCGACCAGGGCGCTGACCAGCTCCTGGTGGCGGCTCTGGAATTCCTGCATCACCTGGCCGCGCTCGCCGTCCCGGATGCCCTGACGGATGATGTTGCGGGCGGTCTGCGCCGCAATGCGGCCGAACTCCTTGGTGTCCAGCGGGATGCTGACCTTTTCGTCCACAGCGGCGTTGGGGTCGATGGCGCGGGCGTCGGCTAAAGAGATTTCCCTGCCCTTGTCGGCCACGTCCTCGACCACCGTCTTGCGCAGATAGACCTCAAAGGCGCCCGTGGCGGGGTCCATATTGATAATGGCGTCTTCATTGCCGTTGTAGCTGCTCTTGCAGGCGGTCAGGATGGCCTTGCGGATCCGGTCGAGCATGAAGTCGACGGGGATGCCTCTTTCCTTTTCCAGTAGCGCCAGAGCTTCGTAAATTTCGCTGTTCATTCTTCTAACCCTCCAACATCATCTTCATCCAGCCGGATGGAAACAGTATCTTTGCGCGCGCATTCAAACGGCCCGTCTTCGGTGGAGAGACGCAGCACGCCGTCGGAGCAGTCTCCGAGCGCGCCCGTTATCTCCCTGCGCCCGTCGGGCAGCGGACGGATCAGCCGCACCACGGCCCGCTCTCCCCGGAAGCGCTCAAAGTGTTCGTCCCGGGTCAGCGCGCGGTTCAATCCCGGAGAGCAGACCTCCAGGAAATAGCTCTGTTCAATGGGGTCGAGCTCGTCGAGCGGAGAATTGATCGCCCGGCTCATGGCCTCGCAGTCCTCAATGGTCACGCCGTCAGGCTTGTCGATAAAGATGCGCAGGTACCAGTCGGCCCCTTCTTTTAAAAAGCGGATGTCCCACAATTCCAGGCCGAGCTGCTCGGCAATGGGCTTCGCGAGCTGCCAGATCAGCCCTGTGGTATTTCCGCCCTGCTTCTTTTTAGCCACTCAATTCTCCTCCAGACAAACAAAAGAGCGGGTCGCCCCACTCTTTCATCCTTCGTACTATTGCGAGAGTATTCTATCACATCAGAAAGCAAAATGCAAGGGTTATTTCAAATAAAGCAGACTGTGCCGTGTAGGTGTTACAATGATGTGTAACAAATCAAAGAAATAAATAGCGAATAGGAGT
>CABSLJ010000280.1 GCA_902478455.1 uncultured Oscillospiraceae bacterium | reverse complement strand
GTCCAGGCCGGGCTGATCCAGGGCTGCAGCTCCGGATCGTCGAGGGCAGCATCCAGGCCGAGACTCTTCGCTTTGGCGAGCAGTTCCCGCTTTTTGGCGTCGATCTTCTGTTTCTGCTCCGCACTGGCCTTGAATTTACTCTCGGCCAGGCCGAAGGTCTCGTTCATGAGGTTGCTGTTGATGTGGGCCACCAGATTGCCGATGACGTCGGCGCGCTCCGCTATGTAAAACTCAGCGTAGGAGTTTCCGTCGTGGCCTTCCATAATGATGGGATATACAATCCGGACGATCTTTCCGCTGCCCGCGGGGGACCATTGCGGCGGCGTCATTTCCAGTCCGTTGAACTTGGGGTACTCGAAGCCGTCGTTCTCCCGCACCTTCCAGATTTGGCATACGCGCTGCACGCCGCGGCCGAAACGGGAGAGGATGCTGTCGTTTCCGTCTCCTTCGATTCCCATTTCGATCTTTTTCTTCCATACCTCGACCGTCTTCTTGGTTTCGGGGTCGATTGCCTTCGATTTTTCGTTGCGCAGCTGGAAGTAAACCTCCCGCGGGGATGCCGCAGCGTTGAGCTGGAAGCAGGCGATCTTGACGAGAATATCCGAGACCGTGCTTTTGTCAAGCTGTGAATCGGTCCAGGAGACCCCGTTCTTGTCCAACATGGAGTTGATGGCTGAGATGGCATGCAGCACGCATTCCTTGGAGTAGGCGGTCATCTCAATGCGGTTTTTCTGGAGCTGATCGATAATCAGGGGCATGAAACTGTCGTTCACCTTGGTCAGGGCTGTGCTGAAGGTTTTTGCGCCCTCTGCCTGCAATTTATTTTCACTCATGATCTGCGTCCTCCTTAAACAAAGCGTTGTAGGTGTTTCTCACGCCCGGGCGGGTGCATCCGCATTCCTCCACGGCCTGGCGGTAAGCCTCCGGCTCAAATTCATCCGCTCCATAGCAGCAGATATAGGCGCGGTCGTCTTCATCCAGATCAAGGAAGGGGCAGTCAAGGGAACAGGAATCCGTATCAAATGGTTCCTCCGGCTCCTCGTCGGAGACATCTGCCTCTACCTGCTCCACAAGGCCGGTCTCTCCGTCCACGGTGGTCCTGATGGGCTGCACTTCGGAGAAGGTCAGCTGATGCTCGCGGTCGTAGGGAATGATCGGCCGGCCGGTATCGTCCAGCGCAATCTGGATGGGGTCGAAAAGTACGCCTTTGCTCTTGACCTTGATGGGATCAAACTGATACCCGGTTTCGTGTTCAACGTCGAAGACGCCCGAACGCCAGGAGAAGGTCACCTTGGCGGTCAGCGTGAAGCTCTGATGCTCGCCAACGGCCGTGCGGAGCGCCTGGTTGATTTTGGAGTCCATTGCGTCAATCAGGCTGTCAAAAGCCGCGTCCCGCAGGCTGACGGGTTCTCCGGCGGGGATTTCAGGTTCCGGCGTCTCTTCGGCTTCGTCCTCCTCGCCGCCGGAAGCGTTTTCCCACTCACAGGGTTCGCCCGCGGGCGTCCCTACGTCGTTTGCGGGTTCGGCTTCTTCCGTTGCGGGAATCTCCGCATCGATTACAGGTTCGGCAGGCTCGGAGGACTGCGGCTCCTCTATCCATCCGCACCGGGCATTGCAGCTTTCCTCGCATTCGGCGCAGCACTCGACGCCGTTCTTCCCGCAGCATACGCAGCTGCCGTACTTGCTTTGTCCTGTTATGCATTCTTTCATTTGACTGCCTCCACTCTCAAAGTCTTATCCTCACCGCTGGCATAGAGCCGGATCATCTGCGCGCCGGTCTCCAGGTCGAGGGTGACCTCGCCGGCGCGGTCGATCCAAAGTGGCATTTCCAGCCCCGCGGCCTTGCCGATGGCGTTTATGATATCGACGCCGCCGCGGACTCTGTGGCCGTCGTTGAGGTTGTTGGTGTATTCGATGTACTCGCCGTCCCTGTTGGCCACCATGGCCTCGCAGCAGTTCTTCACGCCGCCGTTGACCTGTGTTTCGAACAGCTTCCAGCGGACGTATTTGAAGTGTCGGTTGATGTCCTCCTCCAGATCGCAGGCACGCAGCCGGATGAAGAGCTCGGACAGGCGGATTCCCTCGTCGAGATCGGTCAGTTTGATGCCCAGTCCCTTCTGCTGGGCGAGCAGCTCGCGGATGCGCGCCTCCTGTCGTGCGTTGGCTTCCCGCGCCAGACGGCGGCGTTCCAGCTCATCGAGCTCCGCCTGGATGCCCGCAAGTTTTTCCTCGAGGGAGGGGAGCTTTTTC
>CABSLJ010000279.1 GCA_902478455.1 uncultured Oscillospiraceae bacterium | reverse complement strand
TCGGCCCAGACGAGGTCGCGCGGGTCCTCAAAATCATCCTGCCAGACGGCAAGCCCCGGCAGCACGCGCGCAAGCTCCCGCACAATGGAGGAGGGCATGCACGCCCCGCCCGAGGCGTCCGCTCCCGGCCAGGAGACATACAGCCGTTCCGAGGGAGCGAACATGGCGGTGTAGGCGAGGTAGCGCTCTTTGAGCGCGAGGTCCTCAAGGGCATCATACATCGGCAGTCCGGTGGAAATGAGATAGCGGCGCTCGGCGTCGCTGAACACGCCCGAGGCGACCGGCGCGCGGGGAAACTGCCCCTCGACCGCGCCGATGACGAAGACGATTTTGGGGGCGGCGGGCCGCATGCGGTCGGCCGCGCCGACGGGGACTTCGTCCAGCCCCTGGGGGATAAAGGCGATGTCGTTCGCTTCGATGACCAGCTTCAAAAGCTCAGCAAAGCGCCGGGAGGAAAGCCGCACGTCTGAGAGCACCAGCGCCGTCTGCTCCAAAATGGCGACGAGCAGGTCCCACAGCCGCAGCTGCTCCTCTGCAAGCTCCCTCTGCCCCGACGTGGTGAGCGAATCCGCGTAGGAAAGCAGCGCCTTTGCCGCGTCGACCTCTTCAAGCAGCAGGTAGGCCGCCTTGGCAAGGCCTGCGCCGTCGGCCGAGGAAATCCGCCCGGAAAAGCGGAGCAGCGGCTCCATCACCCGCAGGCGCAGTGCCTCTAGGGCGCGCAGGGTTTCCGCGTTTTCCTCGGTCATCTGTTCGGAAAAGCCCTCCGGATGGGCGGTGAAGGGCTCCTTCCACCGCGCGCCCTGGATGCCCCAGAGCAGGACGTAGTTTTCCAGCAGAGCGATCTCCTCGGTGGAAAGTCCGGCCAGTCCGGTTTTCAGATAGCGAAACACATCGTCCGACGCAAAGCGGCCGTGAATGACCTGAAAAGCCGAAAGCACGAGGTTCATCAGCGGCTTGCCTGAGACCGGTTCCCGCCGGTCCATAAAGCAGGGGATGCCGTATTTTTCCAGCGCGGCGTCGATGATGCCGCGGTAGGGCTCGGTCGTGCGCGTGATGACGGCGAAGTCCCGGTAGCGCCGGCCCTCCTCCATCACCAAGCGGCGGATGGTGCGGGCCACAAAGTCGGCCTCCTCATAGGGACCGGCGGCGCGGTAGAGGAAGACGTCCTCACATTTACCGGGATGCGCCACTGCCTCGGGGCGGAAGACCCCCGCCTCGGCGGCGCGCAGACCCTTTCCTGCGAAGCGGCGTCCGCCCGGCAGGTGAACGGGCGCTTCGACCTGTACCCCCTCCTTCCGGGCAAGGCGCGCCAGCGCGCGCGCCGTATGCTCGGTGGAGGAAAAAAGCCCCATGCGGTCGCCCCCCTCGCCGAGCGATTCGGCCGACAGGGTGACATGTACCTCCTCCGCCTGCCGGAGGATCAGTCGCAGCACCTGCAGCTCCTGCATGGTAAAGCCGGCGAAGGAATCGAGGTAGACCGTCTTTCCCGCGAAAAAGCTGTAGCTTTCCAGCGTGCGGGCCAGACGGCTGAGGTCGTCGAGCGGGTCTATGTAGGTCCGGGTCAAAAGGGCGTCGTAGGCTTCGAGGATGAGGGCGGTCTCCTCAAGCTTCCTCCCAAGGGTCTCCTCCCCGGCGTTTAAGGCGGCGGCATGCAGCTCTTCCGTGGAAATCGCGCACATCTTAAATTCCTCAAGGGCTGAAAGCATGAGGCTTACCAGCTCGACCGACTCAGCCTGGCGGCGGTAGAGGGAGAGCTGTTCCCTGACCTGCTCGAGCGCGCGGCTCATGAGGACGGCTCTGCCGCCGTCGTCCAGGCGGCGGCCGCAGAGTCCCCCCGTCTCCCGGAAGACGCGCTCACACAGGCGGGTAAAGCTGGAGACCTCCACCAAACGGACGTCGCGCGGGCCGAGGCGCTCGAGCATGGCGCGCTCGCTTTCAAAGGAATACTGCTCGGGCACGAGGAGGAAAATCCCCCGTCTGCCCTGCTGTACCCTTTCCGCAATTTCCTCGCGGACCAGACGAGTCTTGCCGCTGCCCGCGCGGCCCAAAATCAAACGGAGCATTTTCTCTCCTCCTTTCCGAGTTTCTTACCAATGCTATTTCGACGGCAGGGGCATTGCGCGCCTTCCTCCGAAATACAGATTAAATTATTATAGCATAGAAACGGAAAGCAGCCAAGAGAGGGGACGGCCAAGCTCGTTGAAGAATGTAGGTGTTACAATGATGTGTAACAAATCAAAGAAATAAATAGCGAATAGGAGT
>CABSLJ010000278.1 GCA_902478455.1 uncultured Oscillospiraceae bacterium | reverse complement strand
GGCCCGCTGTACAGTGCCCCGGGGGCAAAAAAGGAAAATACTGACTGGACACACACGATCGGGTGTGCAGAAAATATGCGCCAATGCCTTGATACAACTATGTTTCCAGACATGGTACAAAAAGAAAAAATTTTTTTCCCCGGAAAACCGTGGAAAACCCGCAAAAGATGGATACACCCGGAATCGTGTTTAGACCCATTGGGAGGAAAACAGCCAGTTACCGCGCGTTGCGGGAAAGGAAAGAATGAAAAAAACGAAAAAAATTTCTCAAAAAGGGTGAAAAACGTATTGCAATTTCCTAGAGAAGTCTGTATAATATGAGCGTTGTCTGTTTAGGGATGAAGTGGTAAGTTGCCGCCAGGCCAGGCGGGTAATTACCATGGACCAGCCCGAAAATCGGGCGACGGACTCGATAGCGCGGGCGGGGCCTGCACCTGCAGTGGGCACCGCGACGGCGCATACGAGAACGATCAAGGAGGTAAATCAATGGCCACCCAGAAAATCCGTATCAAGCTCAAGAGCTACGAGCACAACCTGATCGATCGGTCTGCGGAGCGGATTGTGGAGACTGCCAAGCGGACCGGCGCACGGGTATCCGGCCCGATCCCGCTCCCCACGGAGAAGGAGATCGTCACCATCCTTCGCGCTCCTCACAAGTACAAGGACAGCCGCGAACAGTTTGAGCGCCGCACCCACAAGCGCCTCATCGACATCAACAACCCCAACCCGAAGACGGTGGACGCCATGATGAAGCTCGAACTTCCTGCTGGTGTCGAAATCGAACTCAAGCTGTAAAAAGAAGAAGCAGGAGGAACGAAAACATGAAGAAAGCGATCGTGGGCAAAAAGATCGGCATGACGCAGGTCTTCACCGAAGACGGCCGTCTCGTTCCGGTCACCGTGATTGAAGCGGGCCCCTGCACCGTGGTGCAGAAGAAGACTGTGGAAACCGACGGCTACGAGGCCGTTCAGGTGGGCTTCGGCGCGCTGACGGAGAACCGTGCCAAGAAGCTGCTGAACAAGCCCGAGGCCGGTCACTTCAAGAAGGCGGGCGTGGCCCCCATGCGCACCCTGCGCGAGTTCCGCTTTGACGACTGCTCCGGCTACAACGTGGGCGACGAGCTCAAGGCCGACCAGTTCGCCGCGGGCGACAAGATTGACATCACCGGCACCAGCAAGGGCCACGGCTTCACCGGCGCCATTCAGCGCTGGAACCAGCACACCGGCCCCATGGCGCACGGCTCCAAGTATCACCGCGGCGTGGGCTCCCTGAGCGCCAACTCCGATCCTTCCCGTGTGTTCAAGAACAAGCACATGGCCGGCCACTACGGCGTGGATCGCGTGACCATCCAGAACCTGGAGATCGTGCAGGTGGACGCGGAGCGCAACCTGCTGCTGGTAAAGGGTGCCGTGCCCGGCCCCAACGGCGGCCTGCTCATCGTCCGCAATTCGTGCAAGGCCTGAGCCTGTGTAAGGAGGAACAAACAGCATGCCTAAGACTGCTCTTTATAATATGGAAGGCGCGGCCATTGGCGAGATTGAGCTGAGCGACGATATCTTTGCCGCTGAGATCAACGTTGCCGCCATGCATCTGGTCGTCCGCTCCATCCTGGCCAACAAGCGCCAGGGCACCCAGAGCGCCAAAACCCGCACCGAGGTGCGCGGCGGCGGCCGGAAGATCTACCGCCAGAAGGGCACCGGTAATGCCCGCCACCATGGCAACCGCGCTCCCCAGTTCACCCACGGCGGCGTGGTCTTCGCTCCCAAGCCCCGGGATTATGTCATCGCCGTGCCCAAGAAGGTGCGCCGCGCTGCCTTCAAGTCCGCCCTGACCTCCAAGCTCCAGGCTGGCGAGATCATGATCGTGGACGAGCTGAAGCTGAAGGAAGCCAAGACCAAGCTCATGGCCGAAACCCTCAAGAAGCTGGGCGCCACCAAGAAGGCCCTGGTGGTGCTGCCCGAGCGTGACGAGAACGTCGTCCGCGCCACCAGCAACCTGGCCGAGGCCAAGACCGCTTATGTCAACACCCTGAATGTGTACGACATTCTCAACGCCGGCAAGGTGATCCTCACCAAGGCCGCGACCCAGTCCGTCGAGGAGGTGTACGCCTAATGAAGGATCCGCACGATATCATCCTGCGCCCCGTCCTCACCGAGAAGGCTTACGAGGGCATCGGCGACAAGCGCTACATCTTTGAGGTGGCCGTTGGCGCCAACAAGACCGAGATCAAGCTGGCGCTGGAGAGCATCTTCGCCGAGGACGGCGTGAAGG
>CABSLJ010000277.1 GCA_902478455.1 uncultured Oscillospiraceae bacterium | reverse complement strand
CCCCCGCGACGGCGACGCGGACGGACGCGAGCCGGGCAAGCTCCTCTTCCGATAAATAGCGTTTCAAACCCTCTACAAAAATATTGTGTCCCATATCAAATCCCGTCCCAATCCTTAAACACGCACTGGTAGCCGCGCCGGCGGATGGCTTCGGCCATCTCCGGGACGCTTCGGGGGTCAGAAATCTCAAACTGCCCTTCCGTTTTGGGCGCGTCCGCGTGCCCGCCGACTTCCGTGACCGAACCGGCCGACATCTTCGTGACGCCAAGGCCGATCAGGTTATCCCGGAATTCCGGCGTCTCGCGGGTCGAGACTGTTATGCCGAGCCGCGGCAGGAAAAGACGCAGGGCGGTCATCGCCTGCACGATGGCGCGGTCGTCCACCTCGCATTTGGGCTGGAAAGCGCTCTCGCCCGCGCAGGGGCGGATACGCGGCAGGGAAACCGCTACGTCCGTGCCCGGATAGCGCTCGGCCAGATATTTGGCGTGCAGAGCGGTGTAAAAGACCTCGCGCCGCCACTCGTCCAGCCCTAAAAGCGCGCCGAGGTTGACGCTGCGGTACTGCGCGATGCACGCCTTTTCCGGGCTGTCCAGCCGGGTGCGGTAGTCGTGCTTCGGCCCAGAGGGATGGAGGATGGGGTAAATGTCTTCGTTGTAGGTTTCCTGGAACATGGTAAAGCTGTCTACCCCGGCCTCGTAGAGCGTGGCGTATTCCTCCTGCGTGAGCGAATAGACCTCGATGCAGATCGAGCTTACATACTTCTTTAAAATGCGGGCGCAGTCCGCGATGTAGGACGGCGGCGTGACCTTGTGCGATTCCCCTGTCAGGATGATAATATGTCGGACGCCCATCTCCTGGATCGCCCGCCCTTCGCGCTCCACCTCTTCCATGGAAAGGAGGGAGCGGGAAATGTGGTTCGTCCGGTTAAATCCGCAGTAGATGCAGGCGTTCTCGCAGTAGTTGGCGAGATACAGCGGCGTAAACATCAAAATGGTTTTCCCAAAGTTGCGGATCGTAAGCTCGTTCGCCCGCTGCGCCATCTCTTCCAAATATTCCTGCCCCGCCTGGGGAGACAGCATCGCCAAAAGGTCAAAATCGCTTTTCCTGGGCTTGTCCATGGCAGAGCGGATGGCGTCCCCTGTGAGCGAAGAATAGAATCCGTCATAGTCGAATTCCTTGTACTGCCGGTAAATTTCATAAAAGCTCATAAAAACCACCCCGCATCAGTGCAAAAATCCGGTCAGTGGAGAGGAAGCGGAAGCCTTTGCGCCTCCGACGCTGCCCAGGCCTGCCAGATATGCCGTGCGGCCTGCCTCCACCGCCTTGGAGAACGCTTCCGCCATAAGGACGGGATCCTTCGCCGAAGCGATGGCCGTGTTGACCAAAACCGCCGCCGCGCCCATTTCCATCGCCTCCGCGGCTTCCGACGGCTTGCCGATCCCGGCGTCCACGACCACGGGCAGATCCATTTCATCAATCAGGATCTGCACCATTTCCCTGGTTTTGAGGCCGCGGTTGGTACCGATCGGCGCGCCGAGCGGCATGATAGCGGCAGCGCCTGCGTCGCGCATCCGGCGGGCGGCGTATAAATCCGGCAGCATGTAGCAAAGCGGGATGAAACCGTCCTCCGACAATAAGTGCGCCGCACGCGCCGTTTCTTCGTTGTCCGGCAAAAGGTAGGTATTGTCGGAAATGACTTCAATCTTGATAAAGTTTCCGCATCCCGCGGCGCGGGCCAGGCGCGCAATGCGGAGCGCCTCCTCCGCTGTCCGTGCGCCGGAAGTGTTGGGCATCAGCGTCACGGTTTTGGGGATGTAATTTAATACGCTCCGCTGTGGCGCGTCAAAATCCATGCGCCGGACGGCGGCTGTGACGACCTGCGCGCCCGAACGTTCAATCATGTCCGGGATCAGCGCGTCGTCGCAAAATTTTCCGGTTCCGACGAAGAGCCGGCTTTGAAATTCCCGCCCTCCGATGATGAGTGTATCTTCCTGGTTCATAAATAATCCTCCTTTGGTTTTCTGCAATTTGCCTTTTGTCCAGGCTATCAGCCCCCGCCGACAAAGCGGAGCACCTCGAGCACGTCGCCTTCCCGCAGGGTATGCTCTGCAAACATTTCTTTGGAAAGAATGTCCCCGTTGTATTCAACGGCAACCGCGTCGAGGGGAAGGCCCTTCTCTTGTAAAAACTGTTCAATGGAAACGGGAGCGGCAAGCTCTGCCTGTTTCCCGTTGAGCTGGATCGTCATGGTTTCTGTCTCTTATACACATCTCCGAGCCCA
>CABSLJ010000276.1 GCA_902478455.1 uncultured Oscillospiraceae bacterium | reverse complement strand
GCTCTCCGCCATGGGGCGCATCTCCCCGGGCAGGGAGGCCGGAACACCGTTTACCCATTGGAGCAGGTCGGTCAGCGGCATGGCGCAGGCCTCCTCCAGACCGATGCCGCGCAGCCGGGGCGCCCGCGCCGCCTCGGACAGACGGGTGCCGCCGCAGTCAGGGCACACGTCCTCCTTCAGAAATTTTTCCACCCGCTTCATACCCTTTTCGTCCTTGACCTTGGCAAGGGAGTTTTCCACCGTATAGACCGCGTTGAAATAGGTGAAATCCAGCTCCCCGGCCTGATTGGAGTTTTTCGACTTGTAGAAGATGTGCTTCTTTTCGGCGGGACCGTTGTAGACGATGTCCCTTTCCCGCTCGGTCAGCTCGCGGAAGGGGACGTCGGTGCGGACGCCCATTTCCCGGCAGACGTCGGTCATCAGCGACCACATCAGTGAATTCCACGGCGCGACCGCGCCCTCGTCTATGGTGAGTGACTCATCAGGGACGAGCGCCTCCCGGTTTACGGCGCGGACAATGCCGGTTCCGCCGCAGGTGCGGCAGGCCCCCTGACTGTTGAAGGCCAGCTCTTCCGCCCCCGGCGCGTAGAATTTCGCTCCGCATTCGGAGCAGACAAGCTCCTGCTCGGCCGCCACGGCCAGCGTGGGGGGCAGGTAATGCCCGTTGGGGCAGCGATGGCTGGCCAGCCGGGAAAACATCAGGCGCAGACTGTTGAGAAGCTCGGTTCCGGTGCCGAAGGTGCTGCGGATGCCGGGCACGCCGGGACGCTGGTGCAGGGCCAGCGACGCAGGGACGTAGAGCACCTCGTCCACATCGGCCTTTGCGGCCTGGGTCATGCGCCTGCGGGTGTAGGTGGAAAGCGCCTCCAGATAGCGGCGTGAGCCCTCCGCGTACAGAACGCCCAGGGCCAGGGAGGATTTCCCCGAACCGGACACGCCGGCGATGCCGACAATCCTGTTGAGTGGAACGTTGACGTCGATATTTTTCAAATTGTGCACCCTTGCGCCCCGGATTTGTATTTCCCCGGGCGCGTCCGGCTTTTGCTTCATGATCGTCACCCCGCTTGTCCCTTCCCGCGCGCTGCGGCAAAGGAATTCTGATGGCTGATATGCGTTCACGGCCCCGGGCGCTCCTCCTGCATCGCGGCGCGGAAACCATGAACAAAACCTCACCCTCTGTTTAAATTACAGCTATTATATCAAATTGCGTTATTGATTGTCGAGATCTGTGGTCGGGTCAGAATTGCCTTGCGCCGAAATTTCAGCGCCTCCGTACAGCGATGTCCCGTTCGTTCCCTTCCTTAAAAAGCACATGGAGGCATAGCGCCGGTCCCTTTCGTCCCCGCTGGTAATGGCTGTATATTTGATCGACACAAAGCTTCTTGACATACAAAACCACCTCCGCCGCAGGGTTTAGCCTGCTTCGGAGGTGGTTCCTTTATGATGTCCGTTATAATGTCCGTTTTTTACGAAACGGTTCCCATGCCGTTATTTGCTTGTGATGGGGATGTGGATGAAAAACCGGACGGATCGTAAGAATGAATGTCCACACAAGCCGGGTCTATTCGTTAAAAGCCGGGCTTGAGTGATCAATATCCACCCAATCGTATCCGAGATATGTCGTAAACGCCTCTTTTAATATCTCCTTCATGTGGCCTACGCCAACACAGGTATGGTGTTTAAATCCGCCTTTGGCCAGACGGAGCATTTTGTCTTCCATGTGGGGGATTTCGCATACGCCCGCGCATCCAAAATACGACGCTTCAATCGGGTCGTCGGTAAAGGCCGCCTCGCTTGCATAAATCCTGATTTTCCCGTCCACCGTCAAGCAGTTGGAAAGCGTTGTCTGAAACGGACGTATTCTGCCCTCATTGGTCCCCCATCCGCTTCCCGGATTTTCCTTTTCAAACATTTTATGGGCAGTAACGTTCCCCGGGCCGGCCATGAGGCTTTGGGCCGCGGAACCACAGTGAAAGAGGATAACCTTATTCTCTTCCTCGCCATAGTTGTTGTTCCAGTCAAGAACTGCGGTTGGTTGTTCACTCGCCAAAGCCATTGCCCGCATGGAGATTGCGGACGTGAGGTCAATTTCGCAGCTGGCCACGATTCCCCTGTCGTTCAGTTCGGACAGGAGCACGCAGGGACATACGTGAAGAATAGTCTCCATCTCATTCCAGCAGCGGATCGCCAGCGCGTCCAGATGGTACTCTGCGATATACTCGTCCAGGACAACTGAAATTTTTGCCAGCGTGCATTTCTTTTCCGGAGGAACCTTTGTAAAATCGGAATAACGGAGCAATGTATCCAGT
>CABSLJ010000275.1 GCA_902478455.1 uncultured Oscillospiraceae bacterium | reverse complement strand
ATCCTGGAGGAGCCGGTCTCGGGCGCGCTTGTAAGCGCCGGGCAGGCGCTTGCGGGGGAAGCGAGTGTGGCAAAGGTGGATTTTTCGGTGCACAATCCCGCCTCGACCGACGTGGGCGATCTGACCCACCTGATGCCGGTCGTCGGCTTCACGAGCGGCGGCTTCAGCGGGGCGCTGCACAGCGCCGATTTCCGCATCACCGACGAATACAAGGCCTACATTCTGCCCGCCAAGGCGATGGCGCTGACCCTTTACCACCTGTTAAAGGACGGGGCAAGGGAGGCCCACGCGGCGCTGGAGCAGTTCCCGCACCACCTGAGCAAGCGGGAATATATGGATTATATGGACGGCTACTACAAGGAACAGCCGCAGGAAGCAGGAGAGTGAAAAGCATGGAATGGACCGAAGTCATCATACGCGTCCCGGTGTCCGACGTCGACCGCGCGGGAGACATCGCGCAGATGGTCGTCCCCTACGGCATCTACATCGAGGATTATTCCCATCTGGAGGAAGAGGCGGGGGAAATCGCCCACATCGATCTTTTTGACGAGGCGCTGCTGCAGAAGGACCGCAGCGTCGGCCTCGTGCATGTCTACATTTCGCCCGAGGAAAATCCCCAGGAGGCGGTGGCTTATCTCTCCGAGCGCTACGCCGCGGCCGGAATCAGGAATGAGATCACCACGGCCGGCTGCGCCATGGAGGATTGGATCAACAACTGGAAAAAATACTTCAAGCCCATCGAGGTGGGGAAGCGCCTGCTCATCCGCCCCGTATGGGAGGAGATGGAGGACGCGGCCGGCCGCGTGGTGCTCGACCTGGAGCCTGGCCTCGCCTTCGGCACGGGCACGCATGAGACCACCCGGCTGTGCATGGAGCTGCTGGAAAATTATGTGGAACCCGGCGACCGGGTGCTCGACCTCGGCTGCGGGAGCGGGATTCTGTCCGTCGCGGCGCTGCTGCTGGGCGCGTCCGAGGCCGTCGGCGTAGACATCGACGAGCTGGCCGTCAAAACGGCGCGGGAAAATGCGGCGCTCAACCATGTGGAAAGCCGCTTTACCGCCTTATGCGGGGATCTGACCGCCGGTGTGGAGGGGCGCTTCCGCGTGGTTGTGGCCAACATTGTGGCCGACGTCATTCTGCGCCTGACCGGGAAGATCGACGCCTTCCTGGAGAAAGACGCGGTTTACCTGATGAGCGGCATCATCGACACGCGCGCCGAAGAGGTCAAAGCGGCTTTGAACCGGGCGGGCTTTGCCCTTTTGGAGGAACGAGAGGAAAAGGGCTGGGTGGCTCTGGCCGCCCGAAAAAGATAGGAACGCTCCGCCGCGGACAGCGCCAAAAAGTGAATTTTTCATGAAAAATCGCGCTCCTCGCTTGACTGAACAGGCGAATCTGTTATCATGATAACAGAGAAAAGTGCGGCGGATGCAACGTCGCCGTCCGCCGCAAAAATAAGGGGAGGAATCTTCATTGAAAACGAATGACAAGCACGCAAAGGTCAACAACCTGCTTTCGGCCTTCCTGGTGATCGCCTATGTCTGCTGCATGTATTTTCTGGAGAATATGTCCATCTCGCTCGACCAGACCCTCTCGTCTGTCGTCCATGTCGCAATGTACGTCGTCTTCGGTCTGCTGCTGTTTTACGCCACCCGCGTCGGCGAGGGCAAGCAGATCAGACGCTTCAGTCTGAGCGTGCTGCTGCTGATCGTGTTTCCCGGTCTGTATATGGTGCTTGCCGCCTTTGCGCCCGGCCTTCCCTTTGCCAAGGAGATCACCGGCTCGGTGATGGGCGTGCTCGGCTACATCATGCTGGGCTACGGCATCCCGTACACCTTCTTGAGCGGCTTTGAGGCCGTTGTGGAAAAGGACGAGACGGAGGATTCCACCATCTTTGAAGAAAAGATCGCGGAGGAGGACGACGGGGAGGAAGCAGCCGGGGATGATGCTGCGGGGGCTGCTGCCGATGAAGCCATTGAGGGCTTGGCGGAGGACTCCGTGCATGAGGCGGAGGAAGCCGACGAAGTGGAAAAGCCGGTTGAATAGACGCTAGTTTACATAGCGTATTGTTGAGCTTGAATATTCCTGTATGAATAAAACCCCCGGCGCATCACTTACGCCGGGGGTTTTGCATGCCAAATTTCGGGTTCACGGCCCTTTTTCGTGCATTCCCCTGGAATGCGATTGTATGCGCTTATGCCGCGCGGGCAGTTTCTTCTTTTGCTGGTGCAAAAGAAGAAACCAAGAAAAGCACCTGCGGACCGGCTTACATGTACGCTTTGCGTACAAAATGCCGGTCCGGTGCTTCCCCGGCAGCTCAGGTGCAATGGGGTCGGCCAGGTGTAAA
>CABSLJ010000274.1 GCA_902478455.1 uncultured Oscillospiraceae bacterium | reverse complement strand
GGCGATGCAGCCGTGGGTGTCCCGCCCGTGCATGGGGTTGGCGCCGGGGGCGAAGGGCTCGCCGCGCTTACGGCCGTCCGGCGTGCTGCCCGTCTTTTTGCCGTAGACGACGTTGGAGGTGATGGTCAGGATGGAAAGGGTGGGCTTGCTGCCGCGGTAGGTGCGGCACTTGGCGAGCTTTCCCATGAACATCTTGACCACGTCGACGGCGATCTCGTCGGCGCGGGGATCGTTGTTGCCGTACTTGGGATAGTCCCCCTCCACCTCGTAGTCGACGGCCAGGCCGCGCTCGTCGCGGATGGGGCGGACCTTGGCGTATTTGATGGCGGAGAGGCTGTCCGTCACGACCGAAAGCCCGGCGATGCCGCAGGCGCAGGTGCGCAGGATATCGTCGTCGTGCAGGGCCATCTGCAGCTTCTCATAGCAGTATTTATCGTGCATATAGTGGATGATGTTGAGGGTGTTGATATAGAGGGTGGAGAGCCATTCGCAGATAGCGTCGAACTTTTTCATGACGTCGCCGTACTCGAGGTATTTGCCGCGCACGGCGAGAAATTCGGGCGCCACCTGCTCGCCGGTGATCTCGTCCCGGCCGCCGTTGATGGCGTAAAGCAGGGCCTTGGCCAGATTGGTGCGCGCGCCGAAGAACTGCATCTGTTTGCCCACCCGCATGGCCGACACACAGCAGGCGATGGCGTAGTCGTCCCCGAACTTTTTGCGCATGAGGCCGTCGTTCTCATACTGGATGGACGAGGTTTCGATGGAAATTTCCGAGCAGAAGCGCTTGAAGTTCTGCGGCAGATGACGGCTCCAGAGGATGGTCATGTTCGGCTCGGGCGCGGGTCCCAGATTGCGCAGGGTATGCAGGAAGCGGTAGGACATCCTGGTGACCATGTGGCGGCCGTCGGCCGTCATGCCGCCGATGGATTCGGTCACCCAGGTGGGGTCGCCCGAGAAGAGCTCGTCGTAAGAGGGGGTGCGCAGGAAGCGGACCATGCGCAGCTTCATGATGAAGTGGTCGACAAGCTCCTGAATCTCCTCCTCGGTACAGCGCTTTTCGAGCAGGTCGCGCTGGGCGTAGATGTCCAGAAAGGTGGAGACGCGCCCCAGAGACATGGCCGCGCCGTTTTGCTCCTTGATGGCGGCGAGATAGGCGAAATAGAGCCACTGGAAGGCCTCTTTCGTGTTCTGCGCGGGGACGGAGATGTCAAAGCCGTAGTCGAGCGCCATCTCCTTGAGGGCCTTCAGAGCGCGGATCTGCTCCATAAGCTCCTCGCGGCTGCGGATGGCGGCCGAGTCCATGACGTCATAGGTCAGCCCCGTGTAGGTCTTCTGCTTTTCCTCGATGAGAAAATCGACGCCGTAGAGGGGGACGCGGCGGTAATCGCCGATGATGCGGCCGCGGCCGTAGGCGTCGGGCAGACCGGTGATGATGCCGTGATGGCGGGCGCGGCGCATTTCGTCGGTGTAGGCGTCGAAGACGCCGTCGTTGTGGGTTTTGCGGTAGCGGAAGACCCGCTCAACCTCGGGGTCCATCTTGCGGCCGTAGGCCTCCAGGGATTTGCGCACCATGCGGATACCGCCGAAGGGCATGATGGCGCGTTTCAAGGGGGCGTCGGTCTGCAGTCCCACAATCTGCTCGAGTTCTTTATCTATATAGCCGGGACGGTAGGCGGCAATGTCGGAAATGGTGTGCTCGTCGATGTCGAGCACGCCGCCCGCCTTCCGTTCCTCCTCCATGAGGGCCTTGACCTCCTCCCAGAGCGCCCTGGTGCGCTCGGTCGGCGGGGCGAGGAAGGAGGCGTCTCCGTCATAAGGCGTGTAATTGCGCAGGATAAAGTCGTGCACGTCCACCGTGCGGTTCCATGCGCCGGTTTGAAATTTCATGGGAATCATCCTTTCTCCACGCGGAAGAAGAAAAGCCGCCCGTCTCCGCGTGACCTGCACCGGACGGCCCTTCCATCGTGTATTGCCCGTTTTCCCGGGAATATGCTTTTAGTATACGGAATTGGGCGAAACTTGTCGATGGATAAGTTGTGGAAGTTTTTTGGGAGGCGGCTCGATTTTTTGACAGCCTGCGCGCGGCCCACCCTTTCTTTCCTAAAGTATTGCCCCAAAGCGAAAGGCTATGCGAAAAAAGCGGGATAAAACGGCGCCGGACCGGCGGACGCCCTGCAAACCCCCGCCGGTCCGGCAGAAAGAAAAATACGGCTCAGTAGCCCCGGATTCCTTCGAGAGATTCGTCGTTCAAAATCCAGTCGTTTACGTCGATGACGAAATAATCGTCCTTGTCACGGCGAACCACCACGCGTTCGATGCCCGCGTTGATGATCAGTCGCTTGCACAT
>CABSLJ010000273.1 GCA_902478455.1 uncultured Oscillospiraceae bacterium | reverse complement strand
CGGAGTGCGTGTTTCTCAACCGCACGGCGGGCGAATGGATCGAGAAGGGATTGGAGGATTACTTTCAGGGAATTAAGAGCTATGAGCAATGTGTGGAAGATTTAAAACAGTCCCTTTCAGAATGACCTGCCGACCTCTTTCCAAAGAGCGCAGGCGGACGCTGTGGGCGCTGTGAATAGACGCTGCTACGCGGCGGAACTCCTTCCTGTAACTTACCCATGCCGGCGGGACATTCCGGTTTTCCGGTCTGCTCTCACGGCTTCATTGAAACAACAAATCTGATGCGCGTTTTACAAACTGAATGGTTGGAGGGAAGTAGACATGACTCTTCAAAAGGCGGTGTCGCTTAGGATTTTGGAGCTATGCGAGAAAAGGGGAATGTCGGTAAACAGACTGGGGGAGGTCTGCGGGGTTCCGCAGTCTACCCTGAACAACATCATCAACGGCGCGAGTAAGAATCCGACGATGCTGACCGTGCAAAAGATTTGCAGCGGACTGAATATCACCATGACCTTCTTTTTTCGCTCCGATTATTTCAAGAAGATAGACAGGCGCATACCACAGGTATCTACGATAAAATCATCCGTAGCCGCATGCGGAAAAATACGGTGAACGGATGCTTTTATACAAAGACTAGTATGGAGCAGCGGCTTGCGCCATATTAGTCCACACTGGCTTGAGGTTCCAATACAGAAAAGACTGCGTGCGGGAGGGTATGCGGTCTTTTTTGTTGCAGCGAGACAACCCGTTTTCCGTAAGGATGCGTTCCGCGGAAAACGGGTGTTTTGCTTCCCGGCACTCGAAAGCGCAGGCAGGGACGGGACAAAACAAAACCTCCCCGCCGCGCATTTCAAAGCGCGGCGGGGAGTCATCTTTTCTACCGGAACGGACTGGGGGAATTTCGTACTTTTATGTGGCGGAGACCGGGAGGAAAACGTCATCCACAGAATGCGGCGGCTTGCGGGCCCGTGGAACTGGAGCGATTCCGAAAAAACTGCGGGCGTCTTTTATTTGCTTGCCGCAGGATTCCGCACCGTGCCGAGGAAGAGCGGCAGACCGGTTTCATTTTCCACAATGGCGTACACAAAGGGACGGTTCAGTTCGACCGTATGAGACGTAAGCATCGCTCCCTCGGTCAGCATTTCCACCTTGGTTGCAGCGCCCGCCCTGGTACCCTGCGCGCCGACCGTGATGGAGGTTTTTTGCAGCACTTCGCCGACGTAGAGAGCGCCTGTCGCCGCTTCGGCCATGGCGGAAAAATCGGCAATGTCGGCATCAAAAGCCGCGGTAAGACCCAGGCGCTTGAGCGGCTCGTTCAGAACGGCTTCATCCTCCAGGTCAAATCTGGGCATAGATGCTGCGACGGTCTCCTGCGAGGCGTTTTGCAGATAGGCAAGGAAGCGCTCCCCATCCAGCGCGGAAAGGAATTCGTCCAGGCTGCCTTCGCGGGGCAGCAGCGCTGCAAAGCTGTACTGCCCGCCCTCATAAGGCTTGACAAAGCCCTCGGCCAGCTCGTCGGAGAGGTACAGGCTTTCCGTGGAGGACATAAATTCGTGCGAGATCTCGGTCGAGTCCTCCAGGGTGAAGGTACGCGTGGAAAGGTCCGGCTCCTGATAAACCGATTCCCATTTCATATCAAACAGCAGGGTGTTAAACAGGTAAAGAACGGTGTCGCTTTCAATGTTCTCCACCATCCGGTCGATCAGCCCGTCGGTCTGAAGCTCCACCCATTTGTTGATGTCCGCTGCGGTCTGAGGGTCGTCAAAATCGGCGCGGTAGGCGTCGGCGCCGAAGTAATCGGCGTTTGTCTGCAGAAACGAATCCTTGACGTGCAGCCAGTCGGCGTCCCGGTACCAGATGGAGTTGGCCAGGCGGAGGGTCCCGGCGCGGGAATCGGTCAGTCTGGCCGCAAGGGCGTGATACTGGGCGGCAAGTGTTTCGACCGGCAAGCCGTCGCCCAGCACCGCCTCAAACTGCGCCCCGGTCTCCCCCTGCGCGCCGGCGGCGGTCATACCGAGGGCGAAGACGGCTGAAAGGGGGGACAACAGGGCGTTATCCCCCTCCTGCGTTTCCCGGAAGAGACGCAGCGAGAAGTCGGCCGTTGCGCGCAGAAATTCATCGGAAAGCGGTTGGCTTTCCACCGGATTGGGCTGTATGCCGCTCATGAGGTCTTTCGCCTGCACCTGCAGGGAGGGTGAGGAAAAGGAGAATGAAAAAATCAGCGCCAGGGCAAGGATCAGAGCGGTCGCCGGAACGGCGAGATAACGCAGGCGCTTCGTGGGGGCACGGCCGGTTTTTACCGCCGCCGTCCGGCTTCTCAGCGCGTTTTTAGCTTGTGGGGTCAGGTCCATCG
>CABSLJ010000272.1 GCA_902478455.1 uncultured Oscillospiraceae bacterium | reverse complement strand
TGCAGAACCAGCGGATCATCACGTCCATGGCCTCGCCGATGGACAGCTCTTTGGCTTCCTCCGGTGTCTCGCCCTTGAGGGCGGCGTTGGACAGCGCGACGATGCGGCTGTACATCTTCGCCGCGGGCTCCATCTCCCGCAGCGCGCGGCCCGTGATGAAGTCCACGGTGTATTTCTTATCGTTCAGGGTACAGGTGATCATCTGTTTTTGCTCCTCTCCTTGTCACAGCATGAAGCCCTCTTTTAGCGCGTCCTGACGCATTTTCTCCCGTTCCTCATCCTCCTTACGCACCATTTCGAGCACATGCTGCGGCGTCCCCTCGCGAAAGGTGTCCGTCTCAAAGTCAAACCATTTCAGGTATTCGGGATCCGACATATACCTGGGCGCTGCCATGGACATCAGCGTAACCTCCTCATGATTTCATCCAGTTCCCTCATCAATTCTACCGCCATACGGCGCGGCGTGCTTGAACGCATGCCTTCGGCAAAGGCTTCCGCAAACCATTCCGCCGTATTGCTTGCCCCGTAGCGGGACACTTCTTTGCTGATCCGATCCCGCGTGGGCGCGATGTTCAATTTGTCAGCCACCTTCTTTTGCAGCATGGCTGAGTTTTGATGCCAATCCCGGTAAAATGACCTGCCGCCCACATCCAGCTTCTGTGAGATAAAGCCGTCGATGGCATGTCCGATCTCGTGGGTGATAATGGCCTGCCAATCCGTACCGGCCGGATGCCAGTTTGAGCGAATATCCGAGGCGTACTGACGGGCCAACGCCTGCGCGTTGCGATACATGGTATCGCTGACGCGTATCTGTCCGGTCTGAAGATTGCAGTCCGCATACACGCCATTGCCCAGATCAAACGATTTGACGCCGCTGAATGCTCCGATCAGCTGTGGGTATCGGTCAAAAACCTGTTGATACGCCGCCGCGATCTCCCGCGCGGCTACGACGTCCACGCCGTCCAGATTCACGAGAGCATAGGGCCGAAACCAGTGCTGGCGCCTGATCCAATCGCTCACCTGGGCGGTCGTCGTCAGGCTGCTCAGGCCGCCACCTGTTCTGCGATGGCTGCTTCCGCCTCGTCCGCCCATAGCTTACCTCTTTTTGCGCGCATGAGCAAGCGCGGCGTAATAAGCGGGATGATGCTCCAGATTCCCCTTGCAGTTCTCCGGCATGTCGCCGAAGAAGAGGATTTTCTCCGGCTTCAGCCGCCGGAGCATCTCGCTGTAGCCCAGCTGAAACAGCTGTCTGGCGTTTGGATTCTTCTGTGTGCCCACGGAAGACACCGCCACCGTGCCGCCTGCCGGCTCGCCGTCGAAGCACCAGTCAAACGACGATTCGTCGCTCCAGCAGATCGACGGAATGACCGTCATGCCCATGCGCTGCCAGTACGCGCCCAGCAGGTGCTTGCGCCAGTGGTTGTAGAGCTGCACCGCCACAGGATAGTCGGTAAACAGGCTGAAATCGGGCGTCATGACCGCGCGGAAGTCCATAAGCATCTGCGCGTAACGGGCAGGATCTTTCCAGACGCGCTCAAAGAGATAGTCGTCGATGAAAAAATGCACGCCGTGTCGGGCGCGCATGGAGTCGGTCTTTGCACAGTTGAACGGAATAAAGGAAAGCGTCCCGTCAAGCGTTGCCGGCGCAAGGCGCGGGATGCCGTAGGGGCCGTCCGTTTCATAGCCGCCAAGCTGCAGGTTGTGCCCGTTTCGTTTCAGGGCCTCCAGCGCCATCGGTTTCACCTCCCATCAGACAGAAACACACCGCCGCCGGCTGTGAACCGGCAAGCGGTGTGCTCCCATACAGGTTCGGTTGGTCACGCTCCGGACTCTTCCTCCGTGAAAGTCGGCTCGTAGACGGACTCCAGAAAGGTCGCGGCCTTCGTAGCGTCGAAGCCGTTTTGGCCTTCATCGGCCACGGCCTGATAGCGCCCGTCATGGGTGCGCTTGATGGCCGTCCACTCCACTTCGCCGGTCTGGCGCGTGACGCTGGTGCCTTCCTTGGTGGCGTAGGTCTCTGTGGCCGGCTTGGCGCGCACCTTAAACAGCCAGACATAGCGGAACGTACCGTCCGACTTTTCCGACTTGAATCCCACGGCAAAGTAGGGCGGCCGGTCGGACGCCGTGCGCACCAGCACGCCGTTGTCGTCGATGGCGTTGCCGAAGATCATCTCCTGGATGGTCAGCGGGATGTCGGCCATTTTGGTTTTGAAGGACAATTCCGGGTCAGGGTACAGCACCGAAAACTCGACGTCATCGGCGTGCTGGACATCAGGATCAGCGTTCTCCGGCGTGATGGACGCCTCGATTGCGCCTGCCATGAGCTGCAGCGTCCCATAGGTATGTGTGGTCTCGCTGTCCTCCATCAGCGGTGCGATGACCACGTTTTTAAGACCCACGGTCGAGGCGACCTGCGGGGATGCGGTAGGGCTTGCCATAGGC
>CABSLJ010000271.1 GCA_902478455.1 uncultured Oscillospiraceae bacterium | reverse complement strand
AACACCTTATCACCACAAAATTCGAGCACCATGCCGTGCTGCATACGATGAGCGCCCTAGAAAAGGAGGGCTTTGAGGTCACCTATCTCGATGTGCACGAGGACGGGCTCGTCCGCCCCGCCGAGCTGGAGGCCGCCCTGCGCGAGGACACGGCGCTCGTGAGCGTCATGTACGCCAACAATGAGATCGGCACCATTCAACCCATCGCCGAGCTGGGCGCCATCTGCAAAAAGCGCGGCGTGCTCTTCCACAGCGACGCGGTCCAGGCCGTGGGCAATGTGGAGATCGACGTCGCCGCTCAGAACATCGACCTGCTCTCTCTGACGGCGCACAAGCTGCACGGCCCGAAGGGCTGCGGCGCGCTCTATATCAGAAAGGGCATCCGGCTGCCGAACCTCATCGAGGGCGGCGCACAGGAGCGCGGACGGCGCGCCGGCACCGAAAACGTGGCCGGCATGGTCGGCCTTGCCGCCGCCATGAAGCACGCCTGCTCCACCGTGGCGGAGCGCCGGGAGCGTCTGAGCGCCCTGCGGGACAAGCTAATTGACGGTGCGCTGCAGATTCCACGGTCCCGTTTAAACGGAGACCGCGTCCACCGGCTGCCCGGCAACGTCAACCTCTGCTTCGAGGGCATCGAGGGAGAATCTCTGCTTTTGATGCTCGACCTCCAAGGCGTGTGCGCCTCCTCCGGCTCGGCCTGCACCTCCGGTTCGCTCGACCCGAGCCATGTGCTGCTGGCCATCGGCCTGCCGCATGAGATCGCCCACGGCTCCCTGCGGCTTTCGCTGAGCGACCAAAATACGGAGGAAGACGTCGACTATATTTTGGAAATCCTGCCCGGCATTGTCGAACGGCTGCGGGCAATGTCTCCCCTGTGGGAAAAAATCATGGCGGAAAGCGGTCCGAACGGCCGCTGAACGGATAAAAACATCTTTTCTCCGGAAAAGACGCGGCGGCGGATGAGAAAGCATGCGCCGTCCTCTGGAATGGGAAACAAAGTAAAAGAGCGACCAGAAAGGCGGAAACAACATGGCATACAGTGAAAAGGTGATGGATCATTTCGCGAATCCCCGCAATGTCGGCGAGCTGGAAAACGCCAACGGCGTCGGCGAGGTGGGCAATTCCAAATGCGGAGACATCATGAAGATGTACATCCGCGTGGAAAACGGCGTGATTGCCGACGTGAAGTTCAAGACCTTCGGCTGCGGCGCGGCCATCGCCACCAGCTCGATGGCGACGGAGATGATCAAGGGCAAAACCCTGGAGCAAGCGCTTGGACTTACCAACAAGGCGGTCATGGAGGCGCTCGACGGACTGCCGCCGGTCAAGGTGCACTGCTCCGTGTTGGCCGAGCAGGCGATCAAGGCGGCCATCGCCGATTATTACACCCGCAAGGGCATAGACCCCACGCCCTTTGTGGGCAAACTCGAGGACCACGACTGCCACGGGGAATGTCCCTCCTGCGGGATTTAACCGAAGAAAAGACACAAAGAGCGGATTCCATCAGGAATCCGCCCTTTTTTTCGGATCTCTGCGTCTCTCCTGTCCCGCCGCGCAAGCTGCACACTTGCCGGGTTACACGGCGCAGCTCGCGATGAACGGGGCGTTTTCCCCCGCACGCCGGACAAATTTTCTTCCCCTATGGCTGCAAAGTCTCTGCCGAGGGAGCTCCCTCGAAACCGCCGTCAGACGCCCCGCATGCGGCGCGTTGCCAGGCGGCGCTCATAAATACTGCCCGCAGTAAAGGCCGCCAACAGAATCAGGAGGCTTGCGTACTCATAGATCAGCGGAGACAGGAATACATCCCCACGCGGCGCCAATCGGACCGTCCACGGCAGAAACGCAATGGAAATCAACTGGGACACAAACGCCAAAAAAAGGTTCTGTTCCTCCGCCGGGACCAGAACAAACTGCCAGGTAAAAATCACGGCCGACAGAATTCCCCAGGCGTTTCCCGCAAGAACCGCCGCCCACAGTCCGGAAAATTGCCGCGCATACCACCTGCCCGCCCAAAACCAAAACACCAGCAGCAGAACAGGTATGCTGTAGTAGAGGATTTTATACAGCCAAAGGCAGCTCATCGTCCAATCCAACAGGCAGCCGGCAACAATCGGCGCCATGCCCAGCACAACCATCAGAACCCGTTTCACCGCAACCTCTCCTTACACCTCACTTTTTGTGTCGTACCCTCTGTCCGGAGAATCGACGCGCCACGCGGACGCGTCCTGTCCGTAAAAAACCGGCTTACCCAATCTCTGAGGTTGGTCGATTTTCTGTTGCGTTCTATTATACAACAAAAACCGACAATTGAAAACAAGGCTTGTTATTTTTTCCAAATAAGATAAAAAGTCCGGACTTTTTCCGTCGAACAGCTCAGAAATATTTCAGAATATTAGTGCGTATGATTAGCAACCCCCTCAAAACGCCTTTATCCGCGCAATAG
>CABSLJ010000270.1 GCA_902478455.1 uncultured Oscillospiraceae bacterium | reverse complement strand
CGCATTTTAGCTGCCATTCATTAAGACATACATTTACGACGAGAATGTGCGAAGCAGGAGTGAATGTCAAGGTCATTCAAGATACGCTTGGTCATAAGGATATTTCAACAACGCTTAACATCTATACCGATGTGACGAAGGAACTTAGGCAGTCCGAGTTTGAAGGTCTTGACTCATATTTCAAAAGCGAGTATAATAAAGTGTCTAACGAATAAGTGGCATTTCTTGAGCGAGGATAAAAGCTTCTACACCATTTACACCAATTTATACTCCAATCCCCCGAAAAACTACACGAATTTATAGGGATATGGCGATTCAGGAAGAAACCCCGTTTAGACCTGTTATGAGATATGAGGAGGTTTAGGAGAGATTGAAAAGATGGTTGCTTTCGTCCCCACCATGAAACCGAAGGAGTGAACCGAACGTGTCAAGAGATGAAAAGCTGCTGTGGAACGCGGGAGAGGATACCATCCACGACCCCAGCCGCATGAAAATGGAGATGACCCCTCAGCAGAAACGGCAGAATTTCTGGTTTTACCATAAGGTGCACGTAATTGTGGGAATTGTGGTGCTTTTTGTCATCGGATTCTTTATTTATGATATCGTCACCAAGGTCGATCCGGACTATTCCATCGGCATCATCAGCAACACGAACTATCCTGAATCGGTGATTGGTAAAATGGAGGAAGAATTTGCCGCCATCGGTGAGGATCTCAACGGGGACGGCAAGGTGGTTGTCTCCGTTATGCAGTACACAATGACCGATCCAAATGCGGAAAACGCCGTCGTGGACCCCAACATGCAGATGGCGTCGCAGACCAAGCTGGCCGCCGACATGTCCACCTGCCAGAGCATTCTCTTCCTGGTGGATGATTACAACTTCAAGAACTTCCAAGAAAACCAGCAGCTGTTCTCCTACCTCGACGGCACTGTCCCCGAGGAGGGCGCCACGGATTACGAGAACATGAAAATTTCCTGGACCGATTCCAAGTTTCTGTCGGGCATGGATTTGGGCGCATATGTCGCAGAGGCGGACGGAAAGCAGTATTCTGTCTCCTATCAGGATTTTGTCAAGAACCTCAGCCTCTGCCTGCGCACCTTCTACGACACCCAGTTCGCAGAAGACGAGAGCAAGATCAGCTACTACAACAAATGCATCGAGCTGTTTAATAAGATTAAAGAATAATGGACGGTGGACCAACTATGAGAAGCGATTTATTGAAAGAGGGCCCCACAAGAGCGCCCCACCGTTCCCTGCTCAAGGCGATGGGCATCACCGAGAGCGAGATGAAACGCCCCTTCGTCGCTGTCGTCAATTCGGCGAGCGACTACATACCGGGCCATCAACATCTGCGGGAAATCGGCGAGGCGGTGGGGGCTGGTATCCGCAACGCAGGCGGCGTGCCCTTTGAATTTGAGACCATCGGCGTGTGCGACGGCCTCTCGATGAATCACAAGGGGATGAAATACTCCCTTGCTTCGCGCGAGCTGATCGCCGATTCCATCGAGGTCATGCTCACCGCTCATCCGCTTGACGCCGCCGTCTTCATCCCGAACTGCGACAAGATCGTCCCCGGCATGCTGATGGCCGCCGCACGGTTGAATATTCCGAGCATCTTTGTCAGCGGCGGCCCCATGCTCTCCGGCAAACACAAGGGAATCCGCTTCGGCCTTTCAGAGATGTTCGAGGCGGTGGGCAGCTTCGCCGCCGGGAAGATCGACGAAAGCGAGCTCTGCGCACTGGAAACGGTAGCCTGCCCTGGCTGCGGCTCCTGCTCGGGCATGTACACTGCCAATTCCATGAACTGCCTGACCGAGGCCATCGGCCTCGCTCTGCCTGGAAACGGCACCATTCCAGCCGTCTCGGCCGCGCGCAGGCGCCTGGCCAAGGAGACGGGGGAGCGGATCGTCGCACTCTTAAATGAAAATATCCGTCCACTCGATATTCTCACCAAGGAAGCCTTTGAAAACGCCCTGCGCAGCGATATGGCGCTCGGCTGCTCCTCCAACACGGTCCTGCATCTGACCGCCATCGCCTATGAGGCGGGCGTTCCGGTGGACATCGATGTCATCGACCGCATCAGCCGCACCACGCCGCAGCTGTGCAAGCTCAATCCCGCCAGCCAGGTCTTCATTACCGATCTGGACGAGTTTGGCGGCATTCAGGCAGTGCTCAAGGAGCTCGCCAGAGGAAATCTGCTCCACACCGATTTGCGTACCGTGTCCGGCACGGTCTGGGAGCGGTTTGCGCGTGCGCCCCAGGCCGACGGCGAGATCATCCGCACCTTGGAGCATCCCTTCCGCGCGGACGGGGGAATCGCCGTGCTGAAGGGCAACATTGCTCCGGAGGGCGCCGTGGTCAAGCAGGGCGCCGTCTCGCCTGAAATGATGCAGCACACCGGCCCTGCGCGCTGCTTCAATTGTGAAGAGGACGCGTCCGAGGCCATCC
>CABSLJ010000269.1 GCA_902478455.1 uncultured Oscillospiraceae bacterium | reverse complement strand
CCGATCCGGAGAAAAAGCGCAAAATCATCGGTGAGGAATTCATCCGGGTGTTTGAGGAGGAGGCCGGCAAACTGGGCGAGGTCTCCTATCTGGTACAGGGTACCATCTACCCCGATGTAATTGAGAGCGGTACCGGCAGCGCCGCGGTCATCAAAAGCCACCACAACGTGGGGGGACTGCCGGAACGCATGAATCTGAAGCTCTGCGAACCGCTGCGCGATCTGTTCAAGGATGAGGTTCGCCGCGCCGGATTGGAGCTGGGCCTTCCCTATCACATGGTGTGGCGGCAGCCCTTCCCCGGCCCCGGTCTGGCGGTGCGCTGCATTGGCGCCCTGACCAGGGAGCGCCTGGAGATTCTGAGGGAAGCAGATGCCATTTTCCGCGAGGCCATTACCGATGCCGGGCTGGAAAAATCCGTAGGTCAGTATTTCGCCGTGATCACCGATATGCGCTCGGTTGGTGTCATGGGCGACGCACGTACCTACGATTACACCATTGCCCTGCGAGCGGTGGCCACCACCGACTTTATGACGGCGGATTGGGCCCGCCTTCCCCTAGAGCTGTTGGCGGAAGTTTCCAACCGTATTGTCAACGAGGTCCCCGGCGTCAACCGGGTGGTATACGACATCACCTCCAAGCCGCCGGCCACCATCGAGTGGGAATAGATTGTCATGGATACTGACGCAAAAGGCCGCAGCTTCAATGGACTATCCTTGAATCGGAAATTCATTAACTTTCACAACGGAGGAATACACATGGAAAATAACAAACGTCCCGAAACCATGGAGCGTATTACCACAAAGGCGCTTGCCGATGCGTTTATTGCCGAGCAGGTGAAGGATATCCAAACACAGGTCGGCGATAAAAAGGTTCTTCTCGCTCTTTCGGGCGGTGTCGACTCCTCAGTCGTGGCCGCTCTGCTCATTAAGGCCATCGGTAAACAGCTCGTATGCGTACACGTCAATCACGGACTTCTGCGAAAGGGCGAGCCCGAACAGGTCATCGAGGTATTCCGCAATCAGATGGATGCCAATCTCGTCTATGTGGATGCCGTGGACCGCTTCCTTTCGAAGCTGTCCGGGGTGGCCGATCCGGAGAAAAAGCGCAAAATCATCGGCGCCGAATTTATCCGTGTCTTTGAGGAAGAGGCGAGAAAGCAGGAGGGAATCGAATTCCTGGCCCAGGGGACGATTTACCCCGACATTCTCGAAAGTGACGGCGTAAAGGCACATCACAATGTCGGCGGACTTCCCGAGGATCTACAATTTGCCCTTGTCGAGCCGCTCAAATTCCTGTATAAAGACGAGGTCCGCATCGTCGGCAAAGCGCTGGGCCTTCCCGACGGAATGGTTTACCGTCAGCCGTTCCCGGGCCCCGGCCTCGGCGTACGCTGCCTCGGCGCCATCACCCGTGACCGTCTGGAAGCCGTCCGCGAATCCGACGCCATCCTGCGTGAGGAATTCGCCAAAAACCATCTTGAAGGCAAGGTCTGGCAGTATTTCACGGTGGTTCCCGATTTTCGCTCCGTCGGCGTTCGGGACGGTGTGCGCACCTATGCCTATCCGGTAATCATCCGCGCCGTGAACACCGTAGACGCCATGACCGCCACCGTTGAAGAAATTCCCTATGCCCTTCTCAAGCACATCACCGACCGCATAACCAATGAGGTAGAGGGTGTCAACCGCGTGCTGTACGATCTTACTCCGAAGCCCTGCGGCACCATTGAGTGGGAATAATACTTTGAGTTATGAAGTACCCGAAAGCCTTACCACTCAAGGCTTTCGGGTACTGTCCTAATTCACACTTTTGCATCACGAGGGGCGACAGAGAAAATAAAATCTCTCACATCGGGCAAAGGGCTAGCAAAAAACTTTGAAACAGGCTGTTTTATAGGCGTGAATATTTTGCATAGACGCAATAGCATGAAATCAACGGACATTCTCCTTTGCTGCGATATAATGGAGACGGGTGCAATTGATAAGGCATTTCTTTCTTGCAAGGAGGCTTCATATGGCAGACTGGAATTCCACTCAATATCTGAAATTCAAAAAACAACGGACACAGCCCGCGGTGGATCTGGCTATGCGTGTACTGGATCGCAATCCCAAGGCCATTGTGGATATTGGCTGTGGACCGGGCAACAGCACTTCTGTGCTCAAACAGCTCTTTCCGAATGCGAAAATCCTTGGCATTGACAACTCATCCAATATGATTGAAAAGGCACGGAAAGACCACCCTGATATCTCCTTTCGTCTCTGTGATGCGCTGGCTTTGGAAGGCCAATACGATTTGCTCTTTTCAAACGCCTGCCTTCAGTGGATTCCAAACCACGACACACTGATTCCCTCTTTGATGGATAAGCTGAACAATGGCGGTGTTTTAGCGGTTCAGATTCCGATGAACGGACAAGAGCCGCTGTCTCAGCTCATAAAAGAGATAGCCGATGAACCTCAGTGGGG
>CABSLJ010000268.1 GCA_902478455.1 uncultured Oscillospiraceae bacterium | reverse complement strand
GAGTCGGTGTCGTCCACAGAGATGATATCGTCCAGCTCGCCAAGACGCACGATGCTGGGGATGAATTCATCCGAAATACCAAAAATCCGATGATGCCCCACCTTATACCCGGTGGACAGGGTGGGAGAATTCAACGGCTCCAAGGGATAAATCCTGCAGGCGGGATTTTCCTCCTGCAAGCGCTTGCCGATACCCATCACCGTTCCGCCCGTTCCAACGCCGGCTACAACGCCGTCCGCCTTGAGGCCGAGCGCCCCAAGCTGGCGGACGATCTCCTCGCCGGTGGTCAGATAATGGGCCTCGGTGTTGTCCTCATTGGAAAACTGGCGCGGCAGGAAAACGCCGCCCTGCTTTGCCAGCTCCTCGGTCCGCTGTATCGACCCTAAAAAACCGCCCTCCTCACGGGAGACAAGGCGCACCTGTGCGCCAAAGCATTCCATCAGACGGATGCGCTCGACGGTCATCCAGTCGGGCATGTAGATCACCACCGGATGGCCGAGATAGCGGCCCATCGCGGAAAAGGAAATGCCCGTGTTGCCGCTGGTTGCCTCGGCGATCAGGTCCCCCGGGCGGATGTCCCCCTTCTCATAGGCTTTTTTCAGAATATGAAAGGCCACACGGTCCTTGATGCTGCCGGTCAGATTGTAGTACTCCGCCTTGGCGAAGACGGTCCCCTCCCGGCCCTCGTAACGGTAACGGATGGCAAGCAGCGGCGTGCGCGAAAGGGCGGGCGCAATCTGCTCAAATTTTTTCTGCAGTTCGGTGGTCAAAAGGCATCCCTCTGTTCCTCTTATGTAATGAGCGCGGACAAAAAACGAAGCGGACGGCTCTTCCGCCTTTTTCGAGCGAATGGATTGTTATTCTCAACCTATGCGCTGCACAGTGCAATGGCGACTGAAAAACAACAAATTTTAAAAACACGGCCGGCGCTTTCCAGCGCACAGCGTTTGCCCCCGGCCGGGTTTTCTTTCAGGGCGCGCCATCGCGCCCCGGCTATTATACCATAGAAGCCGACGGCAGCCAAGAGGAAAAACACGCTGTCCCTCGCAGGAAAGCCGAACCGCCGGGCCTTCCTGCGCCCGAAAGAGCGGCCTTTGCGCCTGAAACACGCAAAAGGGATGCGGCCGAAAACGCCGCATCCCTTATTTATCCGTCTTTTTTCTTTTTATTCGTTCCAGCTCGCGGCTGGCGAGCAGAGCGTGCACATGCCTGGCGATGTCCCGCCGTTCCTCTTCGTTCAGCTGGAGCAGCTCCACCAGAACGCCTTCCAGCGCCTTGTCCTGAAACTGCTCCCGGAAAAAACGCGCGTTGCGGATTTTGGTTCTGCCCAGGAGATAATCCGTGCTGACGCCGAAAAAATCGGCCAGCTCAATCAACACGGCATAAGAGGGCTGACTGTTGTTGGTTTCATAGGACCCGATTGTCGAGCGGCCAACGGGAATCTGTTCCGCCAGATCCTCCTGCGTCAGCCCTTGTTCTTCCCGGAGCTCAGCCAGCCGTTCTCCAATCTCAATGCTCACATCCACACCACCCTGCGGTAACCGTATGATATTCCCTCGAACTGATCATAACACCAACAAAAATTTCCGCCCGGTTTCTCCGAGAAACTTGGAATTATATGCATCATTATTTCTAATCTCAGATTTATATTGCCTTGTCGATCTGACAGTTCGGACGATATAATCTCTTGCACAAGGCTGTCATCAGACAATAGCAGTGTCTGTGGCGCGGTGAGAGTTGGGTTCATGGAAAGAAGGACCGCCAGACGGCCGGTAGGTTTGGCTCGCCTCTGACCGGCCGTAGACGAGCGTTCCGCCCGCAAAAACGGGAAAAGATGCAAAAAAGCGGAGGATTGTACAAGACGGCGCTCTCCGCAGGCTGTATACTGAATCTGGCAAACGGACGCTCCCAGCCCGCCGCGAGAGGGTATCAAGCGCGCTATTGCCGCAAAACAAAATCGAATTTTGCAGTTTTTTCTTGCTTTTCCCTTCAAAGCGTGATACATATAAAAGTATCGGATTTGGAAAGAATCCGTACTCTGGAGAGTCTCCCGTCAGGGAGCGCCGAAGGTGTACGGGCCAAGCGTCGGGCGCGGCCCAATCTCTCAGGCAAAAGGACAGAGCGCAAAGCGGATGTTCTACTCTTTGGAGGGCTGATAGCGATATCAGCTCTTTTCTTTTTGTATCCCGGAAAAACAAGGAGAGGCGCGGAAAGCCGGTCTTTGCACGGGCGTCCGCCGCTTCCCGGACAGAAAAGGTGAAAGCAAGTGGAACAGATCAATCAAATTCTCAAGCAGATCAGCGATTTTGTGTGGGGCGTCCCTCTGATCGTCCTGATCCTCGCAACCGGCGTCTTTCTTACCTTCCGACTGCGCGGGGTGCAGTTCCGCCATTTGGGAAAGGCGCTGCGCTTTATGGTCAAAAACGAGGAGGGCGGCGAAGGGGAGGTCAGCAGCTTCGGCGCGCTGTGCACCGC
>CABSLJ010000267.1 GCA_902478455.1 uncultured Oscillospiraceae bacterium | reverse complement strand
CCGCCGCAAAGTTCACCACGGGAAGCTTTCTGTGCTCGTGTACATACAGAACCAGCTCATAGGGAACCTGAAGCTGCTTTGCGGCGTCGAAGAGCTCGTCTTCGGACATGGAGCTGATCCGGCGGATCTCAGCCTGCATCATACGCATATGACGGACGGCCTGCACCACATCTCCGGTGCCCGGCTCTCCCTTGGTCCGGATCATGGAAGCGCCTTCATTGATTCTTCTGAGGGCTTCGCCCAGGTCCTTGGCGCCGCAGACAAAGGGCACGTCGAATCTGGTTTTGTCGATGTGATATTTGTCGTCGGCGGGAGAGAGGACTTCGCTTTCGTCAATGTAATCGATCTCAATGGCCTGCAGAATCTGCGCCTCGGCAAAATGGCCGATCCGGCACTTGGCCATGACCGGGATGGAAACGGCCTTCTGGATTCCCTTGATCATCTTCGGATCGCTCATGCGGGAGACGCCGCCCGCCGCGCGGATATCCGCCGGGATGCGTTCGAGCGCCATGACGGCGCAGGCGCCGGCCGCTTCCGCGATTTTCGCCTGTTCGGGGGTGGTGACGTCCATGATGACGCCGCCCTTGAGCATCTGCGCAAGATTCTTGTTCAGTTCAAACCGATTGTTTTCCATGCTGCTTCTCTCCTTTGATCTTTTGCTCCGGCAATTGCCGAATCAGCGGCAGACGTTGTCCTTGCCGCGCCCCGGGCCTTGGCCGACGGGCAGAGACGCGAACGGCCGCGTCCGGGGGCGCAAACACTTGGCCGGCCGGATGTCCGGTGTTGTTCGGCGCTTTTTTTGATGGGCCTCTTGGCGAGGCTGCGACAATGTGGTATCATATTAGCGCAGAACTGTGAACTTTAAAATACACAGTTTTTAAATTTATAAAGGGGACAGTTTTATGATCCTGCCATTGGAAAACCTGGAAACGCGGGGAGGAGAACCGCTTTACGTCAGGCTGTATGAAGCCTTCCGGGAGGAAATTGAATCGGGAAGAGTCAAGAAGGGGGAAAAGCTTCCCTCCATCCGCCGGCTGTCCGAGGACTCGGGCCTCAGCCGCACCACCATCGAAGGAGCCTACCAGCAGCTGTGCGTGGAGGGATATATCAAAAGCAGCCCGCAGAGGGGCTATTATGTGCTTGACGCCGCGCGGGGGTCGCTTTCCGCGCCCGTCGCGCCGCCGGTACAGACGGCTGATCCAAGCGAGGAGCGGCGCGTCCGCTATCATTTGGAGAGCGGACGGGTGGACGGCAGCAGCATGGACCTCAAGCGATGGAGAGGATACATCAAGGACGTCCTTGGCCGACAGGAGCTGCTCTCCTCCTACGGGGATTCGCAGGGGGAGCGCGAGCTGCGCGAAGCGCTCGCCGTCTACAGCCACAATGTGCGCGGCGTGCAGGCGGGGGCCGAACGGTTTGTCATCGGCGCGGGAACCCAGCCGCTGCTTTACCTGCTGTGCAGCCTGCTGCGGGAAAGGAGCAATGTCGTCGCCATGGAAGCGCCCGGCTTCAAGCAGGCGGAACAGATCTTTGACGACTGCGGCATGCGCGTATACTATCTGCCGAGCGATGAGGAGGGCGTCCGTCTGGATGCCCTGGAAGCATCGAGAGCCAAGGCGTTGTTTGTCAATCCCTCCAACCGCCTGAAGACGGGGGAATCCATCCCCATGGGGCGGAGGCTGCGGCTTCTGGAATGGGCGCAAAAGGAGGACGCGCTGCTCATTGAGGACGATTACAACGGCGAGCTGCGCTACAACGCCCGTCCCATCCCGGCGCTCCAGGGCCTGACGGACGGGAGCAGGGTGGTCTACCTCGGCTCCTTTTCCAAGCTGCTGCTGCCCTCGGTGCGCATCAGTTACATGGTGCTGACGCCACGGCTGCTGGAAAAATATCTTCCGCAGGCCGAGCGGTACAATCAGACCGCCTCCAAAATCGAACAGCTCGCACTGGCGCGCTATGTGCGGGAGGGACGGCTGGAGCGCCACCTGAGACGGCTGCGCAAGCTTTACGCCGCCAAGAGTGAAAAGCTGATGGAATGCCTGAAATCCCGTTTTGGGGAGAAAATCGGAATCACGCTGCAGGAGACGGCGCTCTGCCTGGTGGTATCCGTCTCGAACGGCATGAGCGGAGCTAAGCTGGCCGCCTCGGCCGAGGAACGGGGCGTGCGCGTGACGGAGATGACAGAAACAACCGACGACGGAACGCCTCAGGCGCGTCTCGGCTTTGCCGGACTGCCCTTTGAGGACATCGAGGCCGCCGTCGGCGAGCTCGCACATGCGTGGCTGCCGGAGACATAAATCGAAAAAAGTGCATATTTCCGCCCGGTTTGATGGATGCTAACTGCGAAAAGTCCCTGAGGAAAAACAGAAGGACCAGCTGTGATGGAATCGTGTTGAATTTCCGCGCCGGGGATGGTAGAATAGAAACAAGAAATAGGAGTAGGAGGTCTCTATCTGTCTCTTATACACATCTCCGAGCC
>CABSLJ010000266.1 GCA_902478455.1 uncultured Oscillospiraceae bacterium | reverse complement strand
GAGAGGGGAAAACAACCTCTCCGATATATGTGGAGCTGCCGCACGATGCAAAGATATGCCGCCGGGATAAATTTTCCTTGAATCTTTGCCGCACTTATATTACTATTATATTGAGAAAAACCGGAAAACACAAGAGTCTTCGCGGAGAAACGCGGCCGTGTCCCATGGTCAAACAGACAAAAACATTGCCAGATCAGCTAAATAACATGCAGGAAAGAGGGGATAGAATAATTTTAACGAATTTGAGAGAATAACGGCGACAACCGAGCTTTTTGCCCCGGGCGGCGAAAGGTCCGGTTCTTTTTGCGGCGGACCTTCCTTTCACGACCTCTGCGACGTGCGGGAGAATACCGGCCGCCGCATCCATATTTTCCCTCGTTTCGCAATGGAATGAAACGTACGAAATGATAAAAGGAGTGGCATTGCATGAAGGAACCAGTTTTAGTCATTATGGCGGCGGGAATGGGCAGCCGGTACGGCGGCCTCAAGCAGATCGATCCCGTGGACGAGCACGGACATCTGATCATTGATTTCTCCATTTACGACGCCCTGAAGGCCGGCTTTCAGAAGATCGTCTTCATTATCAAAAAGTCGATTGAGGCCGATTTCCGTGAGAGAATCGGCGACCGTATTTCCAAATTGGCCGACGTCTCCTATGTCTACCAGGACATCGACAACCTTCCCGAGGGATACACCGCCCCGGCGGACCGCACCAAGCCCTGGGGCACCGGTCACGCCATCCTCAGCTGCCTCGGCACGGTCGACGGCCCCTTCGCCGTCATCAATGCCGACGATTACTACGGCAGCCACGCCTTCCAGATGATCTACGATTACCTCGCATCCGCCAAGGATGATGAGAAGTACCGCTATGTCATGGTCGGCTATGTGCTGGAAAATACCCTGACCGACCACGGCCATGTGGCGCGCGGCGTCTGCGAGACCGACGACAACGGCTACCTCACGGGCATCAGAGAGCGCACCCACATCGAAAAACGGGACGGCAAGGCTCAGTACACCGAAGACGGCGAGCATTGGGTGACCATTCCCGAGGGCAGTACCGTCTCCATGAATATGTGGGGCTTTACAGAAAGCATTCTCCCGGAGCTTCAGAACCGTTTTGCCGATTTTCTCGACCATCAGGCCAAGGAAAATCCGCTCAAGGCCGAATATTTTCTGCCCGAGGTGGTCGGCGCCCTTCTGAAGGAGGATAAGGCCACCGTACACGTGCTCAAATCGCTTGACAAATGGTATGGCGTGACCTACAAGGAAGATAAGCCGGTGGTCGTCCAGGCGATCGCCGATCTCAAGGCCAAGGGGCTTTATCCTGACAAATTATGGGGGAATGAATAATGGACCGCGAGACCTGCTGCTCCAAAATCATGGAAGCGATCGAAAACATCCAGTTTGAAGGCGAATATATCGACCACGTCCCCTATGGCAGCGGCCATATCAACGATACTTTCTGTACCCGCTTCCGTCAGTCCGACGGCAGCGTCCGCCGCTATATCCTCCAGCGCATGAACCACGAGATATTCAAGAACCCTCTTGAGCTGGTGGAAAATGTCGCCGGCGTCACCGCTTTCTTACGGGAGAAGATCATCGAAAACGGCGGAGACCCCGAAAGGGAAACCCTGAATCTCGTCCCTGCAAAGGACGGAAAGATGTACTACAAGGACAGCATCGGCTGCTACTGGCGCGGTTATATCTTTATCGAGGGTGCGAGAACGTATGACGTCGTCGAGAAGCCGGAGGATTTCTACCAGTCGGCGGTCGCCTTCGGCAATTTCCAGCGTCTGCTGGCCGATTATCCGGCCGCCACGCTGCACGAGACCATCCCGGATTTCCACAACACCCCCGCTCGTTTCCAGGTTTTCAAGAAGGCGGTGGAAGAGGACGTCATGGGACGCGCCAAGGACGTGCAGGAAGAGATCAATTTTGTCCTCACGCGCGAGCAGGAGGCCTCCGTTCTGACAGATATGCTCCAAAAGGGCGAGCTGCCGCTGCGCGTCACCCACAACGACACCAAGCTCAACAACGTCATGATTGACGACGCCACCGGCACAGGGCTCTGCGTAGTCGATCTCGATACGGTCATGCCCGGTTTGGCCCTCAACGATTTCGGCGATTCCATCCGCTTTGGGGCCAATCCCGCCGCCGAGGATGAGCGTGACCTGAGCAAGGTGTGCATCGACCTTTCCCTGTTTGATATCTATACCAAGGGCTTTCTTCAGGCCTGCGGCGCGAGTCTGACGGAGAACGAGCTCGCCATGCTGCCCATGGGCGCTAAAATGATGACCTATGAGTGCGGCATGCGCTTCCTGACCGATTACCTCGAGGGGGATCATTACTTTAAGATTCACCGCGAGGGTCACAACCTAGACCGCGCCCGTACCCAGTTTAAAATGGTGGCGGACATGGAACAGAAGTGGGATCAAATGCAGGAGATTGTCAAGAAATACAGCAAGTAAAACCCAAAGGGGGCGCACAGTGTGCGCC
>CABSLJ010000265.1 GCA_902478455.1 uncultured Oscillospiraceae bacterium | reverse complement strand
CCTCCGTTCCGGGTGGGATTATGATTGGTTGATTGCATCGAACGGGCCGTCAAAACGGCCCGGGACTGTCAGTTGTCGTTGTTAAAATAGAGCTTTTGATACATCGCCTTGTACTCCTGCACCTTGGCGACGTAGGCGCGCGTCTGGTCGTAGGGGATGCGGTCCAGATGGACGCCGTCGGACGAAATTTCCGGATCGGAAAGCCATTTGTCAATGGTTCCAATCCCCGCATTGTAGCCGCTCAGGACCGCCTCCTCGGCCTCGTACATTCCCTCGAGCATGGAAAGGAAGTAGGTGCCGTAGCGAATGTTGGTCTGCGGGTCCCTGAGCATGTCGTGATCGAGCCGGCCCTCCGGACCGATATGGGTCTGCAGCCAGTCGAAGGTCTCCGGCATGAGCTGCATCAGTCCGACCGCGCCGGCGTAGGAGACCACCTCCGGGTCAAAGCCGCTTTCGGCCTTCATCACGGCGTAGATCAGCGCAGGCTCGACGCCGTACTCCTCCGAATAGACGGTCACATACTCCTCATAGGCCAACGGATAGGCCTTTTTGAGAAGATGGAGGTAAGCCTGGTAGACCAGCAGCCCCGCAACCGCCAGCACGGCGAGAAGGCAGACGATCCGCAGGCCGATTTTCGCCTTTCTAGACATCACTTTCCTCCCTGAGCACCTCGATCAGGCCGCAGGCGTCGTGATAGAGGTCGCCCGGCTTGCCGGCGCCGTCGAGCACATAGCGGGCGCGCAGGGTGTAATAGTCCTCCTCCCGCTGTGCGCCGATGCGCTTTTCGGCCGCTTCGCGGCTGATGCCGTCGCGCTGCATGATTCGTTTCAGCCGCAGCTCCAGCGGCGCGGTCACGGCGACGACGACGTCGCACAGCTTATCCGCCCCGCTCTCGAACAGCAGCGGCGCGTCAAGCACGATAAACCGGGCCCCTCTCTCCTTCAGAGCCTCGATCTGCTGCTGCACCGCCCGCATGATGTACGGATGGGTGACGGCGTTCAGCCGCGCCGTCGCCTCGTGCGACGAAAAGGCCTTCTGCGCGAGTTGTGAGCGGGAGAGCATGCCGTCCGGCCGGAGGATGTCCCGCCCAAAGGCTTTTGTCAATTCCTCCAGGCAGGGGGAATCAGAGCGCACCACCTCGCGGGCGACCTGGTCGGCGTCTATCACAGCGCAGCCGCTGTCCCGCATGGCGGCGCAGGCCGTACTCTTTCCGGCCCCTGTGGGGCCGGTAAGTCCTATTATCATTGCTTTATGCAAGGGTAAGCACCTCAAATCCTGCGGCTCGTATGAGCCGGTTGTAAACCGCCAGACCGACGCCCGACGGCTCGGGGCTGTGGGCGTAAACGAGGGAGAATCCCGCGTCGTCCAGCGCGCGCAGCACCTCAAACAGGGCGTGCGCCTGAGCGGACGCGTCTGCCCTTGCCCCATAGCTCAAATACGGGACCGAAAGCCCTGCCTTGTCCTCTTCAAAGCACAGCGCGGCCACGCCCGGCCCCTTATGGGCGTTGACGTAGTCGGCAAACGGGCCTGCCGGGCCTTTAATCATAATTACTCGCGCCCTGGGGGAATAATGCTTATATTTCATGCCCGGAGAGGCGGCCGCCGCGCCGGGAGCGAGCTTGTCCGTCACAGCGGCGTCGAGCTCCACGGTTCCGAGGACCTCCCTAAGCTGTTCGGCTGTGACGCCGCCCGGCCGCAGCAGGCGCGGCACAGCGCCCGCCAGGCTCAGCACGGTCGATTCCACGCCGACCGCGCACGGACCGCCGTCGAGCACCGCTTCGATTTTTCCGTCCATGTCCTCGAGCACCCGTTCGGCCGTGGTGGGACTCGGCTTTCCCGAAAGGTTGGCCGAGGGGGCCGCCAGCGGACGGCCCGCCGCGCGGATGACCGCCTGCGCCGCGGGGTGCGAGGGACAGCGTACCGCCACTGTGGAAAGCCCCGCGCTGACCTCGTCCGGAATGAGGCCGGATTTTTCGAGGATGATGGTCAGCGGCCCCGGCCAGAAGCGTTCAGCCAGCCGGTGCGCCGCTTCGGGAATTTCTTTGACAAGGGGAGTCCAATCCGCCTCCCGGGCGATGTGTACGATGAGGGGATTGTCCTGCGGGCGGCCCTTAGCCTCGAAAATCCGGGCCACCGCCGGGCCGTTCAGCGCGTCGGCCGCAAGGCCGTACACCGTCTCAGTGGGGATGGCCACCAGCTTTCCCTCCCGCAGGAGTTGCGCTGCGCGCGCAACGGCGCCGTCATCTTCTGCGGCGTTTAAATATTCCGTCTGCATAGCTATTTCTCCATCCGGGTCAAGCTTTTTCATCGCCTCCCTCCAAAAAGGAGGCGGGGGCGGTCCCGGTCCGCCGCTTTGGGATCAGCCCTCCATGCTGTTTTCCAGCTTGGCGGTTCTGTCGGCCGTGATGAGGGCGTCGATGACCTCGTCGATGTTGCCGTTGAGCAGATCGTCGAGGCGGTAAAGGGTCAGGCCGATGCGGTGATCGGTCAGTCTGGCCTCTGTCTCTTATACAAATCTGACGCTGCCGACGAATAG
>CABSLJ010000264.1 GCA_902478455.1 uncultured Oscillospiraceae bacterium | reverse complement strand
GGACACCGTGGTGTTGCGCGCAAACACGGTGGCAAAATAGCTTTCGCTGCTCCGTCCGGTGCGCGGCTTTGCCAGCGTCAGGCCATAGTCGCCGCCTTCCGGCCTTGACAGGAGCGAGATTGAGCTGCCGCCGCAGACGAAGTGCCCCTCGGTAAAGCCCATCTGCGTAAGCCGTTCCGTCACCAGATCGCAGGCAAATCCCTTGGCAATGCCGCCCAAATCCAGCTGGGCCTGAAACGTGCAGCCCCCGGCCGTGACGGGCGGCGTGTTTTTCTCAAGCCGCCAGCCCGTGGCCTCGTCCCCTGTCAGCACGATGGTTTCCATGCCCACCAGCCTTGTAAGCGCCTCGATGTAAGCCGGGTCCGGCAGGGGGAGCTTTCCGTCCACATAGGCGCGGTCGTACGGCTGGGTGGGCTGATAGGTGTTTCGGTTGAATCGCGGGGAAAAACCCCATAGGTCCACAAGCGGATAAACCGTCGGATCATAGGCCCCGTCCGTGTCCTCATAGGCCGCGCGCGCAATCTGAAACAGCTGTGCGGTCAGACTGCTCACATCGCAGCTCTCACCGCAGGCCAGCCGGTTGAATCGGGACAGGTCCGATTCGGGCAGCGACAGCGACACGGCCTTCTCCACCTGCTCCAGCGTCTGCTTGACCATCTGCCATGCCTGATCGAAGGCCGCCTCGTCCTCCGTATAGAGGAACAGCGCGCTGACGGTGGAAAAATACTCGTCGGTATACCTGCTTTTGACGGTTGCCCCCAGCGCAGGCCGAAGCGCGAGCAGCACAAGAACCATCCCCATGATACACCCCACACGCTTGCGCATACCCTACCTCCCTGGCGGCAAAACGGCTTTCTTTCATCATTATACATGATAGCCGGACCGAAAAGCAAGTTAAGTATAGTAAACTACAAAGATTACTGATACAAATCTTAAAAAAACGAATTGACAACGGAATAACAATGGCGTATACTGTAACAAACAATCGTTAAAGATTGCACAAAGGGAAAGGAGAATGGACACCCATGAAAAAACGCCTTGTAACAATGATGCTGGCCGCCATGATGGCGCTGCTGCCGGTTCTGGCCATCGCCGAGGAGGCTTCCTTCGACGCTTCCGGCCTGATTGACTGGTTCAACGAGAGCAACACCTGGATGACCGTAGCCAACGGCCACTGGTCCTCCGACCCGGCCGATCAGATCACCGACGAAGAGCTGGCCAAAGTGTTCAGCATGGCTGTGAAGCAGCAGAACGCCGTCCACTGGACGCCCTGGTATTTCGTTGTGGTCAAGGATGTGGACGAGCAGCGCAAAATCATCGGCGATGCGTGGGGCGACCCCAACGACATGGCCACCGAGGGCACGGTCACGATCCTTGTGCTGGCGGACCAGATCCTCACCAAGGAAGAGGGCCACGTCAGCGACTATGATGGCTACTATATGCCCACCACCTTCGCCTACTATGACACCGGCCTCACCTGCGGCCTGATGGAAGTTGCGCTGGCCTCTCTGGGCTACCAGACGCATTACTTCGGCACCATCAACGGCGAATATGCCCCCATGGACCTGGCCGACGGCAAGTATCAGTCCATGAGCCGCTACCTCAAGGACGATTATCAGCGCGTATGGGGCTTCCCCAACCCCTACGAGGGCGAAATCAGCGAGACCAGCGTATACCCCGTCGAAGGCAACTGCGTGTTCGTGGCGGCCATCGTAGTGGGCAAGCCCGCTGCTGACGAGACCATCGAAACCTGGGGCACCAACCATGCCCGTCCGGACAACTGGGTCATCTGGGACGGCGTACCCAACGAATAAGCCGTTCACGGCTTGGGGGGCTTCCCTTTCCGGAAGCCCTCTTTCATTGTGGAAAGGAAAAGAACGATGAAAAAGACGCTATCTCTGATTCTGTGCGCACTGCTGCTGACCATGGGAACCGCTCTGGCCGAGCTCGCCTTTGAACCGGGCGTTTACACCGGCGTTGGCGAGGGCATGGGAGGCGATGTGACCGTCGAGGTCACCTTCAGCGAAACTGCCATTGACGAAGTCAAGGTCGTTTCCCACTCGGAAACCCCCGGCATCAGCGACCCGGCCATCGAGCAGATTCCCGCCGCCATCGTGGAGGCGCAGTCGCTGGATGTTGACGCCGTATCCGGCGCAACGATCACCAGCAAGGCCATTCTCCAGGCGGTCGAGGATTGCGCCGTGCAGGCCGGCGCGGATCTTTCCCTGCTGAAAACCGAAGTTGAGCTGCCGGAAAACACCTACGAGGGCGTGGGCAAGGGCATCGGCGGCGATGTAAAGGTCTGGCTTGAGGTCGTGGACGGAAAGATGGTTTCCCTCACCGTGACGGAGCAGTCCGAAACCGACTTCGTCGCCGGCCCCGCGCTGGAGAAGATCCCGGCCGAAATTCTGGAGGCTCAGTCCTTTGACGTTGACACCGTCACCGGCGCGACGGTGACCAGCCGCGCGATCATCGACGCGGCCAAGGACGCGGCCGCACAGGCCGGTCTGGATGTCGAGGCCATGAGCCCCGCGGAAGAAGAGGAATAATCCGGTCCCTGCAAAAGCGAGGGGCGCGTCTGCCGTATGGACAGACGCGCCCCCTTTTTCATCTGGAAATCGCCC
>CABSLJ010000263.1 GCA_902478455.1 uncultured Oscillospiraceae bacterium | reverse complement strand
GCTGATGCGCTCCGCCCGAAACACGGCGCGGCAGGCTCGGATACACACCGGGCCTGCCGCGCTTTTTGTCTGTTGTTTCACTTTTTGGCCTGCCGGCACAACCGCCGCGTGTTTTGCCCCCGTCCACTCTTTTTACCGCGTCCGTCCGGTAGTCCCCTGATAAGCGTCTGACCAGGGCTTTCTGACGGCCTTTCCCGGCGCTCCAGATAATCTCGCGTGACCTTCACCACCTCGCCCGAAAGCAGCAGCAGGGCGATGAGATTGGGAATGGCCATCAGGCCGTTGAAGGTGTCGGAAATATCCCACGCGAGCTGCAAATCCATCACACAGCCGAGCGCCGCGGCCGCCGCGAACAGCAGCCGGTAGACGGGCAGCAGCCGTTCCCCCGCCAGATACTCGACGCTGCGCTCCCCATAGAACGACCAGCCGATGAGGGTTGCAAAGGCAAAAAAAGCGATGGAGACCGCCACAAACACCGCGCCGAACCGGCCGAAGACCGTCTCAAACGCGGCCGTGCTCAGCGCCACCCCCTGCTTGCCCGTGGACAGCACCCCGGTGCACAGAATGCACAGCGCCGTCATGGTGCAGACGACGATGGTGTCGATAAACACCTGGAACATCCCCCACATGCCCTGCTCGACCGGCTCGTCGGTCTCTGCAGCCGCATGGACAATCGGCGAGCTTCCAAGGCCCGCCTCATTGGTGAACACCCCGCGGGCGATGCCGAACTTCATCGCGCGGGCGATGACATAACCTCCCGCGCCTCCGGCGGCCGCCTCCAGGGAAAAGGCCTGCCGGAAAATCTCCCCGAACGCGCCGGGCACCGCGCGGTAGTTGGCCGCCACCACCACAAGTCCCCCCACCATGTAAAAAACGGCCATAAAGGGCACAATCTTCTCTGTCACTTTGGAAATCCGTTTGATCCCGCCGAAGATGATCACGCCGCACAGCGCCGCCACGGCGACGCCCGTCCATAGGGGCGGCACGGAGAAGGTCTCCCACAGCGCGCCCGCAATGGAATTCGACTGGGTCATATTGCCCATCCCGAAGGAGGCCAGCACGCAGGCCGCGGCGAAGATCACCGCCAGCCACTTGCAGCCGATTCCCCGCTCGATGTAATACATCGCCCCGCCGGCCCATTCTCCCCGTTGGTTCCTGACCCGGTAGCGCACGCCCAGCACGTTCTCGGCAAAGATGGTCATCATGCCGAAGAAGGCGGCCAACCACATCCAAAAGATGGCCCCCGGCCCGCCGAGAGTCAGCGCCGTCGCCACCCCGACGATGTTGCCCGTGCCGATCGACCCGGCCAGCGCCGTCGTCAGCGCCTGAAAGGGAGAGATGGCCTTCCTGTCCTTTTGTTCCCGCTTCTCCCGCCGGAAGAGGGGGTTGACCGTTTTACTCCACCAGAGTCCCAGGCGGGTAAGCTGAAAAAAGCCCAGCCGGCAGCTGAACTGGACGCCCACAACCAGGATGAGCATGAGGACCGCCGGTCCCCACACCACGGAGTTTACCACGCCGTTGACCCGCTCCACCCAGTAGACAAACCGCTCCAAGCCCATTCCCCCCGCCCGTGAAGGCGCGCTTACCCGCTTCACGGCGAATTCCTTGTCACTAGGATTCTATTCGCCGCAGGGCGGGAAAATGCGAAGGACCGTTTCTTCTTTTACTGGTGCAAAAGGAGATTGTTACACAACGGTACGCACCTCCGGTGAGCCTCTCAAAAAGAATCAGTAAACAAGTCATTTACTGTATCTCTCCAAGAGAGTCGCGCCGCAGGCGTGTGCCGTCGTGCAACGACCGCCGGTCCGGTGCTTCCCCGGCAGCTTAGATACAATGGGGTCGGCCAGGTGCAAAACGCAGGGGAAGAAGCCCGCCCCCATTGTCCAAGCGACGGCTCTACACACCGTTGCCGATGCCCCGCAATTTCAGAAAAGCTATCGCGATGCGTTTCAGTCCTCTACCGCAAACTGGCTGTTGTAGAGGTTCGCGTAGAAGCCGCCCTGCGCGAGCAATGTCTCGTGATTCCCCTGCTCGACGATGTTGCCGTCGCGCATGACGAGGATGACGTCGGCCTCCTTGATGGTGGAGAGGCGGTGGGCGACAATAAAGCTCGTTCTGCCCTCCATCATCTTGGCGAAGGCCTTCTGGATGCGCAGCTCGGTGCGCGTGTCGATGCTGCTGGTCGCCTCGTCGAGAATGAGCATGGGCGGGTCCATGAGCATCACGCGGGCGATGCACAGCAGCTGCCGCTGCCCCTGGGAAAGGCTGCCGTCCGAATCGGAAATCTCGGTGTCATAGCCCTTGGGCAGACGCTTAATAAAGCTGTGCGCATGGGCCGATTTGGCGGCGGCGACGACCTCTTCGAGCGCAGCGTCCGGCCGGCCGTAGGCGATGTTCTCCCGCACCGTGCCGGAGGTCAGCCACGTATCCTGCAGCACCATGCCGTAAAGGCTGCGCAGGCTCGAACGGGTGATCTCCTTGATGGGATGTCCGTCGACCGAAATGGTTCCCCGGTCCACGTCATAGAAGCGCATGAGCAAGTTGATGACCGTCGTCTTGCCGCAGCCGGTCGGGCCGACGATGGCAATCCTCTGCCCCGGTTTGACAGAGACGTTGAAATCCTCAATCA
>CABSLJ010000262.1 GCA_902478455.1 uncultured Oscillospiraceae bacterium | reverse complement strand
ATCTAGTACGGTCTCGTGGGCTCGGAGATGTGTATAAGAGACAGGCGTCAGGGTCACGCTGCCCGACCGGGTCTGAAAGACAAGCTCGCCCTCCTTTACCGAGGCGGGAAGCATATGAAAGGGATTCCAGTAATTATCGTTGCCCGGGCGCATCAGGAGGACCCGGAAGCCGCCGAGCGGTTCGCCGGTCTGAGCGTCGGCCATCAGGATGCGTTCGCCGTCTGTCTGAAAGTGCACCATAGTATTCCTCATTTCTCAATTTCCATCTGATAGAAGGAGAGCATCGGCAAGGTCGCGCAGTCGCAGAGGATCAACGCGGGCGGGTTGGTCTGATGCGCGCCGCTGAGGGCCGCCCGGCCGGCAAGGGGACGCGCAAGCGTCAGGGTGATGGTATCCTTATCGCAGGCGTATTCGGTAATGGCGACGACGCCCTGCTCGTCCTCCACGGTCAGCGGCAGTTCATCAGCCGGCACCTCGTAGGGATTGAGCCAGTGGGTCACATGGGAGAAGACCACCTCCAGCTTGCCGGGTTCGACCTCCCGGATGCGCTCCGGCTCGGGGGCTTTGTAATGGCGGCCCTTGCCGTAGAGTTCATACAGCGCGGCGCTCGCCAGCCGCTCGCCGAGGATCAGGTTGGAGGCCGAGCAGTTGTGGATCATATCATAAAGCTTGAGATCGTTGGAGGGGACGATGTAGATATTGGGGAGCTGGTGCGCGGCACGGCGCTGCGCCTCGCGCAGTACGGCCCAGTTGTAGTCCGACTGCTCCGTCCTGGCGACGGCGGCGGTATACCGGCCCATCTGCACGGTCAGCAGGGGCAGGTCGGGGTCGCCCAGGTCGGCGCGCAGGTGCTCCACCATCTCCTGAAAGCGGTCGTAGTAGAAATCGCTTTCAAATTCGGCGGCGTCGTTGCAGCCCTGATGCCAGTACACGCCCTTGACGCCGTCGGGGCAGTAGGTTTTGATCATGTCCACCATTTCGGTGTAGAGGATGCCGGTGCCGTCCGGCTTCCAGTAGCTGATTTTCTTCCCGCCGAGCGCCGTTTGCAGCAGGCCGATGGGGTAGCCGAGTTCCCGTTTGAGCTTTTTGGCAAAGGCGAGGGCCGGGCTGTGGCCGGTATTGATGATTTCATAGTGCGCGTCAAAGATGGAGCCGGTGGTCTCGTTGAGGGGATGGGTGGCAATGGACCAGCGCCCGCTGTTGCGAAGGGCGTGCACGCCCAGTTCAGGCGGGTCGTAGATGGGGTCTCTGCCGCGGCCGGAGGCGTTCGACTGCCCGGCGATGACGAAAATATCGCCCACGCCGAAGTGGAGAACCAGATCGCCGCGCGGGATGTGGTCGTTGCCGTCGCTGCCCTCCACGGCCATGCAGGTTTCCAGGCGGTAAAGGCCGCCGCGGGGGATGTCGTCAAAATCGACCTCCCAGTGGTAATTTTCGCTCAGGACGGCGTTCCGCCAGGGAAGGATCACCTCTCCGGTGTCCTCCAGCAAAATCCTGGCCGACACGGTCACGTGGTCGAGCAGCTCGTCGCTCGTCAGGACGTAGGTCCCGCTGATGTGCGCCCTGCCCATTCCGTTTTCATTCTGTTGAAGGATCTGCCAGTCCTCCAGGCCCTTTTCGATGAGTACTCCGCCAGTCACAGCAATCGCTCCTTATTGTATTGACTTATGGTGAATATGGCTTATGCCGGGAGAAACCTGTCCGTTTCGCCTTTGGTCGGAATCGGACAGTTCTGCGTCCAGATTGGCCGGAACCGGCCTTGCAAGCCGCTTCCAGGCGAAATAAACTGGAATCAGGCCCCGAAAAAGCCCTGCAATCCTTCCTAAAGCGTCCCTATTGTACCACACCCGCCCGAGGCGGGGCAAGACGCGTTTTTATGTTTTCTTTTCCGTAGCGCGGCAGGCGCAGGCAGGCTTTTGTCCGAACCTCCGCCAAGGAGAAAAGCAGTTCGGCAGCCGCGGCAAGCCGCGGGCGTTTTCCCCGCTTTTTGCAGGCAAAGCTGCTTAGGAAGCAGCGCGCTCTGCAAAGACCGCCGCAAAAGAAACAGGGGCGGACAATGGTCGCCCGCTGTTTCACCCACAGAGCTGCGGGGAGAGCGGACGCACACTGTGCGCCCCTACGATGCCGTATCGGTGGATGCTGTAACGCACCCTGTTGTTCAGATAAACCGGATTAGGCCTTGAGCTCGGCGATGGCCGCCTTGAGGGAATCGCAGAGATAGTCGATGTCCTCGTCGCTCATGCCGCACCACCACGGGAAGCTGAAGGAGTTATCCCACCACTTTTCGAGAACGGGGCAGTCGAAGTCGCCCTGGCCGTTCTTCTGGAAGAGAGGATATCTGTACAGCGGGTAGTACTGGACAATGGCCTTGATGCCGTACTTGGTGGTCAGAATGTCGAGCAGGTCGTTGCGGTTCTTGCCGAAGGCGGAACCGTCGAAGTGCATGATGAACTGATGGACGACGTTGCGGGTATCCGGGCGAGCCTTACCAAAGCTGATCTCAGGAGTATCAGCCATTTTATCCCAGATCTTCTGAGCCTGAGCAATGATGATATCGGTGTTGCTCTTGAGGCTCTTCAGCAGCTCAACGCCCAGCGCGCACTGAGCTTCGCCAATGCAGAAGTTGTTGGGCCACACACCGTCGATGTCGGAATCAACCGAGCTCATTGCGGGCACCCAGTAA
>CABSLJ010000261.1 GCA_902478455.1 uncultured Oscillospiraceae bacterium | reverse complement strand
TCGGGAATTGACCGGAAAATAGAAAGAAGCGGCGCCACTCCATCAAAACAGACGCCGCTTCCAGCACCAGCGCTGCCGAAGGGCAGTCCCAGCGTAAATAGTATAACATGCGCTGCGGGCTCTTTCAAGGCGCTGTATTGGAAAGGAGCATTTTTATGTCGGCGTTCAGTGAATATTTTGCACTGGCCTGCTGCGAATCCTATTCCGAACATGTCGTTCGCAGCCGGAAGCAAAGCGAAGCCTATCAGGAAACAGAACAAGGAATCTCTCAGTTGTTCAATGAGATAAAAGAAAAGCTGGGGGACGACTATAAGCTGATACACCGCTTTGAAGAGGCGCTCAACCGCAGAGCGGGCATGGACAATGATTGGATCTATCAGCAGGGCTTTTGCGACTGTATGTACCTGCTGCGCTGGATGAAGGCGTTCGCCGTCGGCTGAGCGGGGGGGGGCGCAAGCAGCGGCCGAAAGAAGAAAGCGGGCGCTTAACGCCCGCTTTGCGCCGTCAGCAGCGCGCAGCCTTCCGCCTCCAGATGCAGCGTCTCCCCCTCCAGAGCCGCCCCGCAGGACAGGGCGAGGGAGAAGCCCTCCGATACGGGAAGACAGGCCGTCTCCCACCCGGCGTTGACGGCGCAGATCAGCGCGCTGCCCTTTCCCTCCCGCCGGAAGGCGAGAAAACGCCCGTCTGCGCACAGGGGGTACAGTTCGCCCTCGCCCAGGGCGGGGCAGGCGGCGCGCAGCGCGCCGAGCGACCGGTACCAGGAGAGCAGTCCCTCGTCCTCGCCGCCCCAGGGATAGCAGCCGCGGTTGAAGGGGTCGCGGTAGCCTTCCAGACCGGCCTCGTCCCCGTAATAGATGCAGGGAACGCCGGGCAGCGTGAACTGAAGGGCGCTTGCCAGACGCATCAGGCGCAGCCCGCGGTCCCGCTGCTCGGGAGAAAGCCGCTTCCCCGCCTGCCATTGCCGGCCGCGTCCGGCGGCCGGTTCGCCCGCAAGGACAGTCAGGGCGCGCTCGGTGTCGTGCGTGCCGATGTGGTTCATCAGCAGGCGGACGACCTGCGGGGGATAGTGCTCCAAGATGGAAAAAACGCTTTCAAAAAAGGCGGAGGCGTCTGTGCCCTGCAAAAAACCGAGAATCGCGTCCCGGAAGGGATAGTTCATGACGCTGTCGAGCTGGCGGCCCAGCAGGTAGCGGCGGCGGTGGCCGTAGCTTACTTTGGCAGACGCGTCTTCCCACACCTCGCCTAAGATGAGCGCGTCGTTTTTCTCGGCCTTGGCGGCCTCACGCAGGGCGTCGAGAAAGGGGTCGGGCAGCTCGTCGGCGACGTCCAGCCGCCAGCCGGCCGCGCCCGCGCGCAGCCAGTGACGGACAACGCCCTCCTCCCCGTTGACAAAGCGGTTGTAGTCCGGATCGGTCTCCTCGACCTCGGGCAGGGTGGGAAAGCCCCACCAGGAGTTGTAATGGTCGGGCCAGTGGGAGAAGCGGTACCAGCTGAAATAGGGGGAACGGGGGGTGTTGAAGGCTCCCTGGGCCGGATAGCGCCCCTCCTTGTTGAAATAGACGCTGTCGCTTCCCGTGTGGCTGAAGACGCCGTCGAGCAGGAGGCGGATGCCCCGCCGCGCCGCCGCGCGGCAGAGGGAGCGGAAGTCCTCCTCACTGCCCAGCAGGGGATCGACCGCGCGGTAGTCGGCCGTGTTGTAGCGGTGATTGGAGTGGGCCTCGAAGATGGGATTCAAATAAAGACAGGTGACGCCCAGTCCCTTTAAATAGTCGAGCTTTTCCTCAATCCCTTTTAAATCCCCGCCGAAATAGTCGGAATTGGTGATCTCTCCCTTTTCGTCGGGACGCCACTCGGGCTCGCCTCCCCAATCCTGCCGCAGGATGCGGCCCCAGGGGAGGGGCGGCTTTTCCTGCGCCGAGCGGAAAAAGCGGTCGGGGAAAATCTGGTAGAGCACGCCGCCGGAAAGCCAGTCCGGGGTGGAAAAATCCTTTTGATAGCAGGTCAGCTGCCAGTCGCCGCCGGCGTCAAGCGCGGCGTGAGCGCCGAAAACGCGCCCCAGCCTGCGGCGGCCGCCGTTTGTGTCCAGCTCGAAGTGATACCAGTAGAGTCCGGCGCTTTCCGGGGTGAAGTCGCACTCCCAGCATTCGTGCTCGTCGCCGTCCATGCCGCACCAAAAGAGGGAAGAAAGCCGGCTTTCCCCCACGGCGTCCTCGCGCAGGACTAGATGGGCGGCCGAACAGCCGAGAAAACGGGGCAGACGGATTTTAAAATGAACCTGCGCGCCTTCCGCCACCGCGCCGAAGGGGCTGCGGTGGAAGGCTTCGCGCGAACAAAAGAATTCTGACACGGCGGACTTCCTTTCGCTCTCATTTGGAAAAGCCGGCTTCCCGCCTGAGGACGGGAAAGCCGGCGGCTGCGGAGGACGCCGAATTCGCCGGGGCGTTAAAAGCCCCCGGACCGGAATCGGTACGTACCTAAGATATGCGGACGACGGGTGGTTTATTTCACCGGCTCAGCGCCCCAGATGTTCCGGGCGTACTCATGGATGGCGCGGTCGGCGGCAAAGCGGCCGGCAAGGGCGATGTTGCACAGCGCCATCCGGTTCCACGCTTTCTGGTCTCTGTAAATCTCGGAGGCGCGGCGCTGAATCTTTTCATAATCGGCGTAGTCGGCAAGCAGCATGTAGGGGTCGCTGTTCAGCAGCTGTCTCTTATACACATC
>CABSLJ010000260.1 GCA_902478455.1 uncultured Oscillospiraceae bacterium | reverse complement strand
CTATTCCGGCCGTTCGGTTATCGTCGTCGGTCCGGAACTCAAGATGTACCAGTGCGGTCTGCCCAAGGAAATGGCGCTGGAGCTGTTTAAGCCCTTTGTCATGAAGCGCCTGGTGGAAACCGGTGCGGCCGGCAACATCAAGGCCGCCAGAAAGGCGGTCGACCGCGCCAAGCCCGAGGTTTGGGACGCGCTCGAAATCGTCATCAAGGGCCATCCGGTCCTCTTAAACCGCGCTCCCACGCTGCACAGACTGGGCATTCAGGCCTTTGAGCCGGTGCTCGTCGAGGGACGCGCGTTAAAGCTTCACCCCCTCGTCTGCACCGCCTACAACGCCGACTTCGACGGCGACCAGATGGCCGTGCACGTGCCCCTTTCCGCCGAGGCGCAGGCCGAGGCCCGCTTCCTGATGCTGGCCGCCGGCAACCTCTTGAAGCCTTCGGACGGCCGCCCCGTCGCCGTGCCGACGCAGGATATGGTGCTCGGCTCCTATTACCTCACCCTGGAAAAGGACGGCGAGCCGGGCGAAGGCAAGATTTTCCGCGACTTTGACGAGGCCCTCATGGCCTACGACGCCAAGGTCGTCAGCCTCCACGCCAAGATCAAGGTGCGCCGCGTGCTCGAATGGAACGGAGAGACGGTCTCCCGCCTGATCGATACCACCGTCGGCCGCATCATCTTCAATCAGCCCGTTCCGCAGGACCTCGGTTTTGTCGACCGTTCCACTCTGGAGAACTTCTTCCGTCTGGAGATTGAATTCCTCGTCGGCAAGAAGCAGCTGGGCAAGATCATCGACAAGTGCATCAAGGTCCACGGAACCGCAAAAACCTCCGAGGTGCTGGACAACATCAAGGCCCAGGGCTTTAAATACTCCACCAAGGGCGCCATCACCGTCGCCGTATGCGACGCCACCATCCCGCCCGAGAAGAAGGACATCATCGCCGACGCCGAGTCCCGCATCGACAAGATCAGCCAGCAGTTCCGCCGCGGTCTGATCTCCGACCAGGAGCGCTACGGCCTGGTGCTCAAAATCTGGGAAAAGGCGACGAATGACGTCACCGCCGCCCTGCAAAAGAACCTCGACCCCTACAACCCCATCTGCATGATGGCCGATTCGGGCGCCCGCGGTTCCATGAGCCAGATCCGTCAGCTCGCCGGCATGCGCGGACTGATCGCCAACACCTCCGGTAAGACCATCGAAATCCCCATCCGCGCCAACTACCGCGAAGGCCTCAACGTCCTCGAATACTTCATCTCCTCCCGCGGCGCCCGCAAGGGTCTGGCGGACACCGCCCTTCGCACCGCCGACTCGGGCTACCTGACCCGCCGCCTCGTCGACGTTTCCCAGGATGTCATCATCCGCGAGGAGGACTGCGGCGCCGATACCGGCATTGAGGTCTTCGACATCAAGGACGGCAAGGAGATCATCGAAAGCATGCACGAGCGTCTCATCGGCCGCTATCTCGTCGAGGATTTTGTCGACGAAGCCACCGGCGAGGTCCTCGTCTCCAAAGACAAGATGATGGACGACTACGACGCCGACCTCATCGTCGGCACGGGCTGCACCCGCGTGCGCATCCGCTCCATCCTCGGCTGTAAGGCAAAACACGGCGTCTGCAAGAAGTGCTACGGCTCCAACCTTGCCAACGGCCTGCCCGTCAATGTGGGCGAGGCGGTCGGCATCATCGCCGCCCAGTCCATCGGCGAACCCGGCACCCAGCTGACCATGAGAACCTTCCACACCGGCGGCGTCGCCAGTGCGGAGGATATCACCCAGGGTCTGCCCCGCGTCGAGGAGCTCTTTGAGGGCAGAAAGCCCAAGCATCTGGCCATCATCAGTGAGATCGGCGGCGAGGTCCGCTTCCAGGAGATCAAGAAGAACCGTCACGCCGTCATCTACAATGAGGAGACCGGCGACGAGAAATCCTATCTGATCCCCTTCGGCTCCCGCGTATGCGTCGAGGAGGGCCAGAAGATCGAGGCGGGCGACATGATCACCGAAGGCTCGGTCAATCCGCACGACGTTCTCGCCATCCGCGGCACCGACGCCGTCCAGAACTACCTGATTCAGGAAGTTCAGCGCGTTTACCGCATGCAGGGCGTTGACATCAACGACAAGCACATCGAGGTCATCGTCCGTCAGATGATGAAGAAGGTCAAGGTCGAAGACGCCGGGGACACCTATCTGCTGCCGAGTTCCCTCGTGGAAAAGAGCGAGTTTGAGGCGGAGAACGCCGCCGTTCGCGCCCGCATCGAGGCCGGCGAAACCGACCTCAAGGAGGCCACCTGCATTCCGGTGCTCCTGGGCATCACCAAGGCGTCCCTCGCCACCGAATCCTTCCTTTCGGCCGCCTCCTTCCAGGAGACCACCCGCGTGCTGACCGAGGCCGCCATCAAGGGCAAGATCGACCCGCTGATCGGTCTGAAGGAAAATGTCATCATCGGCAAGCTGGTTCCCGCCGGCACCGGCATGCACTGCTACAGCGACGTCACCATCGAGCCGGCGGACGCACCTGCCGCCGGGGCTGCGGAAGCGGAAATCTTGACAAACAGCGCGGTTTAGTGGTAAAATAAACAATTGTGATCACCTCGGTTCACGCAAATGGGAGAGCTCTCTCATTTGCGTGAATTGCGGCTGTCCGGCGGGCTTTTTTCTGTGAAATTTCCCAAAGCGTAAGATCGTTGTTCACAGGGTATACTAGGGCAGTTCAGGGAAAAATGAAAATTTTGTCTCCCATATGCCC
>CABSLJ010000259.1 GCA_902478455.1 uncultured Oscillospiraceae bacterium | reverse complement strand
GTTGTCGTCCGCGAGGACCATGTCGGCCACATTCTTGGTGACGTCGGTGCCGGTGATGCCCATGCCGACGCCGATGTCCGCCTGCTTGATGGAAGGCGCGTCGTTGACGCCGTCCCCCGTCATGGCGGTCACCATGCCCTTTTTCCGCCAGGCGGCCACGATGCGCACCTTATGCTCGGGCTGTACGCGGGCGTAAACCGAGTAGCGCTCGATGTCCGAGTCCAGCGCTTCATCGCTGCGTTCATCCAGCTCGGCGCCGGTAATGGCCTGTGAAGGATCGTCGATGATCCCCAGCTCCATTGCGATGGCCACGGCGGTGTCCCGATGGTCGCCGGTGATCATGATCGGGCGGATTCCCGCCCCGCGGCATTCCCGGATGGCATCAACCACCTCCGGCCGGACGGGGTCAATCATTCCCACCAGACCGATGTAAATTAAATCCTCCTCCAGGACTTCGGGTGCCTGGGAAACAGGCGGCGCGTCGTATTCCCGGTAAGCGGCGCAGAGCACGCGAAGGGCCTTATCCGCCATGGCCTTGTTTCGAGCGAGGATGGCGGCGCGCTGCTCCTCGGTCAGCGGCTGAACGCCGTCCTTGCCGAGGAAGCGGGTGCAGCGTTTCAGGACCTCATCGGGCGCGCCCTTGGTAAACTGGACGACCGCGCCCTCCCCCCTTTGATGCAGGGTGGACATCATCTTGCGCATGGAGTCGAAGGGAGCTTCGCCCACACGGGGGAATTCCCGTTTGAGATCGTTCTTGTTGTCCCCCAGTTCCAGAGCATACTGCACCAGGGCATTTTCAGTCGGCTCTCCTTCCACCGCGCCCTCAGAGGTGACCTCCGCATCGCTGCACAGCGCCATCGCTCTGGCCAGAAGACCTTCATCGGCCCCCTCGTGCGCCACCACCGTCATGCGGTTTTGGGTCAGCGTACCGGTTTTGTCCGAGCAGATCACCTGTGTACAGCCAAGGGTTTCCACAGCCGTCAGCTTCCGGATGACCGCATTGCGCTTGGCCATCTTGGTCACACCGATGGAAAGCAGGATGGTCAGAACAGCGGCAAGTCCCTCCGGAATGGCCGCCACAGCCAGGCTGACGGCCACCATGAAGGTATCGAGCACCACAGGACCGCTGAATTCGCCCGCCCGGATGAGGCTGAATCCAAACATAAAGGCGCAAATACCCAGGACAATGACGGTCAGCACCTTACTGAGCTGATTGAGCTTGCGCTGCAGCGGGGTAGTATTGTCCTGAGCGCTCGCCAGCGCGCCGGCGATTTTTCCCATTTCGGTCTGCATACCAGTGGCGACCACCACAGCGCGGCCGCGGCCATACACCACGGTAGAGCCCATATATCCCATGTTTTTGCGGTCGCCGAGGGGAATCTTCCCGCTGCCCTTTCCGCCGAGGGAGTCGGCCGTTTTTTCCACAGGAACCGATTCTCCCGTGAGCGCCGCCTCCTCTATCCTCAGGCTGGCGCTCTCGATGATGCGCACATCGGCCGGAACGGCGTCTCCCGCTTCCAGAAGAATGACGTCGCCCAATACAAGCTCTTCACTTTTGATGTGGGCGATCTCTCCGCCGCGCAGCGCCTTTGAGGTCGCAGCCGTCATCTCTCCCAGCGCTTCAATCGCCTTTTCCGCCTTGCTCTCCTGATAGACGCCCAGCACCGCGTTCACAATAACCACGAAGAGGATAATGAACACATCGGCAAAGGATTCCCCCGCATAGGCGGAGGTGACGGCCGAAACGGCCGCGGCGGCTATGAGGATCAGAATCATCGGGTCGGCAAGCTGTTTCAGAAAACGCTTGAGCAAAGAGTCTTTCTTGCCCTCTTCCAGCTTGTTGCGTCCGTTTCGCTCCAGCCGTCGGCCGGCTTCCTCAGCAGAAAGACCTTGTTCGGTGCTTTCCACCTCGGAGAAAACAGATGTGACATCTTCCAGGTAATGCTTCATGATGTTTCTATCCCTTCCTTTATACAATATTAATGCCCAGAATATGAAAAAAGACTCATGCACAGCCTAAACAGCTGTACATGAGTCTTGTTCTCTAAGGTATGCCAGATCAAAACGATCATGCTGTTGACAATACCCGCGCGGAAGCCCGCGTGTGAACTACTCCCTCATGGGATGTAGCATCATCATAATACAAACGCTGGAAAAAGTCAAGAAGGCTGATTTGTAAACTTATTGCGAACAAACAAGCGTCACAAATTGAAACACACATAAAGGCGCTTTGATTCAGCAAGGAATCAGAGCGATCGGACATCAAAACAAGCTTTCTGAGGGAAACCCTTGCGAGAGTTATGGTGCACTTTTCCTGCCGCGATTCATCAACACAGAATTAAACTAAGAAAAGAAAAAACAAAAAGCAGAAACACATTTGTGTTTCTGCTTGGGACAACACCCTAAAAACTGAATAAAGAGACACAGAAGAGCGGAGAGAAGGAACCAAACCATAAAATATGGTCAAGCCCTCGACCTATTAGTACTGCCAAGCTAAACATGTCGCCATGCTTACACACGCAGCCTATCAACCTTGTAGTCTTCAAGGGGTCTTACTAGCTTTCGCTATGGGATATCTCATCTTGGAGCCGGCTTCACGCTTAGATGCTTTCAGCGTTTATCCGATCCGCACTTAGCTGCCCAGCTGTGCCACTGGCGTGACAACTGGTGCACCAGCGGTGCGTCCATCCCGGTCCTCTCGTACTAAGGACAGAGCTCCTCAAATATCCTGCGCCCACGACAGATAGGGACCGAACTGTCTCACGACGTTCTGAACCCAGCTCGCGTACCACTTTAATCGGCGAACAGCCGAACCCTTGGGACCGAAT
>CABSLJ010000258.1 GCA_902478455.1 uncultured Oscillospiraceae bacterium | reverse complement strand
GTCCTGCTGCTTCTCATGGTAGGGGGCTATGCGGTTTCCCTCTTTGTGGAATACATTCAGATCAAGGAGATCGGTGAGCAGTTCACCTCGAATTTCTGGATCAATTTCAATGTTAAGATCCTGTCCCAGGGAGCAAGCCTCTTCCTCATTTTCCTGATGTTCTACATCACGAACCTGTTTTTGAAAAAGGTGATCCTCTCACGCCATCCGGACTGGTATGTTTTGAAGCGCCAGTGGATCTGGATCCTGTTTTCCGCAGTGATCGCCTTTGTAGGCTCGTCTATGGTACGCGACGGCATCTATTCCCAATACCTGCTGTTTGCCAATGCGTCCCAGTTCCACATTGAGGACCCGCTGTTTGACCAGGATATTGGCTACTATATGTTTTCCCGGCCGTTTTTGATGGCGCTGGTCAAGTCCCTGACGGGTATTGTAGGCTTCATCACAGTGTACACGCTGGCGGTCTATTTCTTCTTTGAGGCGGACGCAAAGCCGTCCAATATTCGTCCGGCTCTGCGCAACCGCAAAGTTTTCCTGCACAATTTCATCAATATTGCGGTGTGGGGCATTTTGATGGCGCTCTCCTATAAATTCCAGAAAGAGGGCCTGCTGTTTAACTCTTTCAGCGATCTGGCAGGGGCGGGATATACGGACGTCAAGGTCTGGGCGCTCTTTTACAGCATCATGCCGTATTTGTTTTTGGCGGTGCTTGTTTTCACGATCGTGTTCTTACTGCGGCGCAAATACAAATTCGCCGTCATTACGGTTGCCGTCCTTCCGGCGGCATTCCTGATTGCAGCTGGCGCGGACGCCGCGCTGGGCGCCCTGGTGGTTGCGCCGAACGAACTTGGCGTGCAGTCGGAGTACATGGCCTATAACATTGAAATGACCCGCAAGGCTTATGGCCTTGACCAGATTGAGTCGCGCGACTTTGAACTGGACGATTCGCTGACTGCCGCGGACATCGAGACGCACGCGAGCACCATCGACAATGTGCGCATCACGGACTTTGAGGCGACCAAGACGGCGCTCAACAAGCTGCAGACGATTAAACCCTACTACAGCTTTGTGGACACCGATATGGTGCCTTACCGGATCAACGGCAAAAACACGATGGTTTCCATTGCCGCGCGTGAGCTGGACAAGGACAAGTTGGCGCTGACGACGGATACCTATGTCAACAACGTGTTTAAATACACCCACGGCTACGGCGCTGTGGTGAACCCGGTCAACCAGGTGACAACCGAGGGCCAGCCCCGCTTCACGGTGCGCGATATCCCGATTGTAACGGAAGAGGGCATGCCGAAGATTACCCAGCCGCGCATTTACTACGGGGAAATTACGAACGACCACGTTATTGTCAACTCCAAGATGGGCGAGCTGGACTATTCCGAGGAAGAAGGCTACAGCTACACCGGGGAAGGCGGGATCGAGCTGAACTTCGCCAACAGGGTGATTTTCTCCATTCTCTACGGCGATTATAAAATGCTGATCTCCGACCAAATCACCTCCGACAGCCGTATCCTCCCCAACCGGAATATTGTAGACCGTGTCAAAATGGTCGCGCCGTTTTTGCAGTACGACTCCGACCCCTATCTGGTCATCGACGATTCCGGGCGGCTGAAATGGATCATCGACGCATATACCATGGCGGATTCGTTCCCCTATGCGCAGAAGATCACCGGTACGGATATCAACTATGTGCGCAACAGCATCAAAGTAGTTTTGGACGCTTACGACGGCACGCCGAAATTTTACATTGTGGATGAAAGCGACCCCATCGCCCAGACTTACCGGAAGATTTATCCCAATATGTTTGAAGAAGGGGCGATCCCGGAAGATATCAATTCGCATATCATCTATCCGGAGAAGCTGTTTAACATCCAGGCGCAGATGTACCGGCGCTACCATATCACGGACGTGAACGTGTTCTACTCCCAGCAGGACCTTTGGGAAGTGGCCAAGGAAAAGGATTATCAAAGCACGACCAAGGACATCGCCGCCTATTACAATATGATGCAGATCGAGGGCCTGTCCGACGGCGAGGAGCAGATGATCCTGACCCTTCCGTTTACGCTCAAAAACCGCGATTACCTGTCGGCCTGGCTGGCAGTCGGTTCTGACAGCACCAACTACGGGAAAATGATCGTCTACCAGTTCCAGTATAATAACGACGATAAGGCCTATGGTACGCTGCAGATCGAGAACCGGATTGACAACGACCCGCAGATCTCCAGCGAAATGACGCTCTGGGGACAGGGCGGGAGTACCGTCATCCGGGGCAATATGCTGGTGGTGCCGATCAAAAACTCCCTGCTTTATATCGAGCCGGTTTACCTGACGACCAATAACGAGGCTTCCTTCCCTGAACTCAAACGCATCATTGTGGCATATGGGGATAAGATTTCCATGCAGCCATCGCTCCGGGAAGCGCTCGCTGTCATCTTTGGCAGTGCGGAGCAGACGCCTCCTGGCACGCAGGAGCCCCCGACAACGCCTGCGCCGCCGACACAGCCGGGTACGGATGAGGATTTGAACAGGCTGATCGAGCTGTACGGCCAGTACAAAACGTATAATTCACAAAATGATTATGAAGCGGCCGGACGTGTGATGAAAGAAATCGACGAGCTGATTTCTTCCCTGTCCGGAGGCGTACAATAAAGGATAACCCCCGGCGCAGGATTCTGCGCCGGGGGTTTGAGCGTGTCGATAAAGTCGACACGCCAAAATAAGAACCTGACCCACTATGGCAATCAAAGATTGCCAGTGGGTACCCCGGAACCTTGCTGCTTCGCGTTAAAAGCACGTTACGCTTTTTGTACACTCAAACATTTTGCTTCGCAAAATCTTTTGTTGTACAAGTAT
>CABSLJ010000257.1 GCA_902478455.1 uncultured Oscillospiraceae bacterium | reverse complement strand
CGAATGGAAGGAGCAGTTATGACAGTAAGAGAGAACGTAAAAGCCATCATGGCGTATCAGAATTTCGACAGCCTGCCCCTCGTCCACTTCGGCTTTTGGCCGGAAACGCTGGAACGCTGGCGCGACGACGGCGACATCACGCCCGAGCAGTGCGAGGCCTGGAAGGACTCGGTCGCCGCCAGGGAGGACATCAAAAACCGTCTGGGGTTTGACTTCAACTGGCAGCCGACCATCAACTGCGGCGCCGGACTCTTCCCTCCCTTTGAGGAGGAGGTGCTGGAAACCTTCCCCGACGGCCGCAAAACCATCCGCAACGCCGACGGCGCCATCGTCATGGTCAAGGAAGGCGTGGTGTCCATCCCGACCGAGACCGGCCACACCCTCACCGACCGGAAGAGCTTTGAGGAACACTACCGCCTCCGGCTGCAATTTGACCTCGCGCGCATCCATCCGGAGAATTACCTCCCTTTTCTGGACGATGCCGGCCGGGAGATTCCCAAGGGGGTCTACTGCTGCAGCATGATCGGCGACGTGCGCAACTGGCTGGGCCTTGAAAACCTCGCCTACCTCTGGGTGGACGACGAGGACCTCTTCCGCGAGATTGTGGACACCGCCGCCGAGATGAGCTATCAGTGCATCAAAACCGTGCTCGAACTCGGACCAAAATTCGATTACGGCCATTTTTGGGAGGATATGTGCTACAACAACGGCCCTCTCATCAGCCCCCAGATTTTCGACGAGCTGGCCGGCCCTCACTATCGCAGAGTCGCCGACCTGCTGCGCTCCCATGGAGTGGACATTCTCTCGGTCGACTGCGACGGACAGATCGACATGCTCGTCCCCACCTGGATTGAAAACGGCATCGACGTCATGTTCCCCATTGAGTACAGCAACTGGAAAGCCGACATCAAAAAGCTGCGTGAAAAGTACGGCAAGGCGGTGCGCGGCGTGGGAGGCATGAACAAGGCGGTCTTCGCCCAGAGCTACGCCGAGGTCGACGCCGAGGTCGAACGGCTGCGCCCCCTCGTGGAGCTGGGCGGCTACATTCCCTGCCCCGACCATCTGATCGTCCCCGACGCGAAGTTTGCGAACGTCGCCCACTACTGTGAAGAGATGCGCCGCGTGTTTGGTTAAGGCAGCGCGCCGCACCGTAAGGAGACCCCTATGGCAAGGATTTACACCACGGCCGGCGGCCGTTTTCTGGAGGAAGCCCGCGTCGCCTTCTCCGCCGCAGTCCGCCATCCCGGTCTGCCGGCGGTTGAAATTTTCCCCGGACGCCAGTTCCAGCCCCTGCTGGGCTTCGGCATCGCCCTGACGGGGGCGAGCTGCCATCTGCTCGGCAGGATGGAGAAAAGCGCGCGGCGGGCGCTGCTGACCGACGTATTCGGCCCCGGCGGTCTCGGCCTGAGCCTTGCGCGGATATCGGTCGGCGCGAGCGATTACGACTGCGAGGCCTATACCTGCGACGACACGCCCGACGACTGGGACCTGCGGGATTTTTCCATTGAACAGGACCAAAAGCTCACCCTCCCGGCGGTCAGGGAGGCAAAGGAAATCAACCCCGGACTGTTTGTCTTTTCCTCCGTGTGGAGTCCGCCCGCCTGGATGAAAACCGGCGGGCAGCTTTACGGAGGCTGGCTCCGGGAGGACTGCCTCGAAGTCTACGCCCGGTACTATGTCCGTTTTTTGGAGGCGTGGCGGGCAGAGGGGGTGGAAATCTCCGCTCTGACGCCCCAGAACGAGAGCGAGACCGACCAGTGCGGGCGCATGCCCGCCTGCTACCTGCATCCCCAGCATGAGCTCCGTCTCGTGCGGGATTACCTCAGACCGCTCCTGCGCAAGGCGGGCCTTCCGGCCAAGATCTGGCTGCTAGACCACAATTACATCCTCTGGAACCGCCCCCGCTGGCAGCTCGGTCAGCCCGGCGTGCTGGAGGCGACCGACGGCGTGGCCTTCCACTATTACGAGGGCACGAGCGACATGGCCGCAAAGCTTTTGGAGGAATTTCCCGCACTTGAGCTCCACTGGACCGAGGGCGGGCCCAATCTGGGCGCGGGCTATGAGGACGACTGGTGCTACTGGGGCCGGATTTTTACCGAGGCCCTGGAAGCCGGCTGCCGCTCGGTGACCGGCTGGAATCTGCTGCTCGACGAAACAGGCGGACCCAACCTCGGCCCTTTTTCCTGCGCGGGGCTTCTGACAATTGATTCGCAGACCGGCGCACTGACCAAAAGCGGGCAGTACCGCGCCTTCGCCCACTTTGGACGCTTCTTCCAGCGGGGGAGCGTCCGCATGGAGACCAGAAGTCACGGCGGGCTGTACGACCATTCCGGGCGGGACACCTCCCTCTACCATACCGCCTTTTGCAATCCCGACGGCACGCTCGCCGCCATGCTGACCAATCCCGGCGCCCGGCAGGACGTCGAGCTGTGCATCGGCGGCGGGGCGGCGCGGATGATTCTGCCCGAAAATTCCCTGACAACGATTGTTTTGGACAAAGAGGAGGCCTGTTTATGAGCGATTGGTGGAAAAAAAGCGTCGTTTACCAGATTTATCCCCGCAGTTTTCAAGATTCCAACGGGGACGGCATCGGCGATTTAAACGGCATCACCTCTCGGCTGGACTATCTGAAAGCACTCGGGGTGGACGTGCTGTGGATTTCCCCCTTTTACAAATCCCCCGGCTTTGACAACGGGTACGACATCTCCGACTACCGGGCCATCGGCGAGGATTTCGGCTCCATGGAGGACTTTGACCGCCTGCTTTCCGAGGCGCACAGCCGCGGCCTGCGCATCGTGCTCGACCTCGTGGTCAACCATAGCTCCTGTCTGCATCCCTGGTTTGTAGAAAGCCGTAAAAGCCGGGACAATCCCAAGCGGGACTATTACATCTGGCGCGACGGAAAGGACGGAAAT
>CABSLJ010000256.1 GCA_902478455.1 uncultured Oscillospiraceae bacterium | reverse complement strand
GTCGGCAGCGTCAGATGTGTATAAGAGACAGCCTCCAAGCCGAGTGATGTCTCGTCGGGAGCTTCCTCCGGCGTATCCTCTGCCGGAAGTTCCTCCAGTCCGCCCTCGTCCGGCGGGTCTTCAGATTCGTCGAGCGGAGGGACAACGCCCTCCAAGCCCTCGCCGGACCATTCCGGAGGGAGCTCTTCGGGCGCAGCGGGCGGGTCCGGCGGCGGTACGCCGGACGTGGCGCCGGCCCCCAATCCCTCTCCCGCGCCTGTTCCCGCCCCATCGGGAAAAATCGTAGCGGGGTACTACGCCGGCTGGTCGTCCTACAAAGGATACACGCCCAGCCGCATTCCGGCGGGGCAGCTGACCCATCTCAATTACGCCTTTGCCAAGATCGACCCCGTGACCAATGCAATCGCGCTGGCCGACCCGGTCAACGACCGCAACAATTTTGCCGCGATCCGCAAGCTCAAGCAAAGCCACAAAGGGCTGACCACGCTGATTTCGGTGGGCGGCTGGGATTATTCCACCTATTTTTCCGACGTCGCCTCCACCAGTGCGCGCAGAGAGGCGTTTGCGCAGAGCTGTGTCGATTTTATTCTGGAGCACGGCTTTGACGGCGTCGATCTGGACTGGGAATATCCTGTTTCCGGGGGACTTGCGGGCAACACCAACCGCCCGCAGGACAGAGAAAACTTCACCCTCCTGCTCAAGGCCATCCGGGAAAAATTGGATGCCCAGGGATGGGCGGACGGCCGCAAGTATTATCTGACCATTGCAGGCGCCGCCAACAGCAGCTATCTTTCCAAGATCGAGCCGGCTAAGGTGGCCGCCCTGGTAGACCATATCTTTGTGATGACCTATGACATTCACGGCCCTTGGGACAGCTATTCCGACCTGAGCGCTCCCCTCTACCAGCCCGCCGAGAATTCTCCACAGTACAAAAACAGCGTGTATGACGGCATCTCGGCCTATTTAAGCCGTGGAGTCCCGGCCAACAAGCTGGTGCTGGGCATGCCCTTTTACGGCTACATCTACCAGGGGGTAAGCGCTCAGAACAACGGACTGTACAGCGCCTTCAGCTCGGCGAAATCCATCAGCTACGACAGTATCCGAAGTTCCTATCTGGGTCAGCCGGCCTTTGCCAGACTCTGGCATCAGAGGGCGCAGGTTCCCTATCTGTATGGAAATAATACCTTTATCACTTATGAGGACCCGCAGTCCATCGCCGCTAAAGCGTCGCTGGCACGGTCGATGGGCCTTGCAGGGATCGGCGCGTGGGAACTTTCGCACGACACAAGCGGCGCGCTTCTGAGCAGCGCCTACAAGAGCCTGTATTGATGCGCGCAACCGTAAAACGCAAAGCAAGCCCCCGCCCGTTCCCCAAATCGGGAACAGGCGGGGGTGATTTTTCGGCTTTTCCGGCGGCATACGCCGTTTCATGAGAGGGGCGGGATGTCCCCCACACCGCTTAGGATCAGGCGTGGCCGGTAGGGGAAGGTGGCCACCGTTTCCCTTGTGGATACGCCGGACAGCACCAGCACCGTATCCAGGCCGGTCTCAATGCCGGCCACGATGTCGGTGTCCATGCGGTCGCCGATCATGACCGTTTCACGCGAGTGCACGCCGAGCATGTTCAGCCCGGTGCGCATCATCAGCGGATTCGGCTTGCCAATGTAATAGGCCTCGTTGCCCGTCACCAGCTCAATCGGCTTGACGAAGGCCCGGCAGGCGGGCATGATGCCCTGCTCGGTGGGCCCGGTCAGGTCGTAGTTGGTGCCGATCAACCGGGCGCCGTTCTGCACGTGATGCACGGCCTTGCAGATGTTGTCATAATTGTAGCTGGAGGATTCACCGATCACCACGTAGTCGGGGGCGGTGTCGTCAAGGGTGATCCCCTTTTCGTAAAGGGCGTTGTAAAGCCCCGGTTCGCCGATCACAAAGGCGTGGGCGCCGGGCTTTTGCCTGGAGATAAATTCCGCGGTGGCCAGGGCGCTCGTATAGAAATGGCGTTCGTCCACCTCCAGCCCCATTCTGCCGAGCTTCTCCTGGAGCTCGCGCGGCGTTTTGCCGCTGTTGTTGGTCAGAAAAAGAAACTGCTTGTTTTCCTGATACAGCCACGCCACAAATTCCTTTACGCCGGGCAGAATCTGATTGCCGTGGTAGATGACGCCGTCCATATCGCAAATAAAGCCTTTTGCCTGTCTTAATTGTTCCATTGGAATTCTTCCTCTCAATATGAATATGATGAAAAAGCGGTATAGGATGAAAGCGGCGGATTTCCCTTGATGCGCCGGCGAATCTGGGAAGCCGGCCCGGCGGCAGCCGGAAGATGCGCCGCTTATTGCATCGCGCTTCTGGCGTAGAGAATCCACTTGGCGCGGTCCAGAGGATTCACGCCGCGCCGGGGCGCGGTTTTTCCCAGCTCCGGCGGGCAGGTCTGATACCCGAAAAACGCCGATGAATAGGTTCCCTTGCCGGAAGTCATCGAACGGAAGGCGATGGGATAATCGAGCGAGGTGGCCACCGGCAGAACCGCCTCCAGCGTGAACTGTCCGTGCCGGATGAGAGGCGTGTCAAAGCTCCCGCGCATCTGGAGAATATCGCGGATGACCCTGCCCAAGAAGCCCTCCTCGGCCGAGAGCGAAACCCTGACCATTGGCTCGAGCAGGGTGGTTCCGCTGTTGACGAGGGCCTGCTGTACGGCGACCGGCGTGGCTACAAAGAAATCGAGCGGATGGGTGTGCACAGGATGGTGTTCCCCGCCGATCAGGGTGAATTTTGCATCGGTGACCTCCCAGCCCAGCGGCCCTTGCTTGAGCGCGTCGCGCAGGCTGGCCTCCACATGGTTTTGATACCGGTAGGGAAGCTCGTTTTCCTTAATGTGTAGGAGTACAATAGATGTTGGACAGGTAAATAAAAAGGATGAAGGATAAGGCCCCATAGGTTATAG
>CABSLJ010000255.1 GCA_902478455.1 uncultured Oscillospiraceae bacterium | reverse complement strand
GAGATCTAGTACGGTCTCGTGGGCTCGGAGATGTGTATAAGAGACAGGTCATATGCCAACCTTTAATCAGCTGGTCCGCAAAGGCAGGGAAGTTGCTGAGGCAAAGGCGAAGGCCCCGGCTCTGCTGAAGGGATGGAACTCCAAGAAGCGCGTAGCGATTGATCAGGATTCCCCCCAAAAGCGCGGCGTCTGCACGGCGGTCAAAACCTCGACCCCCAAGAAGCCGAACTCAGCCCTTCGTAAAATCGCCAGAGTCAGGCTTTCCAACGGGATTGAAGTCAGCGCCTACATTCCGGGCATCGGCCACAATCTGCAGGAGCACAGCGTGGTGCTGATTCGCGGCGGCCGTGTTAAGGATCTCCCTGGTGTGCGTTACCACATCATCCGCGGAACCCTTGACGCGCAGGGCGTTGCCAAGCGCATGCAGGCCCGTTCCAAGTACGGCGCCAAGCGCCCGAAGGCAGGCGCCGCCAAGAAGTAATCCCCTGTAACCCCCAAAGACAGAACCTAACGGCTGCTGCATACTTGCAAAACAACAATGCAGATGCGTTTTTTATAGAGCGCCTCTGTGTTGGCCCACGGGAGTTTGTCGCTTTCGAGTACCTGTGATATCATTTTTGTGAAGGAGGGAAGCGAAGTGCCAAGAAGAGGCTCAATCGCAAAACGTGACGTTTTGCCCGATCCGATTTACAATTCCAAGCTGGTCACGAGACTGATCAACAACATCATGTACGACGGCAAGAAGGGCGTTGCCCAGAAGATCGTCTACGGCGCGTTCGACATCGTTCGTGACAAATCCGGCAAAGACCCGCTCGAGGTGTTCGAGCAGGCCATGGAAAACGTGATGCCGGTTCTCGAGGTCAAGGCCCGCCGTGTCGGCGGCGCCACCTATCAGGTTCCGATGGAAGTCCGCCCCGAGCGGAAGCAGACCCTGGGACTGAGATGGATGGCCAATTATTCGAGACTCAGAAACGAAAAGACCATGAAGGAAAGACTGGCAGGAGAAATCCTTGATGCTGTCAACGGTGCTGGCGGCGCCGCCAAGAAGCGTGACGACACGCATAAGATGGCGGAGGCCAACAAGGCGTTTGCTCATTACAGATGGTAGTCTTTCCATTGTGAAAAGACCGCCCATCTTTTTAACAAATTAGCTGCAAGCAAGACAGCGGGATGAAATGCCAAGCTTGTTTGCCGCATTTCATCCCAACTATTTAAGGAGGACACTATGCCCAGGCAGGTTTCACTTGATTTAACGCGCAACATCGGCATTATGGCCCACATCGATGCCGGTAAGACAACAACCACGGAACGCATTCTGTTTTATACAGGCGTAAACCATAAAATTGGCGAAACGCACGACGGCGCCGCCACCATGGACTGGATGGCGCAGGAGCAGGAAAGAGGCATCACCATTACCTCCGCCGCCACCACCTGCTTCTGGGAGGGTCATCGCATCAATATCATCGACACCCCCGGCCACGTGGATTTCACCGTTGAAGTGGAGCGCTCCCTGCGCGTGCTCGACGGTTCGGTCACCGTTCTGTGCGCCAAGGGCGGCGTGGAGCCGCAGTCGGAAACGGTGTGGCGCCAGGCCGATAAATACGGCGTGCCCCGCATGGCTTACGTCAACAAGATGGACATCATGGGCGCCGACTTCTACCGCGTTGTTCAGATGATGAGAGATCGGCTCAAGTGCAACGCCGTGCCGATTCAGCTGCCGATTGGCGCCGAGGATACCTTCAAGGGCATCATTGACCTGGTCGAGATGAAGGCATATGTCTACTACGACGACCTGGGCAAGGATATCCGCGTGGAGGAAATCCCCGAGGACATGCAGGAACTCGCGGCCAAGTACCACGGCGAGCTGCTCGACCACGTCGCCGAGCAGGACGACGAGCTGCTGGAGAAATACCTGGGCGGCGAGGAACTGACCGAGCAGGAGATCAAGACCTGCATCCGCAAGTCCACCATCGCCAACACCATGGTGCCCGTCGTCTGCGGTACTTCCTACCGCAACAAGGGCGTGCAGAAGCTGCTCGACGCCATCGTCGACTACATGCCCGCCCCGACCGACGTCCCCGCCATCCGCGGCGTCAATCCCGAGACCGAGGAGGAGGTCGTCCGTCATTCGTCCGACGACGAGCCCTTCGCCGCGCTGGCCTTTAAGATTGCCACCGATCCCTTCGTCGGCAAGCTGTGCTTCTTCCGCGTTTACTCGGGCACGGTCAACGCCGGCTCCACCGTATACAATTCCACCAAGGACAACAACGAGCGCATCGGCCGCATCCTCCAAATGCACGCCAACCATCGTCAGGATATCGAAACCGTCTATGCGGGCGACATCGCCGCCGCGGTGGGCCTGAAAAACACCACCACCGGCGACACCCTCTGCACCGAAAAGGACCCGGTTATCCTCGAGTCGATGGAGTTCCCGGAGCCGGTTATCCGCGTGGCCATCGAGCCCAAGACCAAGGCCGGTCAGGAGAAGATGGGCATCGCCCTGGCGAAGCTCGCCGAGGAAGACCCCACCTTCAAGGCGTACACCGATGAGGAGACGGGACAGACCATCATCGCCGGTATGGGCGAGCTCCATCTGGAGATCATTGTCGACCGTCTGCTGCGCGAGTTCAAGGTGGAGGCCAACGTCGGCAAGCCGCAGGTCGCCTACAAGGAGACCATCCGCAAGACTGCCGAGGTCGACCAGAAATACGCCAGACAGTCCGGTGGCCGCGGCCAGTACGGACATGTCAAGATTCGCATCGAGCCCAACGAGACCAAGGGCTACGAGTTCGTCAACGCCATCGTCGGCGGCGTGATTCCGAAGGAATATATCCCCGCTGTCGATCAGGGTATCCAGGGGGCCATGCTTTCGGGCGTGCTTGCCGGGTACAACGTTGTCGACGTCAAGGTCACGCTGTACGACGGTTCCTACCACGAGGTCGACTCCTCTGAAATGGCC
>CABSLJ010000254.1 GCA_902478455.1 uncultured Oscillospiraceae bacterium | reverse complement strand
GTAAAAAGGAGAAATGTTCCCCGCGGGTTGGGCCAACCTCGGCCGCCAGTCCGAGCAGACGCCCCATCAGTCCCCGTCCCCGTTGGTCCGGGCGGGTGGCCGCAGCGTAGATGTAATGGGCGGGAAGCGCCCCGCCCGCGTGCAGCAGGGCTGAGGGCAGCAGATATAGCGCCGACAGCACTTCTCCTCCCTTTTTGCAGACGAGGCAATCCTCCGGGCGGAAACGGCGGGCAAAGAAGGCGTCGACCGCCTCTTCGGTATCGTCAAAGCTTTGGAGCCACAGCGCGCGCAGCGCCGCCTGATCCTCTCTTGCGGCGATTCCGATGTTCATTGCACCGGCCTCGCGATGTATTTTTCCAGCAGAATCGCGGGATAGTAGGACAGCTTGGCCTTGCGCAGGCCCTCAAGTCCCATATCTTCTTCGCGGTTGATGTAGCGGTAGGCGCCCAGCCGGCGGCGGCAAAACTCCCGGTTGATCATGGTATAGGCTCCGGTGTAATCCCCGAGCGCCTTCTCAAAGTGGACGACGAAGGCCTCGCCATTGATCTGCTCGCCGATGGTAAAGGCGACCGGTTTGCCGTCCACACGCAGCATACCGCCGATGAAGCCGAGCTCCCCGAACTGGTCGAAGGTGACGCGCAGGGCGCAGGACTCCTTGTCGAGCCCGTTTTCTTTGCTGCAGCCGTATTGTTTGCACCATTCCCTGGCGAGCGCCATGCACTCGTCCATATTCTGCGGCGAAAGGTCCTCGTAGGTCCATTGGTACAGGCGTTCAAATTTGGAAATATGGTTGCGCTTGCCGTGGTATTTTTTCCCGGCGAGCTGAATGAGGTCCTCCGACAGATAAATATAATCGGCGGCGTCCCTGTCGGACACAAAGGTAAACCGCCCCGGCATGGCCTGTTCCAGCGCCTGGACGCCCGCCTGCGAAAGTCCGGTCATGCGGAAATCCCGACCGCGTTCGGAGGCGTCCGCCATCATGATTTCCACGTTCGTCCGGAGGTCTCCGCCCAGAGGAAGGGCATAGGCGAGCGCTTCCTTGCCGTAGCTGCGGAAAACGGCGTCCCCCACGCGGCAGACCTTGCTGTGATAGGCCCCTCTCCAGATGTACATGGTTCCAAAAGCATACTCTGAGCCAATGTGACCTGACCGCTCCAGCACGGGTTTCAGCCATGCGCGGTCCTCCAGCTCAGGCAAACGAAATTCCAGCATAAATTAACCGATAACCTCCCTGACAGTCCTCCATATCTCCTCCGCGATGTCCCCAACCGGGCGCGGCGCATCCCCCTGCGCACAGTCGATCACCTTCCAGCGGAGGCGTTCGGCGGAATAGACGGCGGCCTTTCGGCAGCGCATTAAAAAGGCTGTGTTTTTCTCATGCAGATCTTTTGGGCTCTCGTCCCCGCCGTACCGGCCGCTCAATAGCTTTTGAGAGAGCTCCGGCGGCATGTCGAGATAAAGCACCAGGTCGGGCGGCGGCAGCAGCAGCTTGCGGTATTCGTATTCTTCCAACCAGGAAAGGTAATTATCCCACTCCGCCGCAGGAAGCTTGACCATCTGATAGATGGCGTTGGAAGTGGCGTAACGGTCGGCCAGGATGAGCTTTCCGGCCAGATAGTCGCCCTCCCAATGCTTTTTAAAGCTCGCATAGCGGTCAACCGCGTAGAACGAGGAGGCGGCGTAGGCGTTGACGTCCTCCGGCGCTTCTCCAAATTCCGCGTGAAGATACATTTTGACCAGCGCGCTCGAGGGCTCCTTGTAATCGGGAAAGGAAACATGACGAAAGGCCGCGCCGACCTCTGCGAGCCTTTCGGAAAGCAACGACGTCTGGGTTGCCTTTCCGCTTCCGTCAAGCCCTTCTATAACGATCAATTTTCCCCGACCGCTCATTCGATATTCTCCCTGATGCCCGCGAAGAGGGCGCGCACCTCATTGATTTTACCGCAGGTCATTTTTCCCTCCGGGCAGGGGCCGCTCAGGCAGGCGGGTCCCGCATTTTTAAAGAGACCGGGCGCGACGGCGAGGACGAGGCGCAGCATTTCGACGGCCACTTCCCGGATTTCCCACTGGGCGCGGTTGCAGCAGCGGTGGCTGAAAAAGTTCAAAAGGCTGCGCGCGTTCATGGTACAGATCATCTTGGTCGCGCAGGCATTGGGCAGAACAAAGCGGGCGTCCTCAATGGCTTTTTTCTCCGCCAGGCGGTCGGCGGTTTTTTCGTCCTTGCCCTGCGCCAGGAAGGCCGCCTTGTGCTTTTCCTTGAGCAGGCGGGACAGACGGTCATAATGCTCCTGATCCTCCTGCATGGCGCGCTGAAACGCTTCTCTGGCTTCGGGGAGGTCGGCGATCTCCGGCGGGACGACGTATTCAAACATCTTTTCACGGACATACCGCTGGCTCTGAACGCTGTAGGAAGCGATCCGGTGGCGCGTAATCTGCGCCAGGAAGGAACGAGAAACCCCTTCGATGCCAAAGGTGAAGCTCGCGTGCTCAATGGGACTTTCGTGCCCGAGCTCGGTGAGCATATCCACAAAGGCGTTGGTTTTCTCAATGGTCAACCCGTCCCGGATTTCATCAATAGAGACGGGCGAATAGCAGAGCTTGGCCGCCGCGGCGACCGTCTTTTCCGGCGAGGGCGTATATGCGATCAATGTTACTTTTGCCATGTTTGTCAGTCTCCTTGTCTATCATTTGCCGGTACGAAACAGCGATCTCTCCTTTGAGCGGCGGCATCGCATGCACAATATTTTTTCTATTTCCATCCGGCGTTTCCCCTCCGCAATCGTTTTTTACATGTCTTGACCGACGGTGCGGTCGATGTTCTCACGCTCAAAGGCAGTTTTGGCGGCGCTTCACGTAAGGTTATATTATAACACAAAATCCGGCTATCACAAGCGGAAGGGGAAATCCGCTCGTCCTGCATGTGTAGGAGTACAATAGATGTTGGACAGGTAAATAAAAAGGATGAAGGATAAGGCCCCATAGGTTATAG
>CABSLJ010000253.1 GCA_902478455.1 uncultured Oscillospiraceae bacterium | reverse complement strand
GCCTTCTGGTATCAGACGCTGCCGCACGCCCCTTTCCCGGTTTTGCCGGACAAGGACGCCCTGGAAATCATTTGAAGCTGTCTGTGGACCGTCCATCACGGCGAGGCAAAGAACAGAATAAGCGCTCAGGACCGCCCGCAAGGAGCGGCTGAGCCGGAAAAGGAAAAACCAGCGCTCGACTGCGCTGGTTTTTCGTATAAAGACAGGGCCGTCTAAAGGTCTACTTCCCGCAGAAGGCGTCGTGTCCATTGGTCGTTCTTTTGTAGGTCGGCACGATTTTCGCCAGCATGGCGACGACCTTTTCCTTGTCGTTGTGCTCGGCGTCCTCGTACAGTGTGCGCAGCTCCTCGCTGAGCCGGTCGGCGTCCAGATCAATCGGTTTGCCGATGTGGATTTTTTTGTTTTCGGTGCTTTTGAGCCCTTCCTCGTCCATGAGAAGCTCTTCATAGAGCTTCTCTCCCGGACGCAGGCCGGTGTATTCGATCTGGATGTCCTTTCCGGGCACGAAGCCGGAAAGGCGGATGAGATTTTCCGCCAGGTCCTTGATTTTGACCGGTTCGCCCATGTCGAGAATAAAGATTTCTCCGCCGGCGGCGAGTCCGCCTGCCGTCAGCACCAGAGAGACGGCCTCGGGGATGGTCATAAAGTAACGGATGATGTCCGGATGGGTAACGGTGACGGGACCTCCGTTTTTGATCTGCTGCTGGAACAGCGGAATGACCGAGCCGTTGGAGCCGAGCACGTTGCCGAAGCGCACGGTGGCGAACTCGGTGGCGCTTTGTTTGTCCATGCTTTGCACCAGCATCTCGCAGATGCGCTTGGTCGCCCCCATGACGTTGGTCGGATTGACCGCCTTGTCCGTGGAGATCTGGACAAATTTTTTGACGTGATACCGGTCGGCCAGCTGAATGAGGTTGAGCGTGCCGAAGACATTGTTTTTGACGGCTTCCTCCGGATTGGCCTCCATCAGGGGGACATGCTTGTGAGCCGCCGCGTGGAAAACGACGTCGATGTGTTTTTCGGCAAAGAGCAGGTCGAGCTTGTCCCGGTCGCGCACGGAAGCGATCTGCACCTCGAAATTCAGGCAGTCCCCGTGGGTGCGCCTGAGCTCCTGCTGAATGTTGTAGGCGTTGTTCTCATAGATATCGAGAATGATCAGGTTTTTCGGGGCAAGCTCGGCGATCTGCCGACAAAGCTCGGAGCCGATGGAACCGCCGCCGCCCGTGACCAGTACGGTCTGGTTGTGCAGATATTTTCCGTATTTCCGGGTGTCGAATACGACAGGTTCCCGTCCGAGCAGGTCTTCCACCTCGACCCGGCGGATTTTTTTCTCCATGGAGAGATTGGCCGTGACCAGATCGTAAATGCTTGGGACGATGCGCACCTCCACATTGGTTTTGGCGCAGATGTCCAGAATGCGTTTTTTGTCCTCGGGGGAGATGGAGTAGATGGAAAAGAGAATGACCTCGATGTCGAATTTTTCACAGATTTCGGGAATTTCATAGGTGGAGCCCTGCACCTTAACGCCCGAAATGCGCCGGCCGATTTTTTCCCGGTCGTCGTCCACGATGCAGATGGGCAGATATTCATTTTCCGCCGATTTGGAGATTTCTCTCAGAATCGAGACGGCCGCCTCTCCTCCGCCGACGATGAGCATACGGCGATAGGACCCTTCACCGAAGGTCCGTTTTTCCAAAATCTTGTTGAGTCGGTAGACAAAACGAAACAAAAGCAGCAGGAAGGAGGACAGGAGCGTCATCAGCACATAGATGCGGAACCCCAGATTGACCTTCATCATCAGCGTTACGACGAAAAAAGCAAAGTTGGAACAGATGCAGGCGATGCCGGCGTAGACAAAATCCTCAATGTCCGCATATCTCCAGATATTATCATACAGCTTGAAGAGCAGGCAGATCACGGAGAAACAGAGGTTCAGCGCCAAAAGACAGGGCACAAACTGCTGCTCATGGCCGCGAAGGGACAAGCTGCTGCGGATGATCGCATAGGAAAGATAGAAGGCGACGTTCCATAAGACCAGATCGCACAGGAAAAGGACATGCTTCCGGTACCTTTTCAAGCTTTCATACAGTCTGATCATAAGTTTCCATCATCCTATTGCTTTATTGCAGACCGCCCGGAAACAAACCATCGGGGCGCCGTCTGATGCGCAGAGAGAAAATCACAGGCTTTTGTTTGCACATCCGGCATGACCGGACGGAAAAAGGCCTGCGGTATGTCCGTTCAGAGCGGAGGGTATTTCCGGGCGTTCTTGACCGCCTTTTCTTCCACGGCCGTGGCGAGATCGATGTCAAAATGCTCACAGATCCTGCAGAGGTACCAAAACACATCCGCAAGTTCTTCCCTCAGATGCTCAAATTCCCCGGCATTCTCCCGGACGCTGTCCGCCTCGTCTGAATGCAGCCACATGAATATTTCGGCCAGCTCGGCCGCTTCCACAGTCAGAGCCATCGCAAGGTCTTTGGCGTTTTGATCCTTGCGCCAGCCCCGCGCATCCGAAAAATCCTGGATGTAATTTTTCAGCCGCGCCATGGTGGCGGTATGATCGGTCATTGACGAATCTCTCCTTGTCCCAATCGCGGAAGCGACGTTTGACCTGCCGATTGATGAAGAAAAAAGCAGAATACAGTCCCTGTCTAAGGCGCTTCCGGTCGCCGGAATTCTTTCAGTTGGTATACTTATTCTATCCCATTTCTACGCTTTTTTCAATCTTTTCTGTGGCTTCGGCGGTTTTGCATGGCAGTCGGCCGATGAATGAAGATCGGACCGGGAAACAGCATGGCGGCTTGCTGTTTTCTGGCGCGTGAGGGGACCGGGCGTTCTCTGAGAGGAATTTTGTTGAAGAAAGACGGGGACTCTGCTATAATAAACAAATGGCATGCAGGACGAGCGGATTTCCCCTTTGTAGGATTGTCAAAGATATTGGACAGAGAAAGCATTCAGAGCCTCACGAGGAGAGAGCCAGTGAAGAGGGCGCATCGGAAAGTTGTTGGAGC
>CABSLJ010000252.1 GCA_902478455.1 uncultured Oscillospiraceae bacterium | reverse complement strand
CGGTAGAGCGGGTCGAGCGCATGCTCAAAGCCGAAGACCGAGCCGAAGACCAGGCCGAAGAAGGCGGCGGAGAAGCCGCAGCGGATGAGAATCTTGCCGAGCTCCATCTTCTTCATGCGCCACATAAGATAGCCCACGAGCGAGAGGATGAGCCCCTGCCCCAGGTCGCCGAACATGATGCCGTAGAGGATGGTGTAGGTGATGGCGACGACGGGGGTCGGGTCGACCTCGCCGTAGGAGGGGAGACCGTACATGTCCACATAATATTCAAACGGCCGGAAAATCCGCTTGTTTTTGAGCTTGACCGGCGGCGTGTGCTGGGGTTCGTCGTTGGTCTCGATGGAATACTCAATGCCGGCAATTTTGTCCAGCTCCGCCTGGAAGCGCTTTTCATCCTCCTCGGGAATCCAGCCGGTCAGGATGAAGCTTTCATTGTATTTGGAGGCGTATTTGCGGATGCCGAAGTAGGTGTTCAGCTCCTCTAAGCGGGAATACACCTGCATGCACTTGGTTTCCTCCGCCTTCCAGAAGTCGGAAATCTGCTGCTCGACTTCGACCAGCGCCTTTTTGTGCGCCTCAATTTCTCCCTGCAGCGCCTTCAGGCGGTCCTCCGGCGTGGAATCGGTGGCCGAAATGCGCAGCCGTTCAAAATAGAGGGAGGAGAAGATGCGGTCGACCTCGTCGACGTATTCGATGGGCGAGAAGTAGACACCCCAGTAATGGGTTTTGTCCTCGGTGCAGGGGAAGAAGAGGATATAGGGATTGTCGTTGTAGGAATTCAGCTTGTGGAAGCTCTCCTTGGGCAGCCGGCCAAAGCGGACCTTGATGTATTGGCAGGCGAAGATTTCCTCCAGGTCGAGCTCAAGCCCCAAAAAGTGGCTGACCTCCACAACCGCCTTGGAGAGATCCTCCATTTCCTGACGGATCGCGGCCTGGTTGCTTTGCAGGGCGCCGAGCGTGCCGGCAAGACGATTCACATAGTCGGAGAGTTGATCGTCGGAGAATGTGAGTCCGGAGGTATCGACCAGCCTGAGATGGACCGAGCCGGCGGCCACGGTGTCCTTCAGCAGCTGAAGAGAGGGCGCGTACGGATTCTCCTCGGCAATCGGCGTGAAGTTGTGCGTGTCGGAATAAAAGGAGAGCGCGTCGTCGGGATGAAAACAGCCCGACTGCCCGCAAACGCGGATGACATTGTCCAGCTGATCCATCATGCCGATAATGCTGGCGACCTTGACCTTTAAAACAGCCACAATCTCATCACCCCTTTCCTTTTTTGGAATAGATGAGCATGTCGACAATCTCCTCCTCCGGGAGCTGATAGCGAATGCCCTCTATGATGTTTGTAATATTGTACAGCTCGTTTTCCGCCAAGAAGATGTAGGCGAGCATGACGACGGGAGGATGAACCGAAAAACGGATAAGATGCTTGCTGTTGATGAGGCGGACGCGCAGGGGAACCTCGTCTATCTCCCGGTATTCGAGCTTCCGCATCCGCTTGCCGGGCGAGGTGGCGCGCATGGCCGCCTTGACCTCGGCGACCGTTTTGGCGGAGAGCATGGCGTCGAGCTGGCGCGGCGTCAGGCTGCCGTGAGGCAGCAGCAGGGAGCGGATGACGTCGGACTCCATGGAGTAGTATTTTTTCATGCGGATGATGCGGGCGTAATTGCTGAAGTCGATATAGGTCTGGAAGAGATAAAGAAGTTCCTCGCGCGCCTTCCCGCGGCTGTGCTTCCTTACGGTCTCAAAGACCCTGTTGTAAAGAAAGCCGGACAGCGCATTTTCAATCGCCGCCATGTCGAGCGGTTTGCCCGGCTTGGGCCGGAAGGGGGACAGCAGGCTCTGATAGGGCGTGCCCGAGAGGGCCGATAGAAAGTCGTCATAGCTCTTTGTTTGGGAGAGCGCCGTCAGATTGATATGGGTGTGAGCGTCCAGAAACAGCGGCATACTGAACAGATAATCACTCGAACGGCCGCCCATCAGCAGCATCAGACTGTGCAGAATCTGGTCAATCTCGCTTCGTGCGAGCAGATAATCCGCAAAATGCTCTCCGACGGTGATCTCATACCGGCACAGCGCGGCAAAATCGTAGAACAGTTTTTTGTGAAGCAGCGCCTCGAGCTGACCGCGGTGCACCTCTTTTTCGTTGACGCCGGTCAGAATCGGTCCGTAGGCCGTTCGCTGCTTGAGATAAGCGGCAATTTCGCCGACCGTTTTACAGTGGAGCAGGTCCTTATACTCCTTTTCGGTCAGCCGCTTGCCGTACATGGCGCGCGCCTTGGACAGTATCGCATTGGAAGCGAGTGTGGACAGCATGGCGTCACGCTCCTAACACGCGGCTGACGATGGAGCGCACCCATTCCCCGCCCTTTTCCTCGTACTGCGCGTCCAGACGGTTGGAAATTTCCGCGTGTTTCTGCCGGATGGCCTCCCAGGCCTCCTCGGCGGCGGCGCGTTCGGTCATTCTGTTGGCCTCCAGCCGCTGGCGGGCGCGGGTCAGGTATTCCGTGCGCAGCTCCTCGCGCTTGCGGTTGATCTCCTCTTCGGAATCGATCTTGCTCTGCTGCGCCTTGGCCGTCATTTCCCTTGCCTTCTGATCCATATCCACGATTTGGGCGATCATATTCTGCATGGAAAAGTCCCTCCTAACCGGCGTAATTATAGGAGAACGGAAGTCCGTTCTCCTAAGTAGGATGTCAGATTGCTGATAATAGATGTATTATAACCCCCAAAATCTGCTTTTTCAATGTGCATTTTGACTAACATACCAAAATACAAACATTTAAATTGGGCAAAAATTAAAGCTTTCTTGGGGCTTCTTTTGCACAGAATATGGCAAATGCCGGACAAACAGCCTTGTTTTCCGGACGGACGACGCCATGAAGGAAGCCTGCAATCGGTCCGGACCGGCAGAGAGAGCGCTTCTGTTGCTGTTGCAAAAGGCCCTCTTTTCGAGTGAATCGAAAAGAGGGCCTTTCTCGGTATGGACATCAATCATATTATTTTACAGCGTTGCTGCACTGCGATTCCCGTCGTTCCAAAACCAGGCAGCGGGATTCCAGCGGTTGGAGCTGGAGGGAAAACACCGTATCC
>CABSLJ010000251.1 GCA_902478455.1 uncultured Oscillospiraceae bacterium | reverse complement strand
CCTTTTCGGGCGTCTCCGTTTATGCCGACGTCAATCCCGAAATGATTTTATAAAAATTGGACTTAGGAGGTCATTTGTTATGGCAATCCGGAACATTGTAAAAGAGGGCGACGCCATCCTCGCAAAGGTCTGCAAGCCCGTGGAGAATTTCAACGCCCGCCTGCACACCCTGCTGGATGATATGGCCGAGACGATGGCCGCCGCCAATGGCGTCGGTCTGGCCGCCCCCCAGGTGGGCATTCTGCGCCGCGCGGTGGTGGTCGATGTCGGAGACGGCCTGGTGGAGCTTATCAATCCCGTGATCATCGAGCGGGAGGGAGAACAGAGAGAGGTGGAGGGCTGCCTCTCCTGCCCCGGAGATTACGGTCTGACCGTCCGTCCGATGAAGGTCAAGGTCAGGGCGCAGGACCGCAACGGAAACGTCTTCACTGTGGAGGGAGAGGGGCTCAAAGCCCGCGCCTTCTGCCATGAGCTCGATCATCTGGAAGGCGTGCTGTTCAAGCAGATCGCCGTCAAAATGCTTCAGGATGTGGAAGAGGAATAAGCAGGCGGCTCATTGCAGTCAATGATGTGGAATTGCCGCATTAAATTCGTCCCGGCATTGCGGATACGGAAACCGACGCTTGCCCCGGACGCCGAAAAGGAGGCGCTTTGTTTGCGTACTGTGTTTATGGGAACGCCCGATTTTGCCGTCCCCTGCCTGCAGGGGCTGATCGATGAGGGGCACGAGGTGGCGGCCGTCTTTACCCAGCCGGATAAGCCCAAGGGAAGAGGCTATACCTTGGCGCCTCCGCCTGTGAAGGTTTTGGCCTTGTCGCATGATATTCCGGTCTATCAGCCCAAAACGCTGAAAAACGGGGAGGCCTTCGCCCTTTTAAAGGAGCTGGCCCCCGAACTGATCGTCGTGGTCGCCTATGGAAAACTCCTGCCCGGGGTAATTCTGACGCTGCCGCGGCACGGCTGCATCAACGTGCATGCCTCTCTGCTGCCGCAATACCGCGGCGCTGCCCCCATCCAATGGTCGGTCCTCCGCGGGGAGGAAAAAACCGGCGTGACCACCATGTTTATGGACGAGGGACTGGACACAGGGGATATGCTTTTAAGGGAAGAGACGGCCATCGGTCCGGACGAAACGGCCGGTGAGGTGCACGACCGCCTTGCCCTGCTCGGCGCCGGTCTGCTGATCCGGACGCTGGAGCAGCTGGAGGCGGGAACGCTTGTCCGCACGCCGCAGCCCGAGGGAACGGACGTATTCTACGCCTCCATGCTGGACAAATCCCTCTGTGGGATCGACTGGAATAAACCGGCGCAGACGGTCCATAATCTTGTGCGGGGATTAAACCCCTGGCCCACGGCCAGCACCAAATGGCAGGGAAAAACCTTGAAAATCCATAGAACCCGCCTGCTGGGAGAAGCTACCGGCGCTCCGGGGGAGATTCTGTCCCTCCATCCGCTGACCGTTTGCTGCGGGGACGGCCGTGCGCTCGAGCTGTGCGAGGTGCAGTATGAGGGAGGCAAACGGATGGCGGCCGCCGATTTTTTGCGCGGCCACCCCATTTCTCTCCCTGCAGCAATCGGCGGCAAACCGAACGAATAAAGGACAGGAGTAAAGCATTATGGGCTATTACTATTTCGATTACACCTACTTTGTCTTCATGATCCCGGCGCTGATCATCTCCATGTATGCGCAGTTCAAGGTGCAGTCCACCTTCCGGAAATACTCGAACGTGCGCAACATCAACCGCCTGACCGGCGCGGAGGCCGCCTCCCGCGTGCTCTACAGCGCCGGCATCACGAATGTGCGTGTGGAGCATGTTGGCGGCAACCTGACCGACCATTTCGATCCGCGGACCAACGTCATCCGCCTCTCCGACTCGGTGTACGACAGCGCCTCGGTGGCCTCGGTCGGCGTGGCGGCCCACGAAGCGGGGCACGCCGTGCAGCACGCGGTCGGCTATGGACCCATCCGGTTCCGCCAGTTTTTGATCCCGATCTCCCGTTTCGGCTCCACTCTGGCCATTCCGCTGGTATTCATCGGCCTGCTTTTACCGGTTCAGTACGATTTTGTCGTCACCATCGGCATCGTTTTCTACAGTTTGTCTGTCCTGTTTGAGCTGGTCACGCTGCCGGTGGAATTCAACGCGAGCAACCGCGCCATCCGCGCGCTGGAGGAATCGGGCATGCTTTACGGCGAGGAGCTCGACGGCGCCAAAAAGGTCCTGCGCGCCGCGGCTATGACCTACCTCGCCGCCACCTTTACCGCCCTTGCCTCGCTGCTGCGACTGCTGGTGATCGTCGGCAATCGGAGTGGCCGCGATTGATGAAAAGGTCTGCAAGGGAAATCGCTTTACAGGCTCTTCTGCGCGTCAATCTCGACCAAGGCTATTCTAATCTGGTGCTGGACAATCTCTTGAAGGATTCGGGTCTGGACGGGCGGGACACCGCCCTTGCCTCGGCGCTCTTTTACGGGGTGCTGGAACGCAAGCTCACCCTCGATTTTATATTGGCGGCCTACTCCAAAACGCCGCTGGAGAAGCTTTCTCCCGAGGTGCTGGAGCTGCTGCGCCTGGGGACCTACCAGCTCCTTTTTATGGACAAGATTCCCCCCTCGGCGGCCGTCAACGAAACGGTCCGTCTGGCGCACCTCAGGCGTCAGGAGAGAGCCGCCGGCTTTGTCAACGGCGTTCTGCGGAACATCGCCCGCACAGGGGGGAGACTGGCGGAGAAGCATCCGCCCTTTTCGCGTGAAAAGAACTTGAGCCTGCGGTATTCCTGCCCGGAATGGCTGGTAAAGCTCTGGGTGGATGCCTATGGGGCGGAGCACGCCGAGGCGCTGCTCGCGGCGGCGCTTGGCCGGCCCCCGCTGACCGCGCGGGTCAATCCGCTGAAAACCACCGTTCAGGCGCTGGCTGCGGCTTTTGCCGCACAGGGCGTCCGCGCCGAGGCGGTCGAGGGCGTGACCGACGCCCTCCGCCTGGAGGCGGCCGGCTCGGTGGAGGAAAATCCCCTTTACCGGGAGGGCTGCTTCCACATTCAGGATACCGCCTCTCAGCTGTGCTGCGCCATGCTCGACCCCCGGCCTGTCTCTTATACACATCTGACGCTGCCGAC
>CABSLJ010000250.1 GCA_902478455.1 uncultured Oscillospiraceae bacterium | reverse complement strand
TCCGCTTTGCGGTTTTCCCGAAAAAACTGATTACCTTTAACCCTATGCAGTATGGCGATGGGTACGACGTACAAATCGCCAGGCTGTTGGCTGAAGCCATGGGCAAAAAACCGGTGTTTGTAAACATCTGGAACGCCAATTTCCCCATGTGGTACAGCACCGATGTGCGCTTCCGTTTTATCCGGCGCCGTCGGGAGCCCTGACCGATCGGAAGCCGTCCGCACAGCCCCCATGGCTTGTGAGGGCGGCTTTTACTGCACACGTCCCCATGCTTATTCCTTGCACAGGAAAAGCGGACATAAGCTATGCGCTTATGTCCGCTTTCCTAGTGTGGATTAAGAGGGAATGATCAGAAAAAGAAGGAGGGGAAAGAAAGCAATCAAAAAAATTCTGAGCCTGTTCTCACTTTTCGATTCTATTATCCCTCTTCCGGCAGAAAAAATCCTCCCTTTTTGATTACAGTTTTCTATCAATGCTGTAACAAAGCGTCCCTTTTTATGACAAGGTTGTTACTTGTCCGACGTGATACCATGCCGGAATGGGATTGCGCATGCCGTCGTACCATGCCAGCACCTCTTTGGCCTGCCGCAGGAACACGTCGATCTGTCCCTGCCCAAAGGGAATGGCCCACGGCATGGAAGAAAGGGTGTTACTCGCAATATAGAGCGCCAGCAGCCGCCAGAAAAGAAATGGCGGAGCGCCATCAAAATAGCCCTCCACCATGCCGGAGGCAAAAATCGCAGACGCCTGCGCGCACCACACAATACGGTTAAATTCCTCCCAGGGGTCGCCGAAATCATTCCGATTAAAATCAATGACATAGAGTTTCCGGTCGTCGCCGATCATCAGATTGCCAATGTGATAATCCCCGTGCTGGTAACTCTGTGGCCACCCCCGGAGCAAGCCTCGGTTTTGATCGATGTATTCGATCATCTTGTCCGCGCCGTCAAAATGAACGGGACATTCCAGATAGCTCTTAATTTTGTAATTTACCTTACGGTTAAAATAAATTTCCCAATCCTCCTGCGTTTCCGGCGCAGGAATAGAGTGAATCGTTTTGAGAATTCTGCCGGCCTCAAGGCCGTAAGCATATTGCTCCCTCTTACGCAGCAGGGGAAGCTCCTCCTCCGCGTCCCTGCCTTCAATCCAGCTTTGCAGGGAATAAACGCCCTCTTGACAGACGCCGAATTCCAGAGGACGGCACATCGGTACGCCGAGCGCCGCTACCCACTTCATCATTTCAAATTCAGAGCGTTTCCGCTCGTACTGCTCCACAGGCGAAATACGCAGCAGGCGTTTGACGCCATCCCGCCCCATGACGCAGTACTTCCTGTCTGCCGACCATCCCTTTTCAATGACTTCCATGGACGTAAAAGTCAGCTCTTTCATTTCACCGCCTCCTTACACAACCGATATCTTTCCGCACATTACCAGTATAGCACAAAGCCGTTCGACGGATAATCCCCCGCGGACGGCCTTTTCCCTTTTTATTCGCCCTGCAGGGGCGCATGTCCTTCCGAATAGGCGATCAGCTTCCGGAGCGTCTCCTCGCTGATCACATGCTCCATGCGGCAGGCGTCCTCCTCAGCCTGTGCGGGGTCTACCCCCAGGTTGTACATCAGAAAGCGCAGGAGCGCCTCATGGCGGAAGCAGACGTCCCGCGCGATGCGCTCTCCCGCGCCGGTCAGTTCGACGCTTCCGTACCTTTCGTGCGTGGCCAGGCCTTCCTCGCACAGCGTGGCCACAGCGCGGTTGGCGCTCGGCTTGGAAAGACCCAGCCGCTCGGCGAGATCGGTAATGCGCGCTTCTCCGTTCTGTCTGCGGAGCATATAGATCGCCTCAAGGTAATCCTCCAGCGAGCCGGTCAGCCTCGGCATCCTGCCTCCTCCTTTTCTACGCCTTCCTCTCCGAAGAACCGATCCTTTCGTCCGATTCCCGGATAACATCGTCAGCCTGTTTCACATCCGGACGCCCGGCCTTACAGCCGCCGTGCGGGCAGGAGGAACAGCTTTTCCCGCTGCAGCCGCCGCAGCCGCAGCCCTTTCGGGCGGCGCGCACACGACTGACGATGAGCAATACGACGCTCGCCACGGCAAGCGCACCGATGATGTAATCGATCATGGAAAGGCCTCCTCCCTTCTCAAAGAACCAGCCGGGGGCGGCTTCTTCCCTTTTGCCGGCCCGGTATCTTTTTCATTCCGTTAGAATAAATGTCCGATCAGCGTGCCCACCTGGAAAACCAGAGCCGACGCGAACCAGGCCACTGCAAGCTGATAGCCGATGGTGACGGCCGTCCATTTAAGGCTGCCCATCTCCCGGTGAATGGCCGAAAGCGCCGCGATGCAGGGGGTATACAGCAGGACGAAAACCATAAAGGCAAACGCGCTCAAAGGCGTAAAGACCTGAGTCAGCACGGCGGCCAGGCTCGCCTGTCCGCCCACGTTATAGAGGATGCCCATTGTGCTGACGACCGATTCCTTGGCCACGAGGCCGGTCAGCAGGGAGACCGAGGCCTTCCAGTCGCCAAAGCCGCACAGGCTGAACGCGGGCGCGATAAAAGCGCCGATGTGGGCGAGGATGCTCTGGGAGCTGTCCTCCACCATCTGGAGCTGGGGATTGAAGGACTGCAGGAACCAGATGACCACCGTGGCCCCGAGCAGCACGGTACCCGCCTTGATGAGGAAATCCTTGAGCCTCTCCCACACATGCAGCCACAGACTCTTCAGGGTGGGCAGGCGGTAGGGGGGCAGCTCCATAACAAAGGGGGCCGGCTTACCCTTGAGGATGGTGTTTTTAAACAGCAGAGCGGTCAGGATGGCGACCACAATGCCCAGTCCGTAGATGGCAAAAATGATCAGCGGCCGGTTGCCCACGAAGAAAGCCGAAATAAAGAGCGAATAGACGGGCATCTTGGCGCTGCACGACATGAAGGGCGTGATGAGGATGGTAAGCCGCTTGTCCTTCTCGTTTTCCAGCGTCCGCGTGCCGAGCACGGCGGGCACCGTACAGCCGAAGCCCATCAACATCGGCACGAAGGCCCTGCCGGAAAGGCCGATCTTGCGCAGGAGCTGGTCCATGATGAAGGCGGCGCGGGCCATGTAGCCGCTGTCCTCCAGAATGGAAAGCAGGGTAAACAGGATGAGAATCTGCGGCAGGAAGG
>CABSLJ010000249.1 GCA_902478455.1 uncultured Oscillospiraceae bacterium | reverse complement strand
GTTCTGAACAACGGCAGCAACGGATGCCGACCGGATTGACGGTTGGCATCCTTTTTTGGAAACAGGGCGCGGGGGGATTCCTTTCCGTGCCGACGAAAGAGGTGTGGTCACATGATCATCGTGATGAAAAACAGCGCCAAAGAGCGCGATGTGGAGAAAATCTCCCAACTGCTTTCCGCGCGCGGCTTGGGCGTGCACATTTCCAAGGGAGCGTCGGCCACCATCATCGGCATCATCGGAGATAAGGCGAAGATTGGCGACGTCAACCTGGAGCTGATGGACGGCGTGGACAAGTGCGTCCCCATCATGCACAGCTACAAGCTCGCAAGCCGGGACATTTCCCCCGAGGGACGGCTGGTGCATGTCGGCGGGGAGGTCATCGGCGGGAAAAAGCTCGCCATGATGGCCGGACCGTGCGCCGTGGAAAGCGAGGAGCAGATACTGGCGGCCGCCCGGGCGGTCAAGGCGGCGGGGGCCGCCTTCCTGCGCGGCGGCGCGTACAAGCCGCGCACCAGTCCCTATGCCTTCCAGGGCATGGAGGATGAGGGCTTCCGCATGCTGCGCCGCGCCGCCGACGAGACCGGCCTCCAGGTGGTCAGCGAAGTCATCGCCGAGGGCCAGCTCGACCAAGCCGCCAAATACTGCGACATGTTTCAGATCGGCGCCCGAAACATGCAGAATTTCCGGCTGCTCAGGGCGGTGGGGCGCTCGGGCGTGCCGGTGCTTTTGAAGCGGGGCATCGCCTCCACCATTGAGGAATGGCTCGACGCGGCGGAGTACATCATGAGCGAAGGCAATTACAACGTCGTCCTCTGTGAACGCGGCATCCGGACCTTTGAGACGGCTACGCGCAACACGCTGGACATCGCCGCCGTGCCGGTAGTCAAGGAGCGGTCCTGCCTGCCGGTCATCATCGACCCGTCCCACGCGGCGGGCAAAAGCGCCTATATCCTCTCCCTCTCTCTGGCGGCCTGCGCCGCCGGAGCGGACGGGCTGATCATAGAGGTGCATCCCGACCCGAAGACGGCGCTGTCCGACGCAGCGCAGCAGCTTACCCCCGACGCATACGCCGACCTGTTTGAACGGGTGCGCGCCGTCGCCGAGGCGGTGGGAAGATACTGCTGAGGAACGGCCCCTTGCGCCTTCCTGGAAGACCGCTCTGAATTTACATTATATATGTATATATACTATATATAGGAAAACCGCTGCCGATGTACAAACCAAGGCAGCGGTTTTTTTGTTGTGGAATCAGAGGTCTGCGCCCCAGCCGTTTCGTCCGGCGCGCTGGAGCGCGCCCATCACCTTGGCGCGCAGGTCGGGATAATCGCCCTCCAGGGAGGCGATACGCTCCTTGATTCGCTGCCGTTCGGTATTTCCATCGGCCGGGCAGCGGCTTTTGACGACCGGAAGATGACAGCGCCGCGCAAGCGAGGAAAGATCGCGCTCCTCACAAAAAACAAGGGGGCGGATCACCCACAGGTCCTTGCGCGAAAGATAGGTCTTAGGGGCAAAGCAGGAGAGACTGCCGCCGTTGAGCAGATTCATAAAGAAGGTCTCTACGGCGTCGTCAAAGTGGTGACCGAGCGCCAGCTTGTTGCAGCTTTGTTCCTTGGCCATATTGTGAAGAATGCCCCGGCGCATGCGCGCGCACAGGCTGCACGGATTTTTTTCCCTGCGTTCTTCAAAGATGATCTTCCCCAGAGCGGTTCTGCGCACAAAGAAGGGGACCTCCAGCCGCCTGCACAGCTCGGCGATGCCGGAATAATCGCTCTGTACGCCTCCAAAGCAGGGGTCGGCGCTCAGGGCGGTCAGAGTAAAGGGGGCGGGATAATACCGCCGCAACTCGGCGAGCAGGCACAGCAGCGCAAGGGAATCCTTTCCGCCTGAAACGCCCACGGCGATGCGGTCGCCGGGGGAAATCATCCGGTAACGGTCCGCGGCGGCGCGCACGCGGCCGGCGAGTTCTTGCATGCAGAATCCTTCCTTTCTGTCGCACGCCGCGGCCGGGCGCGGCGGAACGTCCTCTCCCATTATACCCGATTTTTGAATCCGCGCAATCGCCGAACGTCAAAGAGAGATAGAATTTGAAAAACAGGACATGAGGATACGGGAGAAAACGGATGATATCAGGAGAAAACAAGAGGTATAAAAGCGATAGATTAAAATATCGGAAAAAAGTATTGACAAAGCCGCGCGGTCTATGGTATCATCTACCTTGCGATTCCACAGCCCTGCCAAGGGGCGGGGTTTTGCATGATAAAAAGGAAAATACAGGAGGAAAACGCTATGTCCACTTTTATGGCGAAAGCCGGAGAAGTTACCCGCAAGTGGTATGTGCTCGACGCGGCGGGCAAGCCGCTCGGCCGTGTGGCCGCACAGGCTGCCGTTTTGCTGCGCGGCAAGCATAAGACCACCTTCACGCCCCATGTCGACTGCGGCGATCATGTGATCATCATCAACTGCGCCGACGCCGTCCTCACGGGCAACAAGCTGACCCAGAAGTATTACTACCGCCACACCGGCTACATCGGTCATCTGAAGGCTGTCCGTTACGACACCCTGATGGCCCAGAAGCCGGAAAAGGCCATGGAGCTCGCCGTCAAGCGCATGCTGCCCGACAATACCATCGGCCGCGCCGCCTTCGGCAGACTGCGCGTCTACGCCGGAGCCGACCACAAGCATGCCGCCCAGAAGCCCGAAAACTGGGAAGCCTAAGGAAGGAGGAATAGAGAATGTACGATAAAGCACCCTATTTCTACGGAACAGGTAGAAGAAAGAGCTCGGTTGCCCGCGTGAGAATCTATCAGGGCACGGGCAAGATCACCATCAATGACCGCGATATCGACGATTATTTCGGTCTGGAGACCCTCAAGCTGATCGTCCGTCAGCCTCTGGTGCTCACCGAAACCAACGATAAGTTTGACGTTGTCTGCCGCGTTGCCGGCGGCGGCGTGACCGGCCAGGCCGGCGCCATCCGCCACGGCGTATCCCGCGCCCTGCTGCAGTACGATACCGAAAACCTCCGTCCCATTCTCAAGAAGGCGGGCTTCCTGACCCGCGACCCGAGAATGAAGGAGCGCAAAAAATACGGCCTCAAGGCTGCCCGTCGCGCTCCCCAGTTCAGCAAGCGCTAAAACTGTTTCAAAACAGCTCAAAAACCCCGAAACCATGCGGTTTTCGGGGTTTTTCCTTTTC
>CABSLJ010000248.1 GCA_902478455.1 uncultured Oscillospiraceae bacterium | reverse complement strand
GATCAGTTCTGCGCTCAGGTTGGAAAGCTCAATGGCGACCACGTCGCCGCCCTGCATGGGAAGCGAGGTTTCGCCGTCGATGGTGAGGTTGATTTCGCTTTCGCTGTCCGAAGAGACCGAGACCGCCAGCCTGGCGCTCTCCCCAAAGAGCACCGTGCGTGAAAAAAGTGAATGCGGGCAGATGGGCGTCAGCAATATCGCCCGCATGGAGGGGTCCACCACGGGACCGCCGGCCGAAAGCGAATAGGCCGTCGACCCGGTGGGGGTGGAAAGGATCAGGCCGTCCGCGCGGTAGCCGGTGATCGGCTTCTCGTTGAGGCTGACCTGCAGGTCGATCATCCGTGAAAGGGAGCCGCGGGAGATGACCACGTCGTTGAGCGCGAGGAAATCCCGGCGGGTTTCGCCGCTTAAAAGGCGGATGGAAAGCATGGCGCGCTGCTCCAGCTGATAATCGCCCGAAACAAGCTGCTCGAGGCGGTCGAGCTCGTCCGGCTCAAGGCCCGCCACAAAGCCGACGCGGCCCAGGTTGATGCCGAGGACCGGCTTGCCCGCCACGGCCGCATGCTTGGCCGCGTGGATGATGGTTCCGTCCCCGCCGATGGTGATCACCTTGTCGCAGTCTTGGACCATCTCATAAAAATCATCACAGATGATCAGCCGGTCGTCGTTGAAATAGTCCCGGTATTTTGCGTAAAGCATGGGCGTAATCCCCAGCTCGTGCAGCTTTTTAAGGATGCGCACCGTATGCATATGGGCGTTTTCCTTGTTGAAATTGGGCAAAATTGCGATTTTCAATTGCTTTCACCGCCATTCAGTTTCTGATGGGACGCCTCCACAACGACATCTATGGCGAACGCCGCCGGTTCTTCGGCCGGCGTCGCTTTTGAAAGATACAAAAGATATTCGATATTTCCCTCCGGACCCTTGACCGGTGAAAAATCCAGCCCAAGTACTGTAAAGCCAATTTCCTTTGCAGTTTGGCAGGTTCGTTCAATCACCTCTCGATGAACGGCAGGATCGCGCACCACGCCCTTCTTGCCCACCTTTTCCCGACCGGCTTCAAATTGTGGCTTGACAAGGCAAACTACTTTACCCAATTCAGCTAAGAGGCTCCACGCCACAGGCAGCACAAGCCTGAGGGAGATAAAGGAAACGTCGATGCTGATGAAGTCGATCTCCTCGCCGATCTGCCCGGGCGTGACCGAGCGGATGTTGGTTCGCTCGAGATTGATCACGCGTTCGTCGGTCCGCAGCTTCCAGGCGAGCTGACCGTAGCCCACGTCGACGGCGTAGACCTTTCTTGCGCCGTTTTGCAGCATACAGTCGGTAAAGCCGCCGGTGGAAGCGCCGATGTCCATGGCTGTCTTGCCCTGAAGCGCAATGGGAAAGACTGCGAGCGCCTTTTCCAGCTTGAGTCCGCCGCGGCTGACATAGGGAAGCGCGTTTCCGCGCACCTCCAAACCGGCTTCGGCGCTTACCTGTGTGCCGGGCTTGTCCGATTTTTGATTGTCCACGTAGACAAGCCCCTCCATAATAAGGGTGCGTGCCTTTTCGCGGCTGGTGGCGAGTCCTTTTTCAAAAAGCAGAACGTCCAAACGTTTTTTCTCACTCACTTGGCGCACTCCGTTAAAATGATTTTTCGCATACCCTCATCGTCGAGCGAAAGGGCGGCGAGCGTTTCTTTCATGGTAGCCTGCGGAACGAAGACATCGTCCACGGCATGCAGAAAATATTTCCCGGGAAATCCCCGCGAATCAAGCTGCTGCTCAAAGCGTTCGCCCGCGCCGCCGCTGAGCATGCCCTCTTCGAAGAAAAAGACCTTCTCCCGTTTTTGAGCGGCCTCGAGCGCGCCCTCCGGGATAGGCTTGATGCGGTCGAGCTTGACGACGGCAAGCGGAATGCCGTGCCCGCACAACTTGTCCCGCGCAAGGCAGGCATAGGAAAACAGGCGGCCGTAGGTCACCAGGGCGACAGAGGCGTCCGCGTCTCCGTAGACACAGTAGCCTTCCGCAGAACGACGGTAATCCTGCGGGCGGAAGAGTTCTCCGCCGCGGGGATAGCGCACCGCGTCTACCCCCGGATCGTAGACGGCGTTGTTGAGCGCGTCCCACAGCTCGTCGTAATAGGTGGGAGAATAAACGGTGACATTGGGAATGGAATTGAAAAAGGAGACGTCAAAAAGTCCCTGATGGGTCTCTCCGTCCTCTCCCACGACTCCCGCACGGTCGACGGCCAGCGTCACGTTGAGGTTTTGCAGCGCGGCGTCGTGGATAATTTGGTCGTAACTTCTCTGCAGAAAGGTGGAATATACGGCAAAGACGGGCAGCATCCCTCCGGCGGCCAGTCCGCCGGCAAAGGTTACGGCGTGCTCCTCGGCGATGCCCACGTCAAAAAAGCGTTCCTTATATTTGCGGGAAAAGTCGGTCAGACCCGTGCCGAGCTTCATGGCGGCGGTGATGGCGCAGATGCGGTCGTCATCCTCAGCCATGGTGCAGAGATACCGGCCGAACACCTCGGAAAAATTTTCGCCGGAGGGTCCGTGCTCCCCGGTTTCGACGTCGAAGCCCGAGATACCGTGGAAATCCTTGGGGTTGCGCTCGGCGAAGGGATAGCCCTTGCCCTTTGTGGTGATCACATGGATGAGCACCGGACGGTCCACTTTTTTGGCGAGATTCAGCACATGCAGGAGCTTGTCCATATCGTGCCCGTCAAAGGGGCCGTAATAGATGAAGCCCATATCCTCAAACCAGGTGCTTTTGTAGAGCAGATTCTTGAGGACCGACTTGGAGCGCAGCAGAAAGTTGCGCAGTGACTTGCCGACGAACGGCGTGTGCTGGAGAATCCACTCCACCGTCTGCTTGATCTTGAGATACCCCGGCCGGGTGCGCATACCGGCGAGGTAGCGCGCCATGGAGCCTACGTTGCGCGAGATGGACATTTTATTGTCGTTTAACACGACGATAAAGCTCTTTTTGAAACGACCGGCATTGTTGAGTCCCTCGTAGGCCAGCCCGCCGCTCAGCGCGCCGTCCCCGATGACGGCCACTACATGCCCCGGCTCGCCTGAGAGCTGCTTTGCCTGGGCGATGCCCAGCGCCGCCGAAATGGAGGTGCTGGAATGGCCCGAATTGAAGGAATCGTAAACGCTTTCATTGCGTTTTGGGAAGCCGGAGATGCCTCCCTCCGTCCGCATGGAATCC
>CABSLJ010000247.1 GCA_902478455.1 uncultured Oscillospiraceae bacterium | reverse complement strand
GTATCCAGTTTGGCAAGCACAGCTTTATCATCATCCGCTTTGGCCTGCACTTTAAATATCAGTTCCGACAAATCGAAGGATTCCACGGTAATGCCGTTTTTTTGCAATCCCACCTCATCAAATCTTGTCGTCTTAAACGCGGTGGTTCTCGCTCCGATGCAGCCGATGCTAAAACGCTTCATACCGTTTACAACCCGGCAGATCGCCGCAAACTCTCTCAGGTTTTCAGCGAACTTTTCGGACAGCGGATGCACGACATGAGGCTTTAATACGGTAAACGGCACCTGATATTGGGTGAATACATCCGTCACGGAGAATTTTCCGCAGAAGGCGTCTCTCCGGTGGGCAAAATCCATTTTCCCGATTTCATCCGGATAGGCCTGCATCAGAATCGGCACGCCCGCATCCCGCAGCGCGGTGACGGCGCCATTCTCATCCGCAAAAATGGGCATGGAAAAGATTACGCCGTCGTATTCTCCCTCATGCTCTTTCAGCCATTTTGCGTATAAAAGTCCTTCGTCCCGCGTTTCAATTCCGCCGTAACGGGTAAGGGCGGCATCCATCGCAATATAGTCGCAGCCCGCATTCGTCACCGCCTGGATCATGTCTTCTCTGGCTTCATGGATTAACTCGCCCGGCATAAACCCTCTGTTGCTGAATGCCAGCGCGAATGTCATTTTTTTCTTTTGCACGATAACCGTTCCTCTCCGATGGTTTATTGTGTCTTAGAGGAAAACAGGGTGTTCCTCAAACAGGCGAGCAGGGGGCCAAACGCCCTGCAATACAGGCCGCCGCCCTAACGTCCAAGCGAGCAGCGCTCCATACGGCGCAGGAGTACGTTGGCGCTCTCCTCGTCCGGCACATAGGTCGTCAGGTAAACGCCCTTGGGAGATATCTCCTCAAAAAGCATATCAATGAGCTTGGGATTGACCGAGCGCAGAATCAGATTGCGGCCGCTTTGTTGGATGCGCTTCAGATAAGGAAAAAACTCGGGGTGGATGCTGTCCAGATAGGGTCCGTCGTAGCGGTCGGGCACCCACTCGACCGTGTCGATCTCCGGAATGGAGAGGATGGTTTCCAGATGCCTGAGCTCCCCTCGGCCGTCCAAGTGGTAGGTTGCGTGGCCGCCGATGGCGCGGGCGAACTTTTGCAGCGACGGCGCCACAAATTCCTCAAAAATATCGGGGGAAAGCATGACGCACAGGTCGGCCTGCAGGGGATACCAGGGGATTTCCCGCAGCAGGGGAAGCCAGGAGCTGTAATACTTCTGATGCTTTTCCAGCAGCCCGCACGAAAGGCGGAAACTCTCCAGCCAGGCCTCATCCACCCGCTCAATCAGAGCGTGAACCTCCTCGGGATGATCGTAGAATTCCATCATGAGGTTTTCCGCGCCCACGAGCGCGGCTGCGATGTCGATGCTCCCGCCGAGGTCGCTGAAGGCGGTAAAACACGCGTCTTTTCCCTCCTGGCGCGCCTGAGCATAATCGTTCTCCAGAACACGCCACATGGGGCTTTGCGCGTCAAAGGACAGGTCGGGCAGCGCGGTGACGTCCTGCACAAGAGGATTGCGGTCAAACCAAACGGTATTTTCGGCCAGGCTGTATTCCCCGCCCATAAAATTGGCCACCACGCCGGGGCCGAGGTTGGGAAAAAAGACGGGCAGCGCATCCCCGAGAAAAACAGCGCCGCTGCATTCGGCCTGAAAGCGGCGGAAGCGGTAGGAGCTGTCGAGCCATTTCTGTTCGAGGGAAGCGGGTTCGGGCGGCGCTGGGGCGTTTTGGGCCGGACAGGTGACGGCGAGCATCCCGCGGTCATAAAGCTCGCCCTCCCAGAAGGCGGAGAAACGTTTGAGGATGGTGTCGAGCTGTTCGAGATTATACATGGCAGCGCCTCCTTATTCCAGCTCCAGTTTCAGGCGAAGACGAAGGTATTCCGGCGTGGGCAGATTGCCGTTGTCCGGGTCGTGATAGGTCCCGGTGATGTAAAAATCTTCGGGGTCCACGGCCATCACTTTTTCAAACCGCTCGTCGGTCAGATAGGGGTAGTGCAGCACCCCCACGTTCCAGTTGGCGGAGGAGACGCCTTCGATCTCCACCGGCTCCCCCCAATGGACCAGGTCGCTGGACAGCCGGAGATAATGGGAATGCTTCTCGTCGTCCATTTCCTCGCATACGCCGAGAAAATAGGGGGTTCCCTTCAGAGCGGCTACCGAAAAACGGCAGGGGAAGGCGGACGCAAACAGCCCCGGAGAGGCCGCGGTGCCCTTTTGAAAAACCGAGCGGTCGTCGCTCGGACGCTCAAACGGGGTAGAGGGAATCGTGAAATCCTCGCCGTCAAATTTGTAGAACGCCGTGGGCGCGCCTGCATCGTCTGTCTTGGAGCGGATCACTTTGATGCATTTGCTTGAGGCGGTGTGCTCCAGGTAATATACATAGACATAGCCTCCGTGACAGAAGACAGAGGGATGCCGGACGCCCATTGCGACTGAGCGATATTCGGCGTTCAGATACCCGCAGTCCGGCCAGACAACCGGTCCGCGGTCGTTCCGGTTGAAAATATCGGGCGTGAAGATATCGTCCGCACGGCAGCTGCTTCTGCCGATGAAGGCGAAGTAGTTCTCCCCGCAGTCGTAATAGTAACCGTCTTCGGCATAACCGGCAAACTCATCTTTCCGGTAGAGCGTATCGTCCGGTTTGACCGAATTGCGGTATTCATAGACCTTTCCATCCACGATAAGCCGTTCATTCTTGTTTTCTCCGTGCATAAAGGCGTGTATGACGCCGTTCGCAACATAGAAATCATACGCGCCGTAATAGTTGAGCTTCCAGTAGGGGTAGCGGGGAACCTCGTCCGGGTCGAGCAGCCGGCCGTCTGCGGCGTTATAGTTCCCTTTGCTGACCATCGCCTGAGTGGAGCAGTCGTAAGGCTCGGAATCCATAAAGGTCTTCCCGTCCCGCATGCGGTAGGCGCCTGATTTATTGGTGGACACCATGGCAACCCTTCCCTCCGGCAGACGGAGCACCACCGAGGACATTTCCGACCAGATTCCCCCGCTGAATCCGGGGTTGCGTTCGCTGCACATGGTGACGGGAGAAAGCTTTTCTATACTGAATTTCGGAAGCCGAATCGTCGTACTCTGCATGTTAACACTCCTTTTGATGTTTTTTCCTGCTTTCATAATAAAGAATGAAAAACAAAAA
>CABSLJ010000246.1 GCA_902478455.1 uncultured Oscillospiraceae bacterium | reverse complement strand
CTCGAGAATGACGCAGATGTCCCTGCGGGCCTCCTCCCCCTTGTCGACCGGACCGAGCTCAAAATAGCTGCCGCGGTCGATGGTCTTCGTGGTGGAATGGCCGTTGTCATCGGTCTGGAAGAGGAAAAATTCGCATTCGGGACCGACGTTGAAGTCGTAGCCCAGTTCCCTGGCGTTTTCAATCGCATGGCGCAGGACATAGCGTGGGTCGCCCTCAAAGGGTTTGCCGTCGGGACGGTAGACGTCGCAGATGATGCGCGCCACCTTGCCCGGAGAGGGCTTCCACGGGTAAATCATAAAGGTGTCCAGGTCGGGATAGAGGTACATATCCGATTCCTCGATGCGGACAAAGCCCTCGATGGATGAACCGTCGAACATACATTTATTGTTCAGCGCCTTTTCCAGCTGGCTGCGCGTGATGGCCACGTTTTTGCACGCGCCGAAAATATCGGTAAACTGCAAACGGATAAACCGGATGTCCTCCTCCTCAACGATGCGGATGATGTCCTCTTTGGTGTACTTATGTAGCGCCTCCATAGATTTTCCCCTTTCCATCTGATCAAAAGAGAGCGTTCCAATCTCTGGAACGCCCTGAAAAATCGCCCCTGCTGCCGGTCAAAGCAACCCCATTTCCAAATAAAACTGTTATATTATAGCATAGAAACGGACAGCAGCCAAGTAGCAAAAGCACGAAGATACAGGATAGCTGTCGTTCGCCGGTTTGGTCAACGTTCTCTCAGCCGTCGGCAATCTTCGATTGCCGCTTACGGCGTGAGGTTGTTATAGAAAGTAAATTGACCGCAGGGCAGCAGCAAAACCCAAAAGCTTCTTGAAGAACCGTAGCTGCCCAGTTTGGTCAACGTTCGTTTATCCCTCTGTAGCGGCGCACCGTGTGCGCCCGCAACCTAGCTCCCGGAAAAGCTGGCGAACCATGTTCGCCCCTACAAAACCGGAAGGGCGTGCAGCGTATGTTCGCAAGCGCGGCCTTTTTATTTGGAGTGGGTCAGCCGCACGGGAATGCCCTCGTGCCGTAGATAGCGCTTGAGGTCGGGAATGGCGATTTCCCCGAAGTGGAAAAGGGAGGCGGCGAGCACCGCGTCGGCCCGGCCCTCGCGGAAGGCGTCGGCAAAATGGGACATCGTCCCCGCGCCTCCGGAGGCGATGACGGGAATGCCCACGCTCTCGGAAACCGCGCGGGTCAGCTCCAGATCGTAGCCGTTTTTGACGCCGTCACAGTCCATACTGGTCAATAAAATCTCTCCCGCGCCGCGTTTTTCGGCCTCCACGGCCCACTGCACGGCGTCGAGACCGACGTTGATGCGGCCGCCGTTGATATAGACGTCCCAGCCGCCCGTCTCGCGGCGTTTGGCGTCGATGGCCGTAACCACGCACTGGCTGCCGAACTTGTAGGCCGCCTCATTGATGATATCCGGCCGACGGACGGCCGCCGAATTGACCGACACCTTATCCGCCCCCGCCCGCAGCAGCTCGGTGAAATCCTCAACGGTGCGGATGCCTCCTCCGACCGTGAAGGGGATGAAGATGTTGTCTGCCACGGCGCTGACAATATCAAGCATGATGCCGCGCGCATCGGACGAGGCGGTGATGTCGAGCAGAGTCAGCTCGTCGGCCCCCTGGGCGTCGTACGCCTTGGCGCACTCGACCGGGTCGCCCGCGTCCCGCAGATTGACAAAGGAGGTACCCTTCACAACGCGGCCGTCTTTGATGTCCAGACAGGGAATGATTCGTTTCGCGTACATTTAGCGCGCCTCCCTTCCGCCGACCAGCGCGGCAAAATTGCGCAGCATGGCAAGCCCCACCTCGCCGCTCTTTTCCGGATGGAACTGGGCGGCAAAGAGATTGCCGCTCTGCACGGCGGCGTCGATGGTCACGCCGTATTCGGTCTGCGCCGTGACGATGGAGCGGTCGGCCGCGTGCAGGTAATAGGAGTGGACGAAGTAGACAAAGGAGCCCTCCTCCACGCCCGCAAGCAGGTCGCCCGCGTGCGGGATGGTCAGGGAGTTCCATCCCATGTGGGGAATTTTAAGACCTTCGCCGGGCGGGATGCGGGTGATGCTGCCCTCGAGCAAACCGAGGCCCGCAACGCCGGGGCTTTCCTCGCTGGAGCCGAACAGGAGCTGGAGCCCCAGGCAGATGCCCAACAGCGGCTTGCCGGCGCTCACGTACTCGAGCACCGCCCTCCGCATGCCGGAACGCTCCAGACAGGCCATCGCATCCCCGAACGAGCCCACCCCGGGCAGAACGGCCCCCTCGGCCTCCATCAGCTCCGCCGGGGCGGAGACGACCGCCGAGCCGCACCCGATGTGATGCAGCGCCTTGGCAACGCTTTGCAGGTTGCCCGCGCCGTAATCGATCACTGCTATCATGTTATTTTCAGCTTCCTTTCCTACTCTTCCGCCCAATTCCTGCAGCGCTCCACGGCGCGGCGCCAGCGGGCGCTGAGCCGCCGCATGCTCTCCTCCTGCGCCTGGGGTTCAAATTCACTTTGCAGCTGCCAGACGCGCCCGAGTTCTTCCTCGTCCTCCCAAACGCCGACGGCGAGACCCGCCAGCATGGCGGCGCCGAGGGCCGTTGTTTCAATGCACCTTGGACGGCGCACTGCGGTGCGCAGCAGGTCGGCCTGAAACTGCATCAGAAAGCGGCTTTTGCTCGCGCCGCCGTCCACGCGCAGCTCCTTTAGGGAAACGCCCGCGTCCTTTTCCATGCAGCGGACGAGGTCCTCGCTCTCATAGGCGATGCTCTCAAGCACCGCGCGCGCGATGTGCGCCTTCGTGACGCCGCGCGTCAGGCCCAGAAAGCCTCCGCGCGCATACATATCCCAATAGGGCGCGCCCAGACCGGTAAAGGCGGGAACAAAGCAGACGCCGCCGGTGTCCTCCACGCTTTCGGCCAGGCGGTCGGCTTCGGCGGGCTCCCTGATGAAGGAGAGGCCGTCGCGCAGCCAATTGATGGCCGACCCGGCGTTAAAAGCGCTGCCCTCGAGCGCATAGACCGTCTTCCCGCCAATCTTCCAGCCGACGGTGGTCAGCAGCCCGTTCCGGGACCGGACCGCCCGGTCCCCGGTGTTCATCAGCACAAAGCAGCCGGTTCCATATGTATTCTTCGCCATTCCCTTTTCAAAGCAGCATTGGCCGAACAGGGCGGCGTTCTGATCTCCCGCGATGCCCGCGATGGGAATCTCCCGCCCGAGGACCGTCTCCTCGCACATGCCGACG
>CABSLJ010000245.1 GCA_902478455.1 uncultured Oscillospiraceae bacterium | reverse complement strand
CGGCCACGCGGCCCTCCACCTTGATGTTGGCGCCCAGCCGCATCAGTTCGCCGACGTGTTTGTACCGGCTTTCAAAAATATTTTCCACAAACACGCTGGTTCCCCGCGCCAGGGTGGTCATGGCCATCATGGGGGCCTGAGCGTCGGTCGGAAAACCGGGATAGGGCATGGTGCGGATCATTTTGACCGGACGCAGCCGTCTGGGCGCGAGAATCCGCAGCTGGCCGCGCGAGATGGCCATCTCGCAGCCCGCCTCCTCAAACATCGGGATCACCGGCCCCAGATGGGCGGGCAGAACGTCCAAAAGCAGCAAATCGCCCCCCGTGATGGCCGCTGCCGTCATGAAGGTGGTGGCGGCGATGCGGTCGGGAATGACGGTATGCTCGGTCCCGCTGAGGCGCTTGACCCCTTCAATGGTAATGGTTCCCTCTCCCGCGCCGTAAATGCGCGCCCCGCAGGCATTCAGGAAATCAGCCAGATCACAGATTTCCGGCTCGCGCGCGGCGTTGGTGATGACGGTCGTCCCCTGCGCGCGCACCGAAGCGAGGATGATGTTTTCGGTCGCTCCCACGCTGGGGAAGGAAAGGGCGATAAAGGCGCCCTTCAGATGGTTGAGAACGGCGCAGTCGAGATAGCCGTGATCCTCCCCGATGATCAGTCCCAGCTGCCGTAGCGCCTTCAGGTGCAGATCGATGGGCCGCGGGCCGAGCTCGCAGCCGCCGGGAAAGGACAGGCGCGCCTTACCCATCCGCGAGGCGACCGCCCCCAAAAACACAATGGAGGAACGCATCTCCCGCATGAGACCGTCGGGAATGTCGCTGCGCGAGATACCGCGCGAATCGACGACCAGGGCGTCCCCCTCTCTCTGGGCGCGGCAGCCGAGATAACGCAGAATATTGACCGAAGCGTCAACATCGGACAGACGGGGACAGTTATGTAAAATACACTCGCCCTCACAAAGAATCGTTGCTGCCAGCAGGGGCAAGGCGCTGTTTTTCGCCCCATGCACCAAAACTTCTCCCTCCAGTGGACGCGACCCCTCTATGACCAGCTTTGACACGGCAAACACCCTTTCTTCGCATATGACAGGGGGTTTCCCCTGCCTGCCATACTATGCGCAAAGGGCATTCGTGGTGAAACACGAAAAGGGACATCATGGAGAAAGAGTCCATGCAAGCGGTATCAATCGCGCGATTGGAAGCGAAAAAAGGGGAATTTAATGCTTTGCAGCCTCCATCAGGATGGCGTAAATACGCTCGGACGCGTCGGTGATGGCCATCTTCCGGGCGTTTTCCCCACAGGCGCGCAGCGCCGACTGGTCGGACATGATCCTTTCCACCGTTTCGATGAGCTTTTCTCCCGAGAGGTCCTTCTCCTCCAGAATGTAGGCCGCCCCGCGGTTGACGAGAGCCATCGCATTGTGAAACTGATGATTTTCCGCCACATTCGGGGAAGGGATCAGCAGGGCGGGCTTGCCCTGCGCCTGCAATTCGCTGACGGTGATCGCCCCCGCCCGGCCGATCACCAGATCGGCGGCGGCCATGCAGTCGGGCATATCCCTGATGTATTCGCGGATGTCGAGGTTGGGGTGCGCTTTGAGCTCCACTCCCTTTTCCTCCAGCAGCCCGGGGAACCATTTCCCGTACTGCCCATAAGCATGGATATGCTGATAGCGGTCGTCGCGTGCGCTCCAGGCGATCAGATCGGCCACCGCCTCATTGACGCGGCGCGCTCCCAGGCTGCCGCCGTAGGAGAGGATGACGGGACGCGCGTCCAACCCCAGCTTTCTGCGGGATTCCCCCTTCTTCGCCGTGACAATCTCCGCCCGAATCGGGTTGCCGGTCACGGTGCAGGGCGTTTTGGTTTCAAGGTATTTCTCCGCGTCGGGTATAGCCAGGAGCACCCGGCTCGCCCGTTTGGCGAGCATCTTGGTTGTCACGCCGGGGAAGGCGTTTTGCTCGTGGATGACGATGGGAATGCCCATTTTGGCGGCTGAGCGCAGAATCGGCCCGCTGACATAGCCGCCCGTCCCCAGACAGACATCGGGCTGAAATTCGCGCAGAATCCGTTTGGATTCGGCGCTCGAGGTAAACAGCCGCTTGACCGTCTTCAGATTTTTTTTGATGTTTTCCAGGCTCAATTTGCGCTGAAAACCGGAGATGGTGATCCCCCGGAAGTCGTAGCCGGCCTCTGGCACAAGGCGCTCCTCCATGCCGCCTCTGGCGCCCACGTAGAGGATTTCGGCGTCCGGCTGGTGCGCGCGCACCGCGGCCGCCACCGCGAGGGCGGGATTGATGTGTCCGGCGGTTCCTCCGCCGGCGAACAAAATCTTCATTCGCGCTCATCCCTTCCTGTCAGTAGAATTGCCGACGTATCCTCGCCGCGCTATGTCTTTTCCAGAGTGGCGGAACGTGAAATGGAGAGCACCACCCCCATCTGCGCCAACAGCATGACGAGCGATGTGCCGCCGTGACTGAAAAACGGCAGACTGATGCCGGTATTCGGAATGGTGTTGGTCACTACCGCGATGTTGAGAAGCACCTGCAGGCCCACCTGCGCCGTCAGGCCGACGCCCAGAAGCGCCCCGAATTTATCCTTGGCGCGCATGGAAATGGTGATGCCGCGCCACACGAGCAGGGCGAACAGCAGGATGATGATCACCGCGCCGACGAAGCCCAGCTCCTCGCAAATGACGGCGAAGATAAAGTCGTTCTGCGGCTCGGGCAGGTACAGGAATTTTTGCCGCGAATTGCCCAGCCCCAGTCCGAGCAGTCCGCCCGAACCGATGGAATAAAGCGACTGCCTCGTCTGCCAGGTCTCCTGAGCCATCTCCGGGTTGAAGGGATCGAGCCAGCCGAGGATTCGGTTGTTGGCGTAGGTAAACTCATTGGTGAAGATGACAAGGTACAGCAGCGCCGCTGTGGCCGCGCCGAGCGCCGCCCCGAACCACCGCAGCTTGACGCCGCCGATGAAGAGCATGCCGCCGGCGAGCAGCACCACAATGACCGTACAGGAAATGTGGGGCTCCATGGCAAGCAGTCCCGCCGTGGGCAGCAGAATGAGGGCGTAGGGCAGCACCCCGTATTTGAAGGTGTCCATCCGTTTAAAATTAATGGAGATCAGGTGGGCAAAGGAAAGCACAATGGCGAATTTCGTGATCTCCGAAGGCTGGAAGGAGATCAGAGAGCCCACTCTGATCCTGTCTCTTATACACATCTCCGAGCCCACGAGACCGTACTAG
>CABSLJ010000244.1 GCA_902478455.1 uncultured Oscillospiraceae bacterium | reverse complement strand
TGGGCTCGGAGATGTGTATAAGAGACAGCTCATGTGAGGACTTCCATATCCCGGTCTTTTTTGATTATCCTTTTGGACAGAAAAAATGAACGCTTCCGGCGTCTGTGCCAATACCCGGTAAACAGGAATACGGTCAGACAAAACCGATTGGGAGAGCGTTTTGGGGCATCCTTTGGCGGTGGTTTTTGACAGCCGGCACACAAGGCTGCGGTTGTTCGCACACGACTGGCCTGCTACGGACATAAAATGTTCTGTGACAAAAGAGAAAGGAGGACGCGGACAAAATGCCGTGCACCGAAAAACAGCCTCTCAGTAAAGAAGCGCAGGAACAGCTCGCCCTCTTGGAAAACTCGCAGGGACTGATTCGCTCGATCCTCCTCGGGATTTCCCTGCAATATAAAGCGCTTGAACAGCAAAAACAACTGCTGCTCGGGCAGGCCCAAAATCCACAGAACGCGGATGCCGCCTGCTTAGACCCGAAGAATATCCAGATTGCCGCCTCGCTCATTGTCCTTTATGCACTTTTTGGATTCCAGCAGCAGGCGGAGGACATCGCCCGCCAAACGGCTCAAACAGGGGTCTGCCCCGATTGGACGGAACCAAAGCTCAATGCCACAGTGATTCTTGTGGCGCTTTTGCGTTTGTGCCGGCTGATATCGCCGGAAAATTCGCCTGCGGCGGAGAGTGCGGCTTCCGCCGAACGTCAGGCGGAAACGCTTGAGCTGCAGGAAATTTCCGAAGAACCGGCGATTTGACAGAGGCGCCTTTCGCGGTCGGCAAGAGGACCTCCCGGCGTTGTGGAGAAGCAGTTGCCGGCCGCCTGAAGGAAGCGGCCGGCCCGAAGGGGAGAATTCCGAAATCGAAGAGTGACGCAGGTCAGCTTTCCGCCGGCGGTTTCCTGATTTTGATTCTTGCTGTTGTTTTTTCTTTTACGGGTGCGGTGGAAGAGGGAAAAGAGGCTGAGATATCAAATCTTATAAAGATAAAAGGGACAAACTGCCTGATGCAGCCTGTAGCGGGAATCGGATCAAAACTATAAATTTGGGCAATATCAACAATAAATACGTCCTAACTTACAACAAATAAAGGCTTGATGTTTAGGGAAAAGGATGGTAATATAAATAAGTAAAGCGTTTTATCTAAAAATCAATTAAAAAATGTCTTCTCATATGAATGGAATGATCATATCATTCTTTTCAAGAGAGAACCATGACTTTGGGAAAAAACCGGGTACAACTGATCGATTCAACCTGGATTTGCGCGGGCTTATGTTTTAGGTAAAACGATTTATTGCAGTCGACAAACCTACTGATCAACGGAAATCCGTAATTTGGTAAGGAGGGATCAGGCAGATCGGACAAACGCATTTTTATGGGGAAGCGGGTTAGATAAAACGATTTATCAAACCCGAAAACTGCAGCAATACCTTCCGTTTTGCTGCAAGAACCTGATGAATCAGGAAATTAAGGAGGAACGTTCATGAAGCAAGCAAAAGCAAAGCGCGTTTTGTCGTTGGTATTGGCATTGCTTATGATTATGAGCATGGTGCCCATGGCAGCCGTTTTCGCCGCGCCGGAGGACCTGAGCGTCGACCTGTCGTTTGACGGCGGGGACAGCGAAGCCGTCAACTACGACGCGCCTAACGGGAATGCGCGCCGCGCCACCAAGTTTATTCTGGCGGGAGACGCCGCCGTCGGCGAGGTGCAGGTGAAAATCACCTCATGCACCGGTGCGCGTGATCTGACTGTGGCCATCTACGGCTCCACGGCCGACGGCTCCAAACCGGACGATCGCCTCGTGCTCGGCGCGCCGATTACGGTGAAAAACGCCGACGTCAAAGCCGCCCTTGCCAACAATGACGGCATTGTGACCGTGGACTTTGAAGGCCTCGAGCTGTTTGCCGGAGGATATTGGGTTGTTCTGGACACCGATCCCCAATCCATTCAGGAAAGCTCGACCATTTCCTGGGCGCGGTTGAGTCCCAGCGGCGACGAAAACAACGGTAAGCACTACACTGCCGCCTGCGGCGGACGCCCGGAAGAGGGCAAGCCCGGCGGATGGAGCTCCTATACGCCGCACCATTACTGGCTTAAGGTGCAGGCCACCGCGGCGAATCTGACCCCCGAACTGGAAGGATACTACACTTCCGAGGGCGGCAGCACCGCCGTCAATTTTGACGTGGCCGTGCATTCCGCTTCCACGGAAGAGGAAGCCCTGGCCGCGCTGCCCAAGAGCGGTTATGCCAAGCTCAACAGCGGGCTTTATTATCCTGTGAGCTTTGCTTGGACGCTGGATGGCTCCTATAACGGCGCTGATCTTGCGGAAAACGCCTACACCGCTAAGGTGACGGCTGACGACTGCCCGATTGCGCTCGCCGATGTGGCCGGTTCGGTCACCATCGAGGCCAACGCCTTTGTGGGCTATTATACTGCGGCTCAGGACGGCAATAAGGTGTCCTTTGCCGTGGACGCCGCCCACGGCACGCTGGAACAGGCCGCCCTGGGAGAGTTGCCCACAACCGCCTTTGAGGTGTACACTGACGGCACGGCCAATGAAATTGAGATTTCCTGGGTCTTTGACGCCCCCTATGACGGCGCCGACGGCGCGGTCAACGCCGCCACCGGTACCGTGACCAGCAAGGACGGCCAGACCGCTCCACATGCGGCTACCATCACCGGCTCCGTCACCCTTTCCGACCTGGAAGGCTATTATGCGGACGAGGACTGCACCATCCCGCTGGAGCTTGAGGTGTATGTCGACTGGACGGGCGACGCTGCTGCGGACGAAGCCGCTGCTCTGACCGCTCTGCCTACCGCGGCTTACGCCAAGTATAACGACGGCATGAAGTTTGCCGTGTCCATCGAGTGGACGCTGGACGGCGCGTTCGACGGCAAGCAGTTCGCCGTAAACGCCTACACCGGTGCTGTGACGAGCACCGTTGAGAACTGGAAGGATTATACCGACAGCCTCGAAGGTTCGGTCACCCTGCGCGGCGCAATGTATACCGACGCGGAGGACTACTCCTTCCCCATCGAAGACCATACTTCAAATGAGAATGTGGACTTCAGTAACGGAACCGGCCGTCGCGGCCAAATGTTTGTTCTGGAACAGAAGTCCTATGTTGGAAAGGTTGAAGTCATGTTCTCCGCCTATACCGGAACAAAGAATGTGATTGTAAACTTGAAGCCTGCTAAGGAAGACGGCAATCCGGACGATTCCAATCTTTTGGCCACCGCCACCATCGAATCCAGCCTGCTGGCCGAGAACGTAGGCAAGCCGG
>CABSLJ010000243.1 GCA_902478455.1 uncultured Oscillospiraceae bacterium | reverse complement strand
AGTACGGTCTCGTGGGCTCGGAGATGTGTATAAGAGACAGGAACAGGCAGGCGCGCAAGCCTTCCCCCTTTTCTCTAAAATTACAAGCGAAAGGCTCATTCTTCCTCCTGGAAGCGCACAAGAACCGAATTGGCGTGGGCGGTCAGGCCCTCCGCGTTCGCCAGGGTGACGATGTCCCCCTCCGCTGCTGCCAGCGCCGGACGGGTGTAGTAGATGAAGCTCGATTTTTTAACGAAACTGTCGACCGAAAGGGGGGAAAAGAAGCGCGCCGTGCCGCTGGTCGGCAGCACGTGGTTGGGACCGGCGAAATAATCGCCGAGCGGCTCGGGCGCGAAGTTCCCGAGGAAGACCGAACCCGCGTTGTCGAGCCGGCCGATATATTCCATCGGCTGTTCGACGCAGACTTCCAGATGCTCGGGGGCGAGGGTGTTGGCAAAATCGACCGCCTCGTCCATCGTGCGGCAGACGATGACCGCGCCGAAGGCGTTGAGCGATTGCTCGATGATCTCCCGGCGGGAGAGGGTTTCCAGCTGCCGGGCAAGCTCGGCGACCGTCTCCTGCGCGATGCGCTCGGAGGTGGTCAGCAGAATGGCGGAGGCGAGCACATCGTGCTCCGCCTGGCTCATCAGGTCGGCGGCGAGAAAGCGGGGCTGGGCCGATTCGTCGGCCAGGATGAGGATTTCACTCGGTCCGGCGATCATGTCGATGTCCACCACGCCGTAGAGCAGCCTCTTGGCGGTGGCGACGTAGATGTTGCCGGGGCCGACGATTTTATCCACCTTGGGGACGGTCTCGGTCCCGTAGGCCAGCGCGGCGACGGCCTGCGCGCCGCCCATCAGGAAGACGCGGTCCACCCCGGCGATGGCGGCCGCAGCGAGGATGTCCGGATTGGGTTTACCGTCCTTGCCGGGCGGCGTGACCATCACCAGCTCCCCCACGCCGGCGATTTTAGCAGGAATGGCGTTCATGAGCACCGAAGAGGGGTAGGCCGCCGTGCCGCCCGGCACGTACAGCCCCACGCGGGAAAGTCCCCGCACGCGCTGCCCCAGGATGACGCCGTTTTCCTTGGGTTCCAGCCAGCTTTGCTGCTTCTGTCGTTTGTGAAAATCGCGGATATTTTCCGCCGCGCGGGAGAGGGCGGCCAAAAAAGCGGGCTCGCACCGGGAGGCGGCCGCCTCCAGCTCTGCACGGGAAATTTCGGTCCGCTCGGGCGCCCTGCCGTCAAAGCGGACGGTGTACTCCCGCACGGCCTCGTCCCCGCAGTTTTTGACCTGACTGATAATCTCTGTGACGGCGGCGGTGACCGACTGGTCGATCTCCCCGCTGCGCTCTTTGAGCTGGCGGAGCAATTGCAGCTCCGCCCTGCCGTTCGCCTTTACCACCGGAATCATTGCTTTTCCCCCTTTGCGCGCTCCATGCGTTCCACGAGCGCTTCGATTTCCGCCTTTCTCAGTTTCAGACTGGCGGTGTTGACGATCAGCCGCGCCGAGATGGGCGCGACCTCCCCGATGATTTCCAAACCGTTTTCCTTTAAGGTGGAGCCGGTCTCGACGATGTCGACAATCGCGTCGGATAATCCGAGCAGCGGGGCGAGCTCGACAGAGCCCTCGATTTTGATGATCCGCACGTCCATGCCGCGCCCTTCAAAATAGGAACGGGCGACGTTGGGATATTTGGTAGCGATGGTTTTGACGGCGTAACCGCCGAAAAAATCCCTGCCCTTGGGGGCGGCCAGCGCAAAGCGGCAGCGGCCGAAGCCAAGGTCGAGCACCTCATAAAAGCCGGTGCCGTATTCCATGATGGTATCCTTTCCGACCACGCCGAGGTCGCAGACGCCGTGCTCCACGTAGGTGATGACGTCCGCCGCCTTGGCGAGCACCGCCTCGAGCGCGCCGTCCCCCACCGGCAGGATAAGCCGGCGGCCCTTGTCGTGCAGCGCGGAGCAATCGAGCCCCATCTTTTCAAATAACTGAACCGAATCCTTTTCCAGGCGGCCCTTGGTCAGCGCAATTCTCAACGGTTTCATCCGATTCCCATCCTGTTCTTAGGAAATGTGGACCGTCTCCACGGTCTGGGCTACAAAATCCACCCGGCCGATGCCCCGCTGCCCGGCGTAGGCGATGGCCTGGTCTCTGGTTTCAAAGACGCTGTTTTCACAGCGGATGCCGCAGTTGGAAAGATAAGAGGCGTGGTTGAGCGCGGCAAGCTCGAAACCGTCCTCCCCGTGGACGAGGACGTCCGGCCTGGGCAGAGGCTGAACGTTGCCGCGGTCGAGCATCACCTTGGTCAGCGCGTCCACGCTGATTCCGAAGCCGACGGCCGGCATGGGGTCCCCAAAGTTTTCAAGCAAACGGTCGTACCGGCCGCCTGTGAGCACCGCGTCTCCCGAGCCCTCCACGTAGCCGCTGAAGACGATGTCGCTGTAATAGTCGTTGCGCTGGACGAGGCCGAGGTCGATCATCAACCGGTGGCCGAGGCCGAGGGAGGAAAGCGAACGGTAAAGCTCGGCGAGGTAGCTAAGCGGTTCCCTGGCCGCATCCCCCGGGCAGAGGGACAAGGCGGTCTCAAAGACCTCTTCCCCGCCGAAGAGCCGCGGCAGGCGGCGAATGGCCCTGACGGCCGGGGTTTCCTCCAGGCCGTCGAGAATCGCGTCGAGCGCGCCGTAATTTTTGCTTTCAATGGAGGTGCGGATATCCTCGCGCACCTCATCGGTGACGGGCAGCTCGGCGGCCAGCGCGCGGAAAAAGCCTGCATGGCCGAGCTCGATGCGGAAATCGGACACACAGCGTCCGAGCGCCTCAATCGCCACGGCGATGGCCTCCAGGTCGGCCCGTTTGCCGCTCTTGCCCAAAAGCTCAATGCCGGTTTGCATGGTCTCGTCGCTGCGGCCGGTTAAGCTCGGATGGCTACGGTAGACCGTCTGCGTGTAATACAGGCGGATGGGCTTCGGTTCGTTTTGCAGGCGGGTGGCCGTCAGGCGGGCAATGGGCAGGGTGTTGTCCGGGCGAAGCGTCATCAGCCGCCCCTTGTGGTCGCTGAGCTTATACATGACCTCCTGCGGAATGCCGGCCGAACCGAGGGAAAACACATCGTAATACTCAAGGCCGGGCGTGACCACCTCGTGGTAGCCGCGCTCGGAAAAGACCGTACCCAGAATGGTTTCCAGATTGCGGCGGGCGATGCATTCCTCAAAAAGGAGGTCGCGCGTCCCCTCTGGGGTGATTTTAATGTACTTTTTCATGGAGCGTACCTCCAATTTTATCACTTTAGTATGCTAATG
>CABSLJ010000242.1 GCA_902478455.1 uncultured Oscillospiraceae bacterium | reverse complement strand
CTTTTTATTTTGTCATGGAAGTGCTTTTCCTCCGATACGAGGGGCTATTTGTCCTTGAGCAGCTTTCTGAGCTCGTCCATAAAGGTATTGATGTCCTTAAACTGCCGATACACCGAGGCAAAACGCACATAGGCGACCTCGTCGACCTCCTTGAGCATCTCCATGGCATATTCGCCGATGAGGCCCGAGGTGACCTCCCGGTCGAGCGAATTTTGCAGGCGGGCTTCGATGTCGTCCACAATGCGCTCCAGCGTGTCGATGGAAACCGGACGCTTCTCACAGGCGCGCAGGAGACCTCTCAGCAGCTTGTTGCGGTCAAAACTTTCGCGCGATTTGTCCTTTTTGATGACGATGACCGGAACGGTCTCGATGATCTCATAGGTGGTGAAGCGTTTGCCGCAGCCCAAACACTCCCTGCGCCGGCGGATGCGTTCGCCCTCATCCGTGGGGCGTGAATCGATGACCTTGCTTTCTTCATGAGCACAATACGGACACCTCAAAATAACACCTCCAGGTATTTCAAAAAACACAGAGACCGCCCGTTGAACCGCTCCATTTTTACTCTTACAGTATAACACGGGGCCTTCTCTCTGCGCAATGTCTTCCCAAAGAAAAAATTGTCTTACAGGGCGGAGGTCAAAATATTTTTCATATGATGGTAGGAAGCGCGCAGCTCCGACAGCTGCGAAAAGCTCTTTCGATACACCTCGATGACATAACCGCCCCGGTAACCGAACCGTTTGAGCAGGGCAAGCAGCTCTTCAAAATGCATCTGCCCCTTCCCCGGCAGGAGGCAGTCGGACGACGGAAGATGGTCGTTGACGTGGACGTGCGCCACATGGCTGCCCATCGCCTCACAGATGGCCAGCGGATTCTGTCCCGCGCGCACGGCCTGCTTGATGTCCAGTACATAATGCGCTTCGTCTCCTAGGTAGTCGCTCATGCGGGCGAGGAAGGCGGCGTCGGCGCTGCGGTAGAGATTGACGTTTTCCTGCGCCAGCGTCACCCCGAAGCGCCGGCCGCGGCGGGCCAGCTCGGCAAAGCGCTCAAAGTATTCCTCCTCGGTCAAATCGGGATGGGTAAAGTGCTTGTCCCCGTGCAGCACCAGGATCTCCGCGCCGAGTCGTTCAGCCGCGGCATAATAGCGGTCATAAAACTGCATGCCGTCTTCGAAACGGCGTTCATAGCCGGAAAAGAGCAGAAACGATTCAAATCCGGAGGAAAAGGGATGAATCGATTTGACCCGGCAGCCGTTTTCCCGTAGCATCCGGGAAAGCATGCCGAGATAGTCCTCCTTCAGCTCGCTGGGGCTGTTCAAAAAGATTTCAAAATACCGGAAGCCCTGGTCGATGAGCGTATCAAGCGCTTCCTCTGTTTTCATGGGATACAGGCAGGCTGTGGAAATTCCCAGCTCCATGGCGTCGTCACCTCGATTGCTCGCTTACCGGGGAAGCCCTCTTTCCGCGCTTCCCCTCCTTATAGTAGCATATCCAAATTGCCGGGAAAAGATCAATTTTGTAAACATCGAAAACCAGGTCCGCCAAGAGGTGCGCCGTCCGGAAGACGTCCTGTTTCCGCACCGGCGCACATGCCGGCCGGCATTGCCGAAGCGAGTTTTCCGGATGTCTCGCTCACGCCGCCCTCCGGACCGATATTCCCCCGCACCGGCTCCGGCAGCGGAAGACCTGCGGAGATTCAGAAGCCTCCCGGAACCCATCTCATGCGGCAAGCCGCCGATGCCAAGAAGCATCGATGGCAAATAAAGCTCATCGGTTCCCCCGCTCGAACTCCCTGCGCAGCTTTTCCAGCGCCTTCTTTTCAATCCGGCTGACATAGGAGCGGGAAATTTTCAGCTTCTCCGCCACCTCCCGCTGGGTCAGGGGCTGACGGTCGGAAAGTCCGTACCGAAGCTCTATGATAATCCGCTCGCGCGGGGACAGCGCCTTGATCATGTATTGTCTGAGTTTTTCCGAATTGATTTTGACGTCCAGATCGTCGACGATCGAATCCTCGGTGGACATCACGTCCATAAGGGTCAGGGCGTTGCCCTCCTTGTCTGTGTCGATCGGTTCGTTCATTGAAACGTCCTGCGCGCTTTTCTTGCCGTTACGGAAAAACATGAGAACTTCGTTTTCGATGCACCGAGCGGCGTAGCTCGAAAGCCTGATGCCTTTGGAGCTGTCAAAAGTGTTGACCGCTTTGATCAATCCGATGGTGCCGATGGACACCAGGTCGTCCTGATCGTTTATGTTGGAATAATATTTTTTGATGATATGTGCAACAAGGCGCAGGTTGTGTTCAATCAGCTTGTTCCTGGCCTCCATATCGCCGGCGGAGAACCGCTCCAGGTATTCCTTCTCCTCCTGCGCGGAGAGCGGGCGCGGAAAGGACCCCGATCCCGTCACATGCAGGATCAAAAAAATAAGATTGGTGAGCGCTAGACCGATCAAAGCTGGCAGCATGCCGTTTACTCCTTCCATACAAACTACGGCCATCCTCAAAGCGGCGCGCCGCGCTTGCTTGCAGAAAGGCTGTATTGCCAGTTTATGCTCCTACAGGCCGTCCCGTGCCAGTCCTCTCAAAAAAACGCTCGGCGGCCGGGCAAACGAAATCCTCTATTGTTTGAATAAACCTTAAATAATCCAAAATACGGTTGCCTCCGTTCCATGTGATAGGGTATAATAACATTGTTGTTCCACAGAAACGAATAGGGCGCGCTTTTGCCTGTTCTTCGTCCGGTGCGCCGGCAGACAAAAAAGAGCCCTGTTAAGGAGGACAAGCCTTGGAATCTTTCGTCCAATCGATCGTCAATTCCCTCAACAGCGCCGTTGCCCCCGAGCTGATCATCTTCCTGATCTCCATGCTCCCGATTCTGGAGCTGCGCGGCGGCATGCTGGCTGCGAGCGTTTTGCAGGTGGACTGGCCGGTCGCGCTGCTGATCTGCTATATCGGCAATTTACTGCCCATCCCCTTTATTCTGCTCTTCATCCGCAAAATCTTTGAATGGATGAAAAACACCCGTTTCGTCAAGCTGATCCACAGGCTGGAGGAACGGGCCGCGCGCAAAAGCGCCTCCATCACCAAATACAAGACGTTGGGACTTTTTCTCTTCGTCGCCATTCCGATTCCCGGCACCGGCGCCTGGATGGGCGCGTTGATTGCCGCTCTGATGGAAATGCGCTTAAAGCACGCCCTGCCCGCCATTATCCTGGGCGTTGTCACCGCCGGATTGCTGATGGCCGTCCTCTCCTACGGCGTCCTTGGCTTTTTGTTTCAGCTCTGAGCCGGACACAATGTTTTCATGAAATGGATGTCCCGCAGCGGCCGCCCGAAGGC
>CABSLJ010000241.1 GCA_902478455.1 uncultured Oscillospiraceae bacterium | reverse complement strand
GGTTTTCCGGGTTCTCTTCTTCGTTCGTTGTTTAATTTTCAAGGTCCTTGCCGCCACCCGTATCATCTACGAGAGGGTAAGAATTATGATATCACAATTCTTTTTTGCTGTCAAGACTTTTCCCTCTGTTTTTCGACGGCTTATTCATGATATCATACCCTTTTTGCCTTGTCAACGCTTTTTTGCAAAACAGGATACCTTTTTCGAAAAACAGTTTTCCCTTGTTATGATCTCCCATGTCTCAAAAGTTTCCAGCATGAAGCTGTTCATACACCAGCTTTTCCATTATAATGGCATAGTAAAGGAGCTGATTCCATATGAACCAAAGGATTTTATCGACGCAGGACGGCTACCCGCCGCTTTATTCCGACGCTGATTCTTTTCCGGAAGAATTTGGTCATCCGACCGGAAGCCGCCGTCCCAGAATCCGCTGGTGGGTGCCCTCTCCCTATCTCAGCAAGGAAGGCGTTGAAAGAGATATCCATGCGATGGCGGAAGCGGGCTTTAGCGGGATTGAGGTCGTTCCCATGCCGCGCTACGACGTTCCCGGGGAGCTCTTCGTCGAATGGGGCACGCCGTGGTGGAAGGAAATCAGCAGGCACATGCTGACAACGGCTGCAAAATATCATTTGACGCTTGATTTTACCATGACTCCCTATTGGCCACTCTCCTTGCCCGACATCACAGATGCCGCCGATCCCCGTCAGGGAGCACAGATGGAGACCGACGGCGTCTATGTGGACGGTGTCACACGGAAAACGCCCTTTGACGGACCGGTTCCTCTTTCGCAGCCGGCTTTGGACGACGCGGCGAACGCGCATGCTCTTCCCCGCCTTGCGGCCGTCACCTGCGCAAAATATTTGGACAAGGCGTCTCATACCCTCTCCTATGAATCCGCCCGCGCGCTGGTATTGGGGAAAGAAGTTCTTCCCGAACCGAATCATCCGCTTTGCTGGCGGGCTTTCTTCCAGCCGGAGGACGATGGGGAATATGTTCTGTTTGCCTGGTGGGAGCATCCTTCCGGCGAAAAAACCTGCCAGAATCTGCAGCTGGATCACTATTCCGCCGCGGCGACGCGGGCGCTCACCGACTACTGGGAAGAAGAGCTGATCCCCTCTTACGGCGCGGAATTTATGCACACGGCGGCCATGTTCATCGATTCGCTGGAATATCCGACTCATCTGGACTGGACCCACGGATTTTTGGAGGCTTTTCAACATCGAAACGGCTATGACATTTCCCCTTATCTTCCCGCGATTTATGATCCGAACTGTCTGGGCGGTTTCCGGAGCTTTCCTGCGCCTGCGTTCCGCTTCGACCGCTGCAGTGAACAGCTGATCAACGACTACGGCGAGTTTTTGACCTTTCTCTACATAGAAAATCATTTGAAGCCCCTGGATGAATTTTGCAGAAGACACGGCGTCTCCATGCGCTACCAGACCGCTTACGGCAAAATCTTAGAGCTGGCGCAGACGGCGTTTTATGTAACCATTCCGGAGACCGAAACCCTGTATGGCGGAGATATTCTGGATTTCTACCGTCTCCAGTCGGGCGCGGTGCATCTTTCGGGTAAAAAAATCTATTCCATAGAAGCCTCGGCGGAGATGAACGGACGCGGGGGCGAAGGGATCAATTCCGGCAATTACCAGCAGACCTGGGGAGATCAGCTGTGGCACATTCAACGGGCCATGGCCTGCGGCGTCAATCAGATTGTATTCCACGGCTATTCCTATGAGGGATATTATGACGGAGAGGAAAACGAAAACGGCTTCCTGCCCGGCGCCCGCTGGCCCGGGTACACCACCATGGGCTACGATCAGTTTTCCAACAACTGGAGCGCCTGCCAGCCCCACTGGATTCATGTAAAACGATTCACCGACTTCCTCGCGCGGCATCAGATGGTGCTGCGCCAGGGCGTGGGAAAAATCGACCTGGCTATATACAGGCACAGCTACACGGAGACAATCGACTACATGGGCGCAACAAAAATCTATGAGGACGGCGGGCTGCTGGAGCAGACCGGCTACAGCTACGATTTTATCAGCCCGTCCGCTTTGATCCGCTCCGACCTTACCGTAACCGGTGGTCGTCTCCAAAAGAAAGGCGCCTCTTATGGGGCGCTGATCATCAATAAGGAAGCCAGAATGCCCTATGACGTCCTGAAAAGGCTGATCAAGTTTGCCGGCGCGGGATTGGCAGTCGTCTTTGTTGGATGTTCGCCGGAAGAGCCTGCCTTTCATTTGGAACGGGACATCGCTCCGCTCCTGAAAAAGCTGCTGTCGCTTCCGCGGGTCAAAAGGGCGGAAAGCACCGCCGATGTGCCCCGCATCCTTGCGGATTTGGGTGTGTTTCCCCGTGTGCGCTACCGGGAACGCTGCACGCTGCTGAACCTGTGCAGGCACACGCAGGATGCGGACTTCTACTACTTTTACAATTACGCGAATGCCGATTCCTACCATCAGGCGAAGGCGGGCGCCCGCATCCGCACCGCCGTCACCCTCCCCGGCAGAGGAACGCCCTGCCTGCTCAACGCCTGGACCGGGGAGATCGTCCCCATCGCCGCGTATGAAGCGGCTGACAACGCGGTGACCCTCCCCTTGGAGCTTGCAAGCAACGACAGCTGCATCATCGCCCTGACCGAGCGTCCCGAAATTTTTTCTGTTCCGACGCCCGTCAGGCATGTCGCATCGTCCGAAGTGCGTGCGGAATACGGTGCGGACGGCACTCTGCTGGTAAAAAGCGACACGGGAGCTCCCGTCTCCCTCCCTCTTTCGGACGGAAGCGCTCTCTCGCTTGACTTCCCCGTATTGCCCGCGTCTTTTCCTCTGACCTGCTGGGACCTGACGCTGGAAAAGTGGTCGGAAAGCCCCATCCCTTCCGAAAGTATCAAAACCCTTCACACCTTTACCGAACTGGAACGGCCCGTCCCATGGAAAGAGCTGCCCGGAATGGAATACGCCTCGGGAGTGGGGAGCTATCATGTCTCCTTTCACCTGAGCAAGGGTTGGGAGGAAGGGGTCGGCTTTTATTTGGACCTGGGAAAAATTTGCGACAGCTTCGGAGTTCAGGTCAACGGGCTGGATATTCCCGTCAATCAAAACGATCCCCTGCTCGACATCGGCCCTTATCTGCATTTGGGAAACAACCGCATCGCTGTCACCGTCGCCTCCACGCTGCTCAACGCCCTGCTGGACTATTCCCGCAGACATTCCATTCCCGACGCAAGGCAGCCCGATCCCTACGGAATACTCGGAGAGGTCCGGCTGATTCCCTATGCATGGCGCGCGGCAGCAAGCCGCGCTCAATAAAAGGAAAATGTAGGATTGTCAAAGATATTGGACAGAGAAAGCATTCAGAGCCTCACGAGGAG
>CABSLJ010000240.1 GCA_902478455.1 uncultured Oscillospiraceae bacterium | reverse complement strand
ACCTCACGCGGCGCATTCGCGCAGTATGCTGCGCATACCAGGCTGACGCCTGAGCATGAGAACGTTGACCAAACCGGGCAGCCACGGTTTTTCAAGGGGATTGCGGTTATTGCTACTTGGTTACTGTCAGTTTACCTATTATAACAACCTCACGCGGCGCATTCGCGCAGTATGCTGCGCATACCAGGCTGACGCCTGAGCGTGAGAACGTTGACCAAGGTGGGCAGCCACGGTTTTCCAAGAAACTTGCTGATTTTGCGGCTTGGCTGCTTTCAGTTTACATGATATAATAATAAAAATCATTGATTGCCGTGCGGGGAGCGCACGGATGAAAACCGGCGCGCGGCTCAGCTTTTGCGTCTTTTCCCCGAAATTTGGTCTGATCTGCCATTTGACCGGGGTCCTATCAATATATTACAATACAATTGATCCAAAGGCAAACATAAATTGCCTCATTTTATGCGCTCCGGCGCGTTTGGAGGTCTTTTTTTGGTATACGTCACCGGGGATATCCACGGCCAGCTCAGCCGCTTCGACGCGCCCGAAATCAAGCGGCTGCGCAAGGAAGACACCCTCTTGATCTGCGGGGATTTCGGCTTCATCTGGGACGGCGGCAGGGAAGAGGAGGCCGCCCTCAAAAAAATCGGCAAACGCCGCTTCGTCACCGCCTTTGTGGACGGGACGCACGAGAATTTCGATCTTTTGTCCCAGTATGAGACGGTGGACTGGATGGGCGGAAAGGCGCAGCACATCACCGGGAATCTTTACCGGCTGCTGCGCGGGCAGGTTTATACAATCGAAGGCAAGACCTTTTTCACCTTCGGCGGCGGGGAAAGCCCCGACCGCGAGCTGCGCATGGAGCAGCACAAATGGTGGAAGGAAGAGATGCCCACCATCGCCGAGATGCGCGCCGGCGTCGATGCGCTCGACGCGGTCGACCGCAGGGTGGACTATCTCATCACCCACGCGCCGCCCGGCCGGGTGCGCGGCCTGCTGAAAACCGAGGATGACAGCATGATGAACGCCCTCGCCGTCTATTTCGAGGAACTCTCGGGCGCGGTCTCCTTTGAGAAGTGGTTTTTCGGCAGCTTACACATAGACCGTCAGTTTTCCGCCAAATATTACGCGGTGTTCAGCGGCGTGCAGCCCGTTTGGACGCCGGAAACGAAGAGGGCCAGGCGATGATCCGATTTCTCCACACCTCCGACTGGCACCTCGGCAAGATGCTTTATGGGCATTCGCTCCTGCCGGATCAGGAATACTTTCTGCGCGAGGTATTTCTCCCTGTGGTGAGGGCGGAACGCCCTGATTTTGTTGTCCTCGCCGGCGATATCTTTGACCGTCAGATCGCCCCGGTCGAGGCCATCCGCCTTTTTGACGAAATCCTCGTCCGCATGAGCCGCGAACTGCGCGTCCCTTTTTTTGTCATCACCGGCAATCACGACGGCGCCGCCCGCGTCTCCATGGGCGCGAGCCTGCTCGAAAGCGAGGGCGTCTTTCTGCGCTCGGGGCTGGAGGAGATATCCCGCCCCGTCCGTCTGACGATACACGAACAGCCTGTCCACATCTATCTGCTGCCCTATTTCGACCCCGCCGCCGCCCGCGCCGCCTTTGCGGACGAGGGCATCCGCGGCTTTGAGGAGGCCTACGCCGCCGCGCTCGGGCGCATTACGGCCGGTTTGGAGCCGGGCGCTCTCAATATCCTGGTATCCCATTGCTTTGTCGCCGGCAGCGTCTCCAGCGAGTCGGAGGGGCCCATCTGCGTCGGCGGCAGCGCCGAAGTGCCCGCGGCGCTTTTTTCCGCCTTTGATTACGTCGCGCTCGGCCATCTGCACGCGCCTCAAAGAGCGGGGGACAACGGATATTATGCGGGTTCTCCGCTCAAATATTCCTTTGACGAAGCCTCCCAGCGCAAGGGACTTCAGCTCGTCGAGCTGGAAAAGGGAGCGCATTCTATCCGGATGCTGCCTGTCGCCCCGCTGCGGGAGTTGCGCGTGCTGGAAGGCTCCTTTGAGGAGCTTCTCACGTCGGGCAGGGAGGTTCCCACCGAGGACTACTGTTTTGCCCTGCTGAAGGATGACGCGCCCGTCTACATGCCGGTAGACCGCCTGCGCCCTTATTATCCCAATCTGTTGGGACTGCGCAGCGAATGGATGCAGTCCCGCCCGCCTTCCGCCGAGGGAGAAAACCTGCGCGGACGCTTCCTTTCCGGCGGAGACAGCGACCTTTCCATCTTCGAGTCCTTTTTTTCACAGATCTGCGGCCGTGAGGCGACCGAAGAGGACCGCGCCGTCTTCCTGCGTGCGGCGGCCGCCACCAGAGGGGAGGGGAGCCTGTGAAACCGCTTTCCATCGCCATGCAGGCCTTCGGACCCTATCTGCATGAGGCCGCCGTCGATTTCACCCGCCTGGGGGACAGCCGTCTTTTCCTCATCTCCGGCTCGACCGGCGGCGGCAAGACCACCCTGCTCGACGCCATGAGTTTTGCCCTCTACTGCCGCGCCACCGGCGGCCGCCGCGGCTTTGCCGATATGCGCAACATCGCCGCGCCCGACGATCTGCCCACACGTGTGGACTTCGTTTTCCTTCTGCGCGGAGAAACCTACCGCTTCACCCGCTCGCTGCGCATTCACACCGTGCGCGGCACCGACCGCCGGGAATACCGCGAGGAGCACGCCTGCTACCAAAGGGAGGGGGAGGGATGGAACCTTCTGCTCTCGGGCGCAGAGGCGCGCGTCCGCGAAAAGGCACAGGAACTCCTCGGCCTGACCTGCGAGCAGTTTACCCAGGTGATGGTGCTGCCGCAGGGGGAGTTTCGCAAGCTCCTGCTGTCTTCCACAAGCGAGAAGGCTAAAATTTTTCAGACCCTTTTCGGCACCGAACGCTGGCAGAAGCTTGTCTCCGCCGCCCAGAGCATGGCGAACGACCTTAAAAAACAGGCCGACGAACTGCGCATCGGCGCGGAGACGATCCTCAAGCGGGAGGAGGTCTCCGACCTCGACGCCCTCCTCCAAAAACAGCAGGCCGAACAAAAACGCAGCGAGGAGGCGGCCGCGTGGTCGGCGGCCTGTGAAAAGGAGCTGCGCCGTGCCGGGGAAATCCTCCAAAGCGCGCGCGTCCTGTCCGAACGGTTTGCCCTGCTTGACCGCCGCGCCGGGGAAGCGCGCTCTCTTGAAGCCAGGCGGGAGGAGATGGAGGCGCTGCGCGCCCGCCACAGGCGGGGAAGCCTGCTGCTTCGCCTTTCCCCCTACCGGCGCGCCGCGCTCGAGACGAAACAGAACCTTCTGAACAAAGAAAAGGCGTTGGAAGAGGCGAGAGCGCGAGCCGCCTCCGCCTCCGCGGCATTGGAAACGGCGCGCGGAGCGGCCGGGGAGATTCCC
>CABSLJ010000239.1 GCA_902478455.1 uncultured Oscillospiraceae bacterium | reverse complement strand
GGCTCAACAGCCGGTCGGCCGGCATGGCGGCGGCCAGGCGGCGGTAGTCCTCCATCTCCGCAAGGAAGCGGGCGCAGGACTCCATCCCCTCCTCTCCCGCCTTTTTGACGGCAAAATAGAGGGCTGTCCCAGGACTTTTGACGCGGATGGCCGCAAGGTCGTCGGGTGTAAAGCCGTAAACAGGACTCATGAGCACCGAAAGCAGCGGGATATCCTGCACGGGATTGTCGATCACCCGCAGGAGGGACAGGGCCGTCGCGACCTCCGGCGTGCCGAAGAAAGCGCCCGGGGTATCGCACCAGGCGGGAATGCCGTGCAGCTGGAGTTCCCGGGCGTAGGGCGCGGCGTGGACGTTGGCGCTGCGCAGCAGAATGCAGAAATCCCGGTAGGTGGCCGGGCGGGTCTCCCCGCCCTCGGTCACGACCGCGCCCGAGCCGATCTTTTCGGCGATGTAGGCGGCGATGTGCCGGGCCTCGAGAACGTCGGCGTCCTGTTCGGCGTCGGCGACGTCCGACCGGGAGAGGTCGATGATGTGCACCGCTGCGTCGGGCGTCTCCTTGGGCGGATAGGACGCGCCGGGTACAAGGGCTTCCTCGGCGGTATAATCCATCTCTCCGAGGCCGCGGGACATGAGTTGGCCGAATATGAAGTTGACGGCGCCGGTCACGCCCGCGCGGCTGCGGAAGTTTTTATCAAGGGTCACGGTGGCGGGATATTCGTCCCGCACCGGGTCATATTTCGCATAGCGCGCCCGGCGGCGCAGGAAGATTTCCGGCATGGCCTGCCGGAAACGGTAGATGCTCTGCTTGACGTCGCCGACCAGAAAGAGGTTTCCCTCCTCCCGGGACAGGGCGCGGAAGATGGTATCCTGCACCTCGTTGACGTCCTGGTATTCATCGACCATGATCTCTTCAAAACGGCGGGAGATTTCCCCCGCCTCATCGGTAAAGGTCATGCCTTCGCCGTCATAGCGCACGAGCAGGCGGAGGGTCCAATGCTCCAAATCGCTGTAGTCGGCCAGCCTGCGCTCGGCCTTGACCGCCTCAAGCCGGTCGGAGAAGGAACGCACGCAGAGGAAGAGCTGAGAGACGATGGGCGCGAGGTCTTCCAGGTCCCGCGCGCATTCGGCCTCGCTCTCCCCGAAAAGCTTTATAAGCTCCTTCAGGGTCGATTTCATCTCGTCCCGGTTAAAGCAGACGCGGAGCTTAAGCGGATCGTCCTTGTAGCCCCGCAGCGGCTTGAGAGAGGCGGGCGCATAAGCGCGCAGCGCCGCCGAAAAGCGGTCCCAGTCCCCTGTGGAGGCGAGCTCCGCAAGATGCTCGAGCGCGCGCAGGTCGGAGGAGAAGGCCTCCCCGTAAGCCGCGCCGATGACGGGGTCCTCCTCCAGCGCCGAGAGGGAATTGCGGGTTAAGATCAGGCAGTAATCCAGAGCGCTGCGGGCATAGGAAAAGATTTCCTTTCCCCATGGGGTCTCCCCGATGGGCTTTCCCGCGCGGTACATCTCCTCCTTTTCCCGCAGCCATGCGTCCGGGAAGGGATGGGAGCGCACAAAATCGTACAGCGTTCCGATGGTGGAAAGCAGTCGGCTGTCGTCCCGACCGGAGCTAAAGCTCTCCACCATGCGGAAGAAGTCGGGCTCGCCCGCCGCGTAGCGCTCCTCCAGGGCGGCCTCCAGGGCCTCCTCTCGCAGGAGGGCCATCTCGGTGTCGTCCGGAATGCGGAAGTCGGGGGAAATATCGAGCTGATAAAAATGCTCGCGCACCAGCTCGCTGCAGAAGCTGTGAATGGTGCTGATGTGCGCGCGGTTCAACAGAAGCTGCTGACGGCGCAGGCGGGCGTTGTAGGGGTCGGCTTCCAGCAGGGCCGAAAGGCGCGCCGAGATGCGCTCCTTCATCTCGGCCGCGGCGGCGTTTGTGAAGGTGACGACCAGAATGCGGTCGGCGTCGCACGGGTGTTCGGGGTCGGTCAGGCGCTCGATGACCCGTTCGACCAGCACGGCCGTCTTGCCCGAGCCGGCGGCCGCCGACACGAGCAGGGTGCCCCGCCGGGCCGAAATAGCTTGCTGCTGCTGTGGCGTCCAGACGCGTCCGGCCATTTTTGGTCTACCTCCCTTTTTCTTCTCGCTCCAGCGCCTTCATGGCGGCGTTTCTGTCCCATTTTTTGACGGTTCTCTCATTTTTCCCGTCCTCGTGGCCGCAGACCGGGCGGTAAGGGCACCAGGCGCAGGCCTCGTATTCCCCCACGGCCGGCTCGGCGGCGATGTCCCCCTCCCGGAGGGTTCGGGCCATATCGACCACCAGCTCCTCAATGCGCCGGACGATGTTTCCCATCTCCTCAAGGCTGGCGACCGCGTCCAGCTTGGCAGGCAGCCCGTTTTTGAGGGCGACGGGGATGAACACCCCGGCCGCCTGGGCCTCCATACCGCGGATGACCTCGGGATCGTCGAGCACAAGGCCGTTCATACGCAGCTTTTTCGCGCGTTCGGCCTCGGCCTTTTCGGGGGAAAGCGCGTGGTCGGCGCTGACGACCGGACGGTTGGCCGGCATGTAGAGCACGCCTGCGGGCAGGACGCGGCCGTAGCGCTGTTCCCCGTTTTCCCAGATGGCGGCCAGGTAAATCAGCATCTGCATATTGAGGCCGTAGAGCACGTCGGAGAGCTTGAAATCCTTGGCGCCCGTCTTGTAATCGATGACGCGGACATAGCTTGTTCCGTTCTTTTTCATGACGTCTACGCGGTCGACCTTTCCCTCCACGCTGACCATTCCTCCGCCGGGCAGGGCGAGGGTCAACGGCGGCACGTCCCCCTCTCTGCCGATGGAGAGTTCAAAGTCGGCCGGCTCAAAGGCGCTCTGAGCGAGCTCGCGCGCCACGTGCCGCACAAGAACGAGGGCCGTCTCGGCCAGACGGACGAAAAGATAACGGAAGCGGGGCGTTTTGTCCTCCCACCCGCCGAGACGGGCGGAGACGTATTCCTCCAAAAGGCGGTCGATTTCCGCCTTGAGCGCGGCGTCGTCCCACTGCTCGAGAGGAACCGCCTTTTCCATTTTCAGCAGATTTTCCAGCACATAGTGCATGAGGCTGCCGTATTCGAGGGCGTCGAGCGCGGCGGGACGGCGCTCCCTGGCGCGCAGGCCGTAGCGGCAGAAATACTGAAAGCGGCACAGGTAGTACTTTTCCACCTGCGAGGCCGAAAGCTTCATCCGTTCCCCGAAGAGCTCCCGCGCCCTGCCTTTCTCCACAAAGGCAAAGGGCTTCGCATCCGCGGCGCGCCCGAGGGCGGACATCTCCGATTGATAGTCCGCTCTGCCTGCGTAATAGGCTTTTAAGGTCTCCGAAAAACGGGAGCCGGTTTTCCAGTGCCGCGCCGCCAGCTGAAAGCCCGGCCGCTCGGCCCAG
>CABSLJ010000238.1 GCA_902478455.1 uncultured Oscillospiraceae bacterium | reverse complement strand
GGGTCAAAGCTTTCCTCATCCTCCAGCGCCTTATTTTTATCCTGCCGGTAGCGCTGCGCCTTGGTCAGCTGTTCCCGAATGAGAGAAGCGGTCGCCATGCGGGTATTGGGGGCAAGATTTTTGCCGTGGTAGACCGTTTTTGGGTTTTCCCCCAGGGCAAATTTCATCGCGACCGGCTCCTGCAGGACCATGTCGTCCACGCGGACGCCGTGGGTTTTGAGGGCGGCCATCTGACCGCCGATCGCATTGGCGCTTCCGGGACCGGTGATCACCGTCGTCACGCCGGCCTCCAGCGCTTCCCGAAAACAGCGGTCCATGGGGTTGACCGCGTCGATCGCCCGCAGCTGCGGGGTCACAGGGTCGGTCTCCTCGTTGCCGTCGTCCCCTTCGAAGGTCAGTCCATCCTCCCACATGCCGAGGTGGGTGTGGGCGTCTATAAAACCGGGATAGACCGTCAGGCCGGAAAGATCGAGCTGTTCCTCCCCCGGCTTTCTCTGCAAATCCGCCATCTCTCCCACGGCGGAGATTTTTCCGTTTTCCAAACGGAGATAGCCGTCGGCGTAATCCCGCTCTTCCATGGTGACAATGCGGGCGTGAAGCAAAAGCATAAATAAAATCCCTCCCGATTAATGCATTCGCCGAGGCGGTTCGTCCCCGCAGCACGGCGCATAAAAATGAAAAAGCGGAGTGAAATTCCACTCCGCCGCGTTTTATTTGTACTGATTTCCGCCACCGCGCCGGTTGAAGCCGCCGCGCTTGCCGTCCATCACCCGCTTGAGATCGGACATCTTTTCATCACTGGTTTGCTTGAACCGGGACATCATGTCCTCAAAGCTCGCCCCTTCGTTTCTGCGGCTCTGCCATTCATAGCCGCCGGGACGGGCCGGCCGTGCGCTGTTCCCGCGGCCGCCGCTGCGCGCCGGAGGGTCCACCGCCTTTTTCATGGAGAGACTGACCTTCCCGTCGTCCCCGATGCTCAGGACCTTGACCTTGACCGTTTGATTCTCGGTCACATAGTCCCGGATTTCCTTGACAAACGTGGGCGCGACCTCAGAGATGTGAACCATCCCCGTCTTGCCGCCGGGAAGCTCCACAAACGCTCCAAACTTTGTAATTCCAGTGACCTTGCCTTCCAGAATTGATCCAACCTCAAACTGCATACAGAAACGATTGCCTCCTTAGAATTGAACGCATTTTAACGCCCTGCGATGTTGACGTAGACACGTACTCCCTGCTCTCCGTATTTCAGATCCTTGTAAGCGGTGTCCTTGATGTATTTTTCATAGAGTTCCCCGTTTTCATCGGTGTACTGCCTGATTTCCTCCACCTTCATCTCGGAGATTCTCTTCTGTTCATTCAAGGCGTCCAGTTCCTTGCGCTTTTCACTGAGCTGTACCTGCTGATTGATCAGCGCCAGAACGACATAGGCGGAAAAGGCGAGAATCGCAACGCGCAGAAGAATGCTACCGCGCTTGTTTTTTTTGACGACCTTCATTCTTCACCCGGCCTCTCTTTTTCGATTTCCGCTCCTTTTTCCGCATGGGAGTAGGCTTATTTGCATTATACAACAGATTCTCCTGCTCTTTCAAGTCCCTTTTGGATTTCCTGGGCTTTTTTTTCAATTTTGCGCCCGCTTTTTGGCAGCGCCCCCGCAAAAAGCGGCCAAACCGGGAAAAAAGCCGGCCGACCGGCAAAAAAAGAACCCGGCTGACCCAACCGGCGAGCCTTTTCAGAACGGACACCAAAAAGGAGGAAAAATGGTAGGTCAGCGCCCCGAGCGTCAGATGGTAAAGCAGCCAGCCGATCGCCTCCCCCGCGAGGAGAAAAAAGCGCACCTCTCCGGAATTGACCGCAAGGGCAAATAAAAAGGTAAATACGCCGCAGGAGAAAAAGTAAAAAACGTCCTGAAAAAAAAGCTGCCGTTTGCCCGAATAGACGAACAGGCGCAGCAGCCGGAAGACATCGTAATAGGCGCCGAGCGCCGCGCCGAAGGCGCAGGAAAGCAGGAAAACGTCAAGCTGTCCAGACAGCGTAATCCCCAACGATGATCACATCCTATCTGAACAGTCTGGAAAAGAAGCCCCCGCCGCTCGATTGGTTTTCGCTGTAGCTCATGGAGCTGATTTCCCCTTCAAGCACCAGTTCTCCCGTTTCCACGCTCAGTTTATTGATGTGCAGGTTGTTTCCGCGGATGGTCAGCTCCCCCAAATCGGTGTAGGCCACGACCGACTGCTCGTCAAAGCTGTCCACGTCGGACACTCCCGCCGCCGTCAGCGTTTTCCGGTTTTCCAAGATGATATTGTGTGGCATTTTCGCCTTTTTGTTCTCCTCCGGCATGTCGAACCCTCCCCTATCAATCAATCATATCCTATCCATATGATTGTGCGGACGGGATTATGACAGGCCGTACTGCCGGCTGTTGCACGCTGTCTCTATTTGCCCGGAGAAAAAGCAAAGGATTACTATCCCTCCAGGATGCGGTAGAGCTCGCCTGCATTTTCCTTGGTGGCGTATTCGCTGACGCTGACGACCTCCGCCTTGATCGAACGGCTGCCGAGCTGGAGCTCCAGAACATCTCCCACCTTGACGTCGTAAGAAGCGCGGGCGGGCTTCCCGTTGACGAGCACTCTGCCCGCGTCGCAGGCTTCGTTGGCCACCGTGCGCCGTTTGATGATGCGCGATACCTTCAGGTATTTATCCAGTCTCAAAACAAATCCTCCCCGTCCGTCCTTTCGGGCGCAGATAAAAACAGAACCGGCTTACTGCAAGCCGGTTCTGACCGTATTACTTATCGATGGCGACCTTGAAAGCCTTGCCGACCTTGAACGCGGGAACCTTGGAAGCGGGAATGGTGATGGTCTCGTTGGTTCTGGGGTCACGGCCCTTTCTCTCGCTGCGGTTGCGGACCTCAAAGGTGCCAAAACCGACGATCTGAACCTTCTCCTCATTTGCGACGGTTTCCACAATCGAGTCGATAACGGCGTTGACGGCCTTATCGGCATCCTTCTTGGAAAGACCGGTTTTTTCGGCAACAGCCGCAATTAATTCGGTTTTGTTCATTGTTTTTACCTCCGTTTTTTTGTTATCTATTCTTACGCGCGTCGTGTGCCGTGCGTGCAGAATATCACTTCTTTTTCGCCTCATCCCACAACTGGTCCAACTCGGCAAGCGCCGCCTGTTGCAGGTCGATGTGCTTCTTTTCCGCCAAATGCTCCACCCTTTCAAAGCGCCCGATAAATTTCTCGCTCGCCCGGGTCAGGGCTTCCTCGGCGTCTACATGCAAAAACCTCGAAACGTTGACCACAGAAAACAGCAGGTCGCCCAGCTCCTCCCGGCAGCCGTCGCCGTCGTGCGCATCGATGGCGCTTTTGAGTTCCCCTAGTTCCTCGGTCACCTTTTCCAGCGCGCCGCCGACATC
>CABSLJ010000237.1 GCA_902478455.1 uncultured Oscillospiraceae bacterium | reverse complement strand
ACAGATGTAAAGGATGGCGCTCATTGGGCATCCCCCGCTTCCGTGCGGCCGCTCTCGGTGATGGAGAAAAAGAGCTGCTCAAGGTTTTCCCCCGTTTCCTCAATTTCCCGCCGGGTCCGCACTGCGGCGATTGTCCCGTTCATCATAATGAGGGTCTTGTCCCAAAACTCCTCCACGCTGTCGAGCATGTGGGTGCTGATGAGCACCGCGCAGCCCTCCGCCCTGAGCTCCTGGATGATCGTCTTGAGCTCCTTGATGGCATGGGGATCGAGACCGACGAGCGGCTCGTCGAAAAGCACCACCCTGGGGCGCGGCAGCAGCGCGCAGCAGATGCTCAGCTTCTGCTGCATTCCCTTGGAAAGCTCCTTGCCGAGCTTTTTCTTTTTATCGTCCAGCTCCATGCGGGCAAGCAGCGCATCAGCGCGCTCCCGCCAGTCCTCCACCCGGTAGGACCGGCCGACGAACTCCATATGCTCCTCAATGGTCAGCATCTCAAACGGCGCGGGAATCTCGGGGATATAGCCGAAATTGCGCTTGGCCTCCACCGTCTTATTGGGATGCCCGCAGATGAGGATTTCTCCCTCAAACCGCAGCAGACCGGCAATGCACTTGATCGCCGTCGATTTACCGGCTCCGTTTGGGCCGACTAGCACCGTGATCTCCCCCGGGCAAACCTCAAAGCAGAGGTTGTCGTTCGCAAGCAGCTTGTGATAACGCTTGCTCAAATGGGATACTTGAAGCATGGGGTTTGTCCTCCTGAATGGAAAAATCAAGGCCGGGAACGCGTTTGCGGACTCATCCGGCGCGCGGTCTCCGGCCCTGTGCGGCTGTGTCTTAATAATACCAATACCTGGTGGCGGCGTCTGCGGCGCCGACCATGAACACGCCGACGGCGATGATGCTGATCACAATGGCAGCCACATAAAGCACGATGCCCCAGATCAGCAGCATTTTTGCTTTGCGCTCCAGCGCCATCGTCTGCGGCGCAAAGGCATTGCCGGCATACGGGCTGGGCGCGTTACACCGGGTGCAGACGGGCATATACATCGGGTTGAGCCATCCGCAGTTAGGGCAGGGCATCAGCTTATTGCGCGCGTTGTTGCGGGTGACCAGATAGATAATCCCCGGAATAAGCCCCAGAAAGCCGACCAGGCAGCCCCACATGGCGGGATTGTCGACCATTTTGGCCTTTGCGTCGTTAAAGGCGGCGAGTCCCAGGCACACCTGCGCGCCGACCGAGACGGCCAGCATCAGGAAAAGCAGCGGAATAGAGGCAAACATCGTGTTGACTGCATTCATTGCACATACCTCCGGATTGTTAAATGAAAGACAAAGAGCTTTGCCGCTCTCACTATATCATATTTTGATCTGCTTGTAAATATCCGCCCCCGCGGCCGTTCGGAGGGGAAAGCGTTTTTTCTTGACAACGCCGGATAAAACCGATATACTGAAAATTAAGTAATATATTACCTATCCTGGAGGTGCTGCCCTATGAAGGATCTGCGGCCCCTCCCGCCGATGGATGAGCGCTTTCTGGTGTTTGGAGGGCTTTTTCTGCTTTCCAACCGGCTGGAGACCTTCGGGGATTCCTTTTTGGAGGAGCTTACCTCCAAGCAGTGGTTTCTGATGATGACCCTCGTCCATTTCTTTGAGCAGCCGCCCACGCTGGGGGAGCTCGCTTCCCAGATGGGCTGCTCCCGTCAGAACGTCAAGCAGCTTTCCCTGAAGCTGGAAGACAAGGGATTTCTGCGGCTGGAAAAGGATTCCGCCGACGGCCGGGTCCTCCGCCTGATTCCAACCGAACGCTTTCAAAGCTACAGCGCCCGGCGGGAGACCGAGCAGTACGATTTCATCGACCGGTTCTTCGGGGCGCTGGGGCCGGAACGGATTTCCCAATTCAACAGCACCCTGCAAGCCCTTTACGACCACCTGCTCGCCATCGAGCAGGCCTGTAACGCCCCTGAAAATCCAACCAAGAAAGGCGGTGCGGCCCTCCGAACTCCGGGAAACGAGACTGCGGACGGCCCCAATCCATGAAAAAAATCGCAATTATCTACCAATCCCGGTACGGCTTTACCGAGCGCTACGCCAAATGGATCGCCGAGGAAACAGGCGGCGATCTCTTCCCTCTGCGCGGCCTCAGCCCCGAGCGGCTGACCGGCTACGATACGCTCGTCTTCGGCGGCGGACTCTATGCCGGCAAGCCGGGCTGCGCCTCCTTCGTGGTCAAAAATTATCCGCAGTTTGAGGGGAAACGGCTCTACTTCTTCACCGTCGGCATCGCCCCCACAGAGGACCGCTCGATCTTTCTCAAGGCTCTGGACAAACACTTTCCCTTCGACATTCGCCGCGCCATCCGTTTTTATCACCTGCGCGGCGGGCTCGATTACAAGGCGCTGCGCCCCCTGCACCGCATGATGATGAGCGTGATGCGCAAGTCGATCGCCTCCAAGCCGGAAGCGGAGCTCACCCCGGCCGACAAGGACCTGCTCGCCTCGGTGGACCATCGCGTCGACTATACCGACCGGGAAAGCGTCCTGCCCCTCTGCCGCGCCGTTACGGCGGCCGGCAAAGAGGAAAACAGCGCCTCTTCGGCCGGCAAATAATCGTTTTTCCGTTCCCTTCGACTTCAAAACCGGCGCGGAAACTCTTTTTACAAATCCCCCCGGCAAGCCGCTCTCTGAGCCTGTGCTTGCCGGGGTTTTCTTGTGTGGCGCTTATTTTTCCTTGCGTTTTGAAATCGTCCGTTCCAGGAGCTTTACCAGCTCCACAATGGGGATCACGCAAAAGGCGAGGCCCAGCGCCGCGGCAAATTCCGCTGCGGAGATGTGCTCAAAGCCGAACAGCCCCGAAAGGAAGGGAACGTAGATCACGAGCGTGGTAAGCAGCAGGGAAAAGAGCATTGCGCCGAGCAGATAGAGATTCTGGCGCTTCATGGTGAGGATGGAGCCGCGCTGCGAACGCATGTTGAAGGCGTGGAAGATTTCCGCCATGGACATGGTCAGAAAGGCCATGGTCATGCCGTCGGGACTGTTTGCGATTTCCCACACGCCCGCTTCCATAAAGTGCCCGATGAAATAGGCGGCCAAGGTAACCACGGCGATGAGCACGCCTTGATAGGCGACGTCTCCGCCCAGACCTCCGGAAAAGATGCCCTCCCGCGAAGACCGCGGCCGGCGCTTCATGAGGTCGCGCTCTCCCTCCTCCATACCGAGCGCCAGAGCGGGGAAGGTATCTGTGATGAGATTGATCCACAGGATGTGCACCGGCTCCAGAATGGTAAAGCCGAGCAAAGTGGCGGTGAAGATGGCCACAATCTCGCTGATGTTGGAGGAAAGCAGAAACTGGATGGCCTTGCGGATATTGTCGTAGATGCGGCGTCCCTCTCCCACGGCCGCGACGATGGTGGCAAAGTTGTCG
>CABSLJ010000236.1 GCA_902478455.1 uncultured Oscillospiraceae bacterium | reverse complement strand
TCCGGAAGGCCGTTCCCCGAAACAAGGATTCAAAATGATCTGGAATTGGAGGCATTTATTATGGAAACCCGTATCATTGAAATCGCCGAACGAATTAAAGGCCTGCGCGAGATGAGCGAGATCACCCCCGAAGAGATGGCCGGGGCCGTGGGCGTGGGGGTCGCCGAATACCTCGAGCACGAGGAAGGCAGACGGGATTTTAACTTCACCTTCCTGTACAAATGCGCCGATAAGCTCGGCGTGGACATCGTCGAGCTGCTGACGGGCGAAAATCCTCGGCTTTCCTTCTACTCGATTGTCCGCGCGGGGCAGGGGCTCGATATGAAGCGCCGCGCCGGTTTCCTGTATGAGCATCTGGCCTACCGCTTCAAGGATAAGATCGCCGAGCCCTTCCTGGTGACGGCCCCTTATTTTGAGGAGGAGCAGGAGGCTCCCATCCATCTGTCCACCCACGTCGGCCAGGAGTTCGACTATATTATTTCCGGAAACCTCAAGGTGGCCATGGAGGATCACATCGAAATCCTGCACGCCGGGGACGCGATCTATTACGATTCCGGACGGGGACACGGCATGGTCGCCACCGGCGGAAAGGAATGCGTCTTTTTGGCTGTTGTTATGAGAGATGAGGAAGAAACGGAGGAACCCGCCCATGCTTAATATCCATCAGAAATTCTGCAAAGAGACCTTTTACGACGGCGAGCTGGTGAATTTTGAAGCCGTCTATCCGGAAAACTTTAACTTCGCCTACGATGTGATTGACGCCATCGCCGCCGCCGAGCCCGACCGCCGCGCCATGCTCTGGTGCAACGACGACGGTGAGGAGCACACCTTCACCTTTGCCGACGTCGCCCGCTACAGCACGATGGCCGCCAACCTTTTCCGCGCGCACGGCATCGGGCGGGGGGACACCGTCGTCCTTATTCTCAAACGCCACTATCAGTTCTGGTTTGCCCTGCTCGGACTGCACCGTCTGGGCGCGGTGGGTATTCCGGCGACCAATCTGCTGACGAAGAAGGACCTGGTCTACCGCTTCGGCGCCGCCGGCGTCAAGGCGGTGCTCTGCACGACCGACGGCGAGGTTCTGGAGCACGTCAACGCCGCTTTGCCCGAATCGCCCACTGTAAAGGTGCTTTTCAGCGTGCGCGGCGCACGCCCCGGCTGGGTGGATTTTGACGCCGAGCTGCAGAAATATCCCGCTGCCATGGAGCGCGCCGAGACCCTCGCGACCGATCCGATGCTCCTCTACTTCACCTCCGGCACGACCGGCATGCCCAAGATGGTGTGGCATGACTACTCCTATCCGGTGGCCCACATCGTCACGGCCAAATACTGGCACAAGGTCGTCCCCGACGGACTGCACCTGACCGTGTCCGACACCGGCTGGATGAAGGCCATGTGGGGCAAGCTGTACGGCCAGTGGTTTATGGAAGCGGGCATCTTCGTCTGCGATTTTGACAAATTCACCCCTGCTCATTTGCTGCCGCTGTTCGCGAAGTACCACATTACCACCTTCTGCGCGCCGCCGACCATCTACCGCTTCTTCATCAAGGAGGACCTTTCCAAATATGATCTGTCCTCCCTGACCTACGCGACCATCGCCGGAGAGCCGCTCAATCCCGAGGTGTTCTATCAGTTCCAGAAGGCGACCGGCCTCAAGCTGATGGAAGGCTTCGGCCAGACCGAAACCACGCTTACCGTTTTTAACCCCATCGGTTCCGAACCCAAGCCGGGCTCCATGGGCAAGCCCTCGCCCGCCTATCATGTCGATCTCGTTGATCCGGACGGCAACTCCGTCGAGCCGGGGACGGTGGGAGAGATCGTTCTGCGCACCGATGCCGGCAAGCCCTGCGGCATGTTCGACGGCTACTATCAGAACCCCGAGCTGACTAAGACCGTCTGGTGGGATAATCTCTACCACACGGGGGATACCGCCTGGCGCGATGAGGACGGTTATCTGTGGTACGTCGGCAGGACCGACGACATCATCAAATCCTCCGGCTACCGCATCGGACCGTTTGAAATCGAGAGCGTACTTATGGAGTATCCGGCCGTGCTTGAGTGCGCCGTCACCGGCACGCCCGACCCCATCCGCGGTCAGGTGGTCAAGGCGACCATCGTTCTCGCCAAGGGCTACGAAGCGTCCGAGACGCTGAAAAAGGAGATTCAGGATTACGTCAAAAAGCAGACCGCGCCCTACAAATATCCCCGTGTGGTGGAGTTTGTGGCCGAGCTGCCCAAGACCATCAGCGGCAAGATCCGCCGCGCCCAAATCCGCAAGGAGATCGACTGAACAAGCAAGCGGTCGGCTGTATAATGAAAAAAACCCGGCGCACCTTAATAGGGACCGCGTTCGTCCTCCGGCATGGGCCGGAGGACGAAGACGGTCAGGAAGGAGCGTCGGGCTTCTTTTTACCTGTGGGATTGACAAGATGGGGAAAAACTGGTACGCTTAAAATCAAGAATTATTCTTATTTTTATAAGATGAACAGAGCGGTGCGGCCTGGCCTCCGCTTGGAAGGGTGATCTATCATGAATGAACTCAGTCCGCTGGCGCTGGCGATGATCGGCACGGGTTTTACCTTTTTTATGACCGCGGTCGGCGCGGCGATGGTTTATTTCATGCGCAAGGACGTCAATCCGAACACCCAGAGTATTTTTCTCGGCTTTGCGGCGGGGGGGATGATTGCTGCGAGCGTGTGGTCGCTGTTGATCCCGGCGATGGATATGGCCGCCGAGCAGGGAATCGCCGAATGGCTGCCGGCGGGCGCCGGCTTTCTTTTGGGCGGTCTGTTCCTTTGGGGACTGGATAAGCTCCTGCCTCATCTGCATCCGGGCGCTTCTGTGCCGGAGGGACATACAAGCTCCCTCAAACGCACCACCCTCTTGGTGCTGGCGGTCACGCTGCACAATATCCCGGAGGGGATGGCGGTGGGGCTGTCCTTCGGTCTCGCGGGCGCGGAGCATCAGCCGCAGTCGCTCGCGGCCGCCTTTGCGCTCGCTCTGGGCATGGGGTTGCAGAATTTTCCCGAAGGGGCCGCCATCTCCCTGCCGCTGCGCAAGGAGGGGCTAAGCAAGAACAAATCCTTTTTGTACGGGGCGCTCTCTGGCGTCGTGGAGCCCATCGCCGGTGTGGTTGGCGTGCTGCTGGCGAACGCGGTGGCCGGGATCATGCCGTGGATGCTCGCTTTTGCCGCCGGTGCGATGATCTATGTGGTGGTGGAGGAGCTGATTCCAGAGGCCCATCTGGGGGAGCATTCCCACGGGGGCACCTTCGGCGCTATGCTCGGTTTTTTGGTGATGATGATACTGGATGTGGCGCTCGGCTGAGCCGCCTTTTCCTGCATTTTTTGGTACAGAAAAGCGGACGTGTCCGGGAGGCGAATCCGGACACGTCCGCTTTTGAAAGGAGGATAGAAAAAGCCGCTGCTTCCGACTTGGCGCTGCAAGTCATCAGAGCCGGAAAAATCC
>CABSLJ010000235.1 GCA_902478455.1 uncultured Oscillospiraceae bacterium | reverse complement strand
TACGAGATCTAGTACGGTCTCGTGGGCTCGGAGATGTGTATAAGAGACAGTCGGCGCGCTGTGCACCGCCCTTTCGGCGACCATCGGAACGGGCAACATTGTGGGCGTGGCCACGGCCATTGTGGCGGGCGGCCCGGGCGCGCTCTTCTGGATGTGGATCGCCGCCTTTTTCGGGATGGCCACAAAATACGCCGAGGGCGTGCTCGCCATCCGCTACCGTGAGATCGACAGCGACGGCCATGTGCTCGGCGGCCCCTTCTACTACATTCAGAACGGCATGGGCCGGCGCTGGAAATGGCTCGGTAAGCTCTTCGCCTTCTTCGGCATGTGCGTGGGGCTTCTGGGCATCGGCACCATGACCCAGGTCAACGGCATCGCCTCCGCGGTAAACGGCGTATTCGACCCAAACAACAGCTGGAGCGTCTCCCTGTTCGGCGCCGAATATTCCTGGACGGTGGTCATCGCCGCCGTGGTGGTAACCGCCTGCACGGCCTTTGTGGTCATCGGAGGGCTCAAGCGCATCGCCAAGGTGGCTGAGGTCATCGTTCCCTTCATGGCGGTGCTTTACATCCTCGTCTGTCTGGTCATTCTGGGCTGCAACGTCACAAAAATCCCCGCCGCGCTGGGAGAGATTTTCGCCCAGGCCTTTGGTCTGCGGGCGGTAGCGGGCGGAGCCTTCGGAGCGATGATGATCGCCATGCAGATGGGCATTGCGCGGGGGATTTTTTCCAACGAGGCGGGACTCGGCAGCGCGCCCATCGCCGCGGCGGCCGCCCAGACCAAATCGGCGGCGCGCCAGGGTCTTGTCTCCATGACCGGCACCTTTATCGACACCATCGTCGTCTGCACCATGACGGGGCTGACCATTGTGCTGACCGGCTCGTGGGATGTCGGCCTCGAGGGCGTTGCCGTCACCACGCGGGCCTTTCAGCAGGGGCTGCCCCTGCCCGGGGAGATCAGCTCTCTTCTGCTGATGATCTGCCTGGTCTTTTTCGGTTTTACCACCATTCTCGGCTGGGACTACTACAGCGAGCGCTGTCTGGAATACCTCTGCAACAAACGCGCCTGGGTCATTCAGATTTTCCGCTGGCTTTATATTCTGGCCGTGCTCGCCGGCCCCTTCCTGACGGTGCAGGCGGTCTGGACCATTGCGGACATCTTCAACGCGCTCATGGCCGTGCCCAATCTCATCGCCGTGCTGGCGCTCAGCGGCGTGGTCGCGGCCGAGACCAGGGCGCTGCGTAAAAACAGGGAACACAAACTGCGTTGAGGCGAAAGAACGCCGTCCGGCGGGCAGCTTCCGAAGACGGCTTCTAAATATAAAAGCAATCGAGGGAATCGCATGAAAATCGGTATCGGCATCGACACCGGCGGCACCTACACCGACGCCGTCGTCTACGACTATGAGAAGCGGCAGCTTCTCGCAAGCGCCAAGGCGCTGACCACCAAGGAGGATCTGTCTCTCGGCATCGGCAAGGCGCTCGACGCGCTGCCGGCCGAACTGCTCCAAAAGGCCGAGCTGGCGGCGCTGTCCACCACGCTCGCCACCAACGCCTGCGTGGAAAACAAGGGCGGACGGGCCAAGCTGATCCTCTGGGGCGTCGACCGCAAGGTTGTGGAGAAGACGGGGGACGCCTTCGGCCTGCCTCCGGCGGAGGAGATTTATTTTCAACCGAGCTTTGTCGGTCCGGACGGGGAATCCCACGGGGAAATCGACTGGGCGCTCTTTGAAGAAAATCTCGAGCCGTGGTTTTCCGACTGCGATGCGGTCGGCATCGTCGAGCTCTACGCCATGAAGGACAACGCCGCTGTGGAGAAGCGTTCGCGGGCCCTCCTTGCCGAGCGCCTGCACATCCCCGCCGTCTGCGGCCACGAGCTGTTTTCCGACCTCAACTCGGTGCGCCGCGGGGCCTCCACCCTGCTCAACGCCCGGCTGATTCCGGTGATTGAAGCCTTTCTGCGGGCCATCGAACGGGCCTTTGAGGCGCGCGGCATCGGCGCAAAGGTGGTCATTGTCCGCAGCGACGGCAGCCTTATGAGCGAACAGTTCACCTGCTCCAAGCCGGTGGAAACCCTGCTGTGCGGTCCGGCGGCCAGCGTGATGGGCGGCCTTGCGCTGACCGGCGAGCAAAACTGCCTGATCGTCGATATGGGCGGCACGACCACCGACGTCGCCCTGGTCAAGGACAGCGTCCCCGTCAAGGTGCGCGACGGCGTCCATGTGGGCAACTGGAAGACCTTTGTCAAGGGACTGTATATCGACACCTTCGCCCTCGGCGGCGACAGCGCCGTCCGCTGCCAAGGCGGCAGCCTGCACCTGGAGGAAGGGCGGGTGATCCCTCTCTGCATTCTGGCCGACCGCTGTCCCGACGTGCTCGGCAAGCTCGCCGCGCTCGACGCCAGGGCGGAAAAAAGCAGCCAGCCCATCCACGAGTTTTTGACCCTGGTCAAGGATATCTCCGGCAGCCCGCACTACACCGCGGAGGAAAAGACGCTCTGCGCCGCCCTGGCCGACGGACCGCTCCTTCTGGAGGAGGCGGCCGCCGCCGTAAAGCGGGACATTTTCACCCTGCGCTCCGACCGGCTGGAGGCGGAGGGCATCATTTTGAGGAGCGGACTGACCCCCACCGACGTCATGCATCTGCGCGGCGATTTTGCCGCCTACAACCGGGAGGCCTCCCGCCTTGCCGCCAACCAGGTGGCGCGTTCTCTCGGCTGCACGGTCGAGGCGCTGTGCGGCATGGTTTACGACGCCGTGTGCGAAAAGCTCTACCGCAATCTGCTGCGCATCCTGCTTGAGGACCGCTTTGACCACTTTCGCCGGAACGGGCTGGACGCCGGAACCGAGCTGCTGATTTCCGAAAGCTACCGGCTCGCCAGGGAGGGAAAGCGCGATTCCTTCTTCTCCTTCCTGCCCCACCTCCCGGCCACGCTGGTGGGCATCGGCGCGCCGATCCACATTTTCCTACCCGAAGTCGCTCGTCTTCTGGGCACCCGGGCCGTGATTCCCGAGCATTCGGGCGTGGCAAACGCCGTCGGCGCCGTGCTCGGCAACATCACTGCGACCCGGACGGTACAGATCGCCCCGCAGTTTGACGTCGGCGGCATTTCCGGCTATCTGGTATACGGCCGCGCGGAAAACCGGCTTTTTGAAGAGCTGGAGGACGCCAAGCGCTGCGCCGAGGAGGAGGCCTCCGCCGCCGCGCGCGAGGAGGCGGAGGAACGCGGCGCCGTCGGGGATATTTCCGTGACGGTCAAATCGACCGACCGCTCGGGCCGCGCGAAGGACGATACCCTCTACCTCGGCACCGAGGTGACTGCCACCGCCGTGGGACGAATTCGTCTGTAATCCGTCGGACTGTTTCATTGTTTCATAAGGCGTTACAAAAATCAACCGTTTCAAAGAAATAAATATCCCCCGGCAAAGCCGGGGGTTTTTCATATGCGGGCATAGCCCTAGAATACTAGCACGCGCGTCACGTCGCGCAA
>CABSLJ010000234.1 GCA_902478455.1 uncultured Oscillospiraceae bacterium | reverse complement strand
GAAAGGCGGTCGCATTGTGCACGCTCTTGGCAAATTCATCATCGTATGCGGGCATTACGGCTGCGGAAAAACAAACTTTTCCCTCAATCTTGCCTTCGATCTGGCGAACAAGGGGGAGAAGGTGACCCTGATTGACCTGGATATCGTCAACCCCTACTTCCGTTCCTCCGATTACGCTTCTCTGCTGGAAGAAAAGGGGATTCGTTTGATCGCTCCCGTATTTGCCCACTCGAATGTCGATATTCCCTCCTTGCCGACGGAGATCTACTCGGTCTTTGCCCGGAATGAGGGGACGGTTATTTTCGACGTGGGCGGGGACGACGCCGGCGCCACTGCGCTGGGGCGCTTTTCGGGTCATATCCGCAAGCTGCCCGAATACCAAATGCTATACCTCATCAACAAATACCGCATCCTGACCACCCGGCCCGCAGAGACGGCGGCGCTGCTGCGTGAGATAGAAGCGGCTTCCCGGTTAAAGGCGACGGCCGTCGTCAACAACTCCCATCTGCAGGGGCTGACGACGGCGGAAGATATTTTAAACGCTCTGCCCTATGCGGAGGAGACGGCAAGGGACCTCTCCCTTCCGCTGTGGATGACCACCGCGCCGCGCGCGCTGGAACACGAGCTGTCTGAACAGGTGAAAAACCTGTATCCTATAGAGATTTATGTCAAGCCGCCCTGGGCGGATTGACCCACGATAAAAGGAGGTGTGTTGAAATGGCAAAAATCACCGTAAGAGAGGATATCTGCAAAGGCTGTGAGCTGTGTGTCAATGCGTGTCCGCGCAAAATCATCGCACTGTCAAAGGACAAAATCAACGGCAAGGGCTACCATCCGGCCGAGCTGCTGGATGAATCCAAGTGCACAGGCTGTGCCGCCTGCGCGACAATGTGTCCCGATGTGGCAATAATAGTGGAAAGGTAGTGCGGAAAGTGGCAGAAAGAGTATTGATGAAAGGGAACGAAGCGCTCGCGGAAGCCGCCATTCAGGCCGGCTGCCGGTTCTTCTTCGGCTATCCCATCACCCCCCAGACCGAGCTTGCGGCCTATATGTCCAAGCGGATGCCCAAGATCGGCGGTACATACCTGCAGGCGGAATCGGAGGTGGCCGCCGTCAACATGGTGCTCGGCGCTTCCTCGGCCGGTGCGCGCGTGATGACCTCCTCCTCCTCGCCGGGAATCTCCCTGAAGACCGAAGGCATCTCCTATATGGCGGGCTCCGACCTGCCCGCGCTCATCATCAATGTGCAGCGCGGCGGCCCCGGCCTCGGCGGCATTCAGCCCTCGCAGGCAGACTATTGGCAGGCCACCCGGGCGACCGGTCACGGCGACTTCCAAATCCTCGTCTTTGCGCCCTCCACGGTGCAGGAGATGGTGGACCTCGTGTCCGACGCCTTCGATATGGCCGACCGTTACCGCATGCCGGCCATGATTCTGGCCGACGGCATGCTCGGCCAGATGATGGAGCCTGTCTGCATCCAGACGGGCGACGGCAAGGCCCTGCCCGAAAAGCCCTGGGCGGCCAACGGCCACAAGAACCAGAGAAAGCACAATGTGATTAACTCCCTTTACCTCCAGCCGCAGGATCTCGAACGCCTGGTCAAGGAACGCTTTGAACGCTATGAAAAGATCAAGGCGGCCGAGCAGCGCGCCGAGGAATACCTGGTGGAGGACGCCGATGTCGTTGTCGTCGCCTACGGCGCGTCGTCGCGCGTTTCCAGAAGCGCCGTCAACACGGCGCGCGCTCAGGGCCTCAAGGTCGGCCTGATTCGGCCGATCACCCTGTGGCCCTTCCCGGTGGACGCCATCCGGAAGGCGGCCGCTACGACGAAGGAATTCCTGTGCGTCGAAATGAGCATGGGGCAGATGGTGGACGACGTGCGTCTCGCCGTGAACGGCGCGAAGCCGGTGCATTTCTACGGCCGCACCGGCGGCATGATTCCCTCTCCCAATGAGGTGCTCGGCGCAATCAAAGAGCTTGTGGGAGGTGCAAAATAATGGCTGTTGTGTTTGACAGACCCAAGGCGCTGGCGGATATCCCGTTCCACTACTGCCCCGGCTGCACCCACGGCATTGTTCACCGTCTGGTGGCCGAGGTGCTCGACGAGCTGAATGTGGCCGATAAGGCCGTGGGCGTCGCCCCGGTCGGCTGCGCCGTTATGAATTACGATTACTTTACCTGCGATATGGTGCAGGCCCCACACGGCCGCGCGCCGGCTGTCGCCACGGGCCTCAAGCGCGCCCTGCCCGACGGCGTCATCTTTACCTATCAGGGCGACGGCGACCTCGCCGCCATCGGCACCGCCGAGACGGTCCACGCCGCCACCCGCGGAGAGAACATCACCGTGATCTTCATCAACAACGCTATCTACGGCATGACCGGCGGCCAGATGGCCCCGACCTCCCTGCCGGGCCAGATCACCCAGACCACCCCCTATGGCAGAGACACCCAGACGGCCGGCTACCCCATCCGTGTGTGCGAGATGCTCTCCACCCTCGACGGTGTGGCCCTCGCCCAGCGCGTGGCGGTCGACTGCGTCAAGAACGTCGTCACGGCCAAGAAGGCCATTAAGAAGGCGTTTGAAAACCAGATTGCCGGAAACGGCTTCTCCATCGTCGAGGTGCTTTCCACCTGCCCGACCAACTGGGGACTCACCCCCATGGAGGCCATCGGCTGGCTCCGCGACAACATGATGCCCTACTATCCGCTGGGCGTTTACAAGGATACCATCAAAGGGGGCGCGGCGAAATGAACAATTTGAACATGCTGCTGGCCGGCTTCGGCGGACAGGGCGTCCTCTTTGCAGGCAAGGTCATCGCCTACGGCGGCCTGATGGACGAAAAGGAAATCTCCTGGCTGCCCTCCTACGGCCCTGAAATGCGCGGCGGCACCGCCAATTGCAGCGTCTGTATTTCCGATGAGCCCATCGGTTCCCCGCTGGTGCTCAATCCCAATGTCTTCATCGCGATGAATCTGCCCTCCTTTGATAAATTTATCAATGACGTTGAGCCGGGCGGCATCGTTATTATTGACAGCGCCCTGATCCACAAAAAGGTCGAGCGCGAGGACGTAAAGGCCTTCTATGTGCCGGCGACCACCCTCGCCGAGGAGAACGGCCTGAAAGGCCTTGCCAACATCATTCTGGTCGGCAAGCTCTTTAAGGAATGTGGCTTCTGTTCGCCCGAGGCGCTGGACAAAGCCATCGCCAAGTGCGTCCCGCCGAGAAAGGCCCACCTGATGGACGCCAACAAAAAGGCCATCCAGGTCGGTATGCAGGCGTAACCGAAACTCATCAAAAGACCCGGGGCTGCCGCCCCGGGTCTTTTTGGGCCCTAATCGCGGTCGCTGCGCAAAAGAGGGAAGGCGGACTGTGCTTGCGGGAGCGCCGGCCGCGGCCGGCGGCGGACAGACCGCGCGCGGCGAGAAATCAAAGAAAAGAAGAGAGAAAAGAGACGCGGTTGCCGGGATTTCCCTGTTTGTAGGTTTGTCAATGATGTGTTACAGATTAAGGGAAGCGAATAAGACCTGCTTA
>CABSLJ010000233.1 GCA_902478455.1 uncultured Oscillospiraceae bacterium | reverse complement strand
CCGATCACCTTTAAATCGAGCGCCTTTTTGCTGTCCAGAATGGCGACGGCTTTCTTGGCCAGTTCGAGGGATGTCATGAATCGCATCACTGCTCCTTTGCCTGAATGGCTAATTGATTGTATAGATCCAATGTATCGGGATGAATGGGATTGCCCTTTTCGGCGAGCTCGCAGATGGTAAAGCGCACGCCCTCCAGCATGGCCTCCTCCAGACTGCGCGACGCCGCCTCCCGCATCTCCTCCACGCCGTCATAGGTGCGGTCGGCCGAGATAAAGTCGGCAATAAAAAGCACCTTTTCGAGGAGGGACATCTTCTCTCTGCCGGTGGTGTGGTAGCGCACAGCGTTTAAGACCTCCTCGTCCTCTATGCCGAGCGCCTTTTCCAGATAGGCGGCCCCCGCCATGGCGTGCCACAGCTTGGGCGCGGATTTTTCAAGATTAGAAAGTATTATACCAAACCGTTCGAGCAATTGCAACTGCTCGGGGCCGGGGGTATCCTTCATAATATCGTGCAGCGTGCCGGCGAGCTCGGCCTTTTGCGGGTCCGCCCCATATTTTCGCGCGAGGGCGGCGGCCGCTTCGGCCACGCAGAGGGAATGCTCGTAGCGGGCGTCCCCCAGCTTTTTGCGGATGATTTTGCGGTAGGGCTCCAGATTCATGGTTTTCACTTCCTGTACAATGAATGGCTTTCGAGGTAACGCGCAACTTGTGGCGGCACCATCTGCTCAATACTTTTCCCCTCCCGGAGGGCGGCGCGCACTCCGGTGGAGGAATAGGGCATCAGCGGCAGGTCCAAAAGAGCGGTGCGCGCGCCCTGCGCCCGGAGGAATTCCCCGTGCCGCTCCAGCGCGGCGAGGGAAACGTCCTCTCGCGGGGCGCTGCACAGCACGGCGCGGGCGTAGATTTCCTGCGGCCGCACCCAGTTCTGGACGGTCAGGAACATGTCCGCCCCCATGATGAAATAGAGAGAAGCGTCCGGATAGATTGACTGAAGCGCCTTTAACGTATCGGCCGAATAGCTTGGGCCGGCGCGCCGGAGTTCCAGGTCGCTGACGGCGAAGCGGCCGTCCTCCTCCGCGGCCAGGCGGCACATGGCCAGGCGGTCCTCTCCCGGGGCGATGTCCGGCGCTGCCTTGTGGGGCGGGACGCGGGTGGGAATCAGCAGGACGGCATCCAGGCCGAGCGAATCGGCAAAGGCGCGGGCGAGACCGATGTGTGCGTTGTGGATGGGATTGAAGGTCCCGCCGAACATAGCGAGCTTGCGCATGAAAAAATCCCCTTAGAAGCTGTTTCTATCTAGCTGTTTCCGCTCCGGCCGGGAATATACCGCCTGCCGGGGAATGCGTCCCGGAAACGGAAAACAAAATGCGGGCTGCGGAAACCGTTTTCCCGCCGTTTACGCTTTGCGCGCCTTGGGCAGCTCGATCTTTGGCTCCTTTTCGTTTTTGCGGTAGAGCACAAATTTGGTCCCAATGACCTGCACCACCTCACAGGAGGTGGCGGCGGCGATCTCTTCGGCGGCCTCGCGCGGGGAGATGGGGCAGGTTTCGAGCGCCTTGCCCTTGATGAGCTCGCGGGCGGTCAGGGCGTCGTCCGCCTGCTTTAAGATTTCGGCGCTCATGCCGCCCTTGCCCACCATGAGGATGGTATCGATGGTATTGGCAAGGGAGCGCAGACAGGCTCTTTGCTTGCTGGTTAACATAATATTCCTCCTAAAGGGAATGATACCCGATTCAGAAAAGACTGAACGCTTGTTGCGGGCGCACGCTGTGCGCCCCTACGGACCGCTCTGCTGTTTCTTCTGGTGGGGCGAACATCGTTCGCCCGCCGTGTCGCTTCTTGTAAGTATGTCTATCACAGCCGCGCCTGAAGCTCCCGGACAAGCAGGCGCAGGGCGTTGCCGCGGTGGCTTACGGCGTCCTTTTCCTCGTCGCTGAGTTCGGAATAGGTCCTGCCGCCCTCCACGAGGAAAACGGGGTCGTAGCCGAAGCCGCCTTCCCCGCGAGGAGCGTAGGCGATGCTGCCCTCACAGACGCCGCGGACGGTGAAACGCTTCCCGCCGGGCAGCACGCAGCAGACGGCCGAGACAAAGCGTGCGGTGCGCTTATCCTCCGGAACGTCGGCCAAAGCGGCGAGCAGCTTGCGGTTGCGGTCGGCGTCGGTCGCGCCCTCGCCGGCGTAGCGGGCGGAATAGACGCCCGGCGCGCCGTCCAATGCGTCCACCTCCAGGCCGGAATCGTCGGCCACGGCGGGCATGCCGGTCTGCTCATAGGCCGAAACCGCCTTGAGCACGGCGTTTTCTTCAAAGGTTGCGCCCGTCTCCTCAACTTCGTCGAGGGTAAAGCCGGCCTGTTCGGCCGTGACGGCGTCCATACCAAGGGGATTTAAAATCCGTTTAAGCTCCTTAAGCTTCTTCTGATTGTGGGTGGCGATTACAAAGGTCATGCGGTTCACTCCTTTTCCGGCTCGAAGAGGGCGTTTGCAAAATCGTCGGCGTCGAAGGGCTGAAGGTCGTCGACCTGCTCGCCCACGCCGATGAATTTCACGGGAACGTCCAGGTCCTCGCGGATGGCGAGCACCACGCCGCCGCGGGCGGTGCCGTCGAGCTTGGTGAGGACGATGCCAGTGATGCCGGCGGCGTTCTTGAATTCTCTGGCCTGGTTGACGGCGTTCTGGCCGGTGGTCGCGTCGAGCACGAGGAGGACCTCCTTGTCCGCCTCGGGCAGCTCGCGCGCGATGACACGGCTGATTTTGGAGAGCTCGTCCATCAGGTTCTTTTTGTTGTGGAGGCGGCCGGCCGTGTCGCAGATGACGACGTCGGCGTTCCGCGCCTTGGCGGCCGAGACGGCGTCGAATACAACGGCGGCCGGGTCGGAACCCTCCGCCTGCCGGACGAGGTCGGCGCCTGAACGCTCGGCCCAGACGGCGAGCTGGTCGATGGCGGCGGCGCGGAAGGTGTCCGCCGCGCCGAGGACGACCTTCTTGCCCTCTTTTGTCAGCCGGGCGGCGATCTTGCCGATGGTGGTCGTCTTGCCCACGCCGTTGACGCCGATGACCAGGATGACCGAGGGCCTGGTGCCGAGATTTAGCTCCTCTCCGCCGCGGAGCATGTCGGCCACCGTCTCATGCAGAAGGTTGTGAATGGCCGCCGGGTCGGTCACGCCCTCGGCTTTGACGCGCGTCCGCAGGGCGTCGCAGATTTTTTGCGCCGTGGGCAGTCCCACGTCGCCCATCACGAGCAGCTCCTCGAGCTCCTCAAACAGCTCCTCGTCGATTTTGGTAAAGGACTTGAGCATCGAATCGATCTGACCGACGATGTTGTCCCTCGTCTTTTTGAGTCCTTCTTTGATTTTGCTGAAAATTCCCATGGTATCACCTATTTCATTCCGAGCTTCTGCTCTATTTCAGAGGCGCGCAGCTCCAAGAGCTTGGACACGCCTTCATCCTGCATGGTGACGCCGTAGAGCACGTCGGCCTCTTCCATCGTGCCGCGGCGGTGGGTGATGACGATAAACTGGGTGTTGTCGTTCATCCGGCGCAGATAGGAGGCATAGCGGTCGACGTTGACGTCGTCGAGCGCGGCCTCGATTTCATCGAGCACGCAGAAGGGCGCGGGGCTGACCTTCATG
>CABSLJ010000232.1 GCA_902478455.1 uncultured Oscillospiraceae bacterium | reverse complement strand
ACTTATATGTCTATTTTTGATATAATTGTAATTACCATATATTTGAGGAGGAAAACGATCATGAGCTCAAGATGGCATAGTTTCACCGGGTATATTATTTTAAATGTTATCCTACTGCTTTGTTTGCTGTTTTGTTTCGGACCCGGCGATATTTTACCCTTTCTCCCCGATTTTTTCCGTCCTCCGTTGCAGTCAGACGCAATCTCCGGCTGGCTTCGTATCTTCTTTTTTATTCTCATAGCACTCTGCGTTTCCAACATCGTCTTTTTTGCCCGGCTGGGGAAAAAGCTCTCCGACATAGAAGCCTCCCTCGATAAGCGCATTGCGGAAAACCGGCGTGAACTTGATGAACAAAAGCCGCTGTTTCAAGACAAGCCCTCAGACAATTGAGCTACCATCTTGTCAGGAGGGATTGTTGTGAAAACGCGAAAATGGTTCTTTTTCCCCGGGATGCTCTTTGTAGTCTCATGTATTGTTCTGACCGTCACCATTCAGCTGTTCCGTTATTGGAGCTTAAGAATCCGATTGCCTGACAGTCAGTGGGCGATCTCCATTGGTTCGGAAACCGTGCTTTCCATCCTTTTCCTGTTGCTTCTCTCCCTTCTAGCGCTGGCGATTCTTGTGATTGTGCTGATTGTCAAGCTGCAGCGGGGCCTTTCAGAGATATCGGAAGCGGTCGCCCGGGCCAGAGAGGAGGCCTCGCCCGCACCCGAGGATGCAAAGCCCCTTTTTCAGGATCAAACGCCTTACGAATAGAATCCGCCGCTGATATGCCGCAGCCCGCGTGAAGGTTCGCTTCACGCGGGCTGCGTTTTTGTCGTCTGCGCTTTTCAAGGGCTAGCGAAAGTTCCGGATGGTCTCCACCATCGCGTCGAGATTTTCAAGCGGGACCTCCGGTTCCACCAGATGGGTGGGGGCGAGCACCAGCCGTCCCCGTTCCCGGCAAAGCTCCAACAGCTCTCCGGTGCGGGCGCGCACCTCGTCGGCAGTGCCAAAGGGCAGGGTGCTCTGGGTGCCGACGCAGCCCCAGAAGCGGACCTGCTCCACATAGCGGCGGTAGATTTCTTTCGGGTCCATGCATTCGGGCTGAATGGGATTCAGGATATCAACGCCGATCTCAATGAGTTCGGGAATGATAGCGCGGATGTCCCCGTCCGAGTGGTAGTAGCACAGCACGCCGGGATTTTCCTTCTTGGCGGCGGCGAGCAGCTCCTTTAAGCGCGGCTTCAAAAAGGTCCGCCAAATATCCGGGGACATCATCATGCCCGTCTGCATGCCGACGTCGTCGCCAAAGATCATCACATCCACGCCCGCAGAAACCTGCTTTCTGACCATCTCCAGCTTGAAGCGGAAGATGCGGTCGAGGCAGGCCTCGGCCATCGCCTGGTCGGTGTAAAAATCGGTCAGCAGCTCCTCCATGCCGCGCAGGTACCAGGCCGGCTCAAAAACATCCCCCACCAGACCGCTCAAGACGATCTGATCGTTCCCCTTACACCGCGCGATCTCTTCCGTGACGCCTTCCCAGCGGTAGTCCTCCAGCAGGTCGGGCAGCGGGAAGGCATACACCTCCTCCGGCGTCTCAAAGTGCTCCATGCAGGGGATAAACCGCGTGAAATGCTCGGTCCCCCCGTATTTGTGTCCATCCCCCCACTCGCCGATATAGTCGACGTCCTTCCCCTCATAGTAGCGGGAATAATCGGCAGGATTTTTGGACGGTTTGGGACCGATCCGGCGGAAAGGCACGCCGTAATAGTCGGCGTAGTCGGTCACGCCGCGCTCCTCCCTCAGCTTTTTTTGCAGCTGGTCGCACAGCTGCATGTCGAGCAAGACCCGATCATAAGGTTTTCCGCTCATGGCGGCGAAAAAATTCTCTCGGTTGGTCATCATGCGCCTCCTGAATTCAGGTTGATAGGAACGACTTCCTTATGCTATGATTGTAGCAGAATCTTTTCCGGCGGTCTTTGTCCGTTTCTTTGTTTGACAGGCCAAAAAATATGGGATTGAGGTGCAGTATGACATACGAAGGCCACGCCTTTCCCCGTCCGGTCACGGTGGACCGGCTGTATTCGCTCCACTGCGACAAATATGCCCGGAACGACCTCTTTCCGGGCGAAAGCCACCCTTTCTGCGAGCTCATATGGGTTGTCCGCGGCTCATGCGCGCTGCTGACCGACAACTGCGCCGTTAAGCTGACGCGGGGGCAGGGAATCTTAGTATCGCCGGATAATCTACACTGTCTTTGGGGAGACCGGGAACCTTTCGTCTTTTTTGTCACCGCTTTCTCTTCTCCCTCGGATGCGCTTGCAGAAATCTTCGACCGTCCTCTCTGGTTTTCCGACGCCTTACAGCGCGCCTTTTTTGCATATTGCCGGGAAGCCGCCGGGCTCTTCCCCCGGGAGAAACACGCTGCCCGTGGCAAAACAGACGGACCGCCATTTGCGCAGGGGCAATTGGCTTTGATGGCTCTGGAGCGTTTTCTGATCGACCTCCTGCGCGAGAACCGAGAGCATGCATCCGAAGTCCCCCACAAGGGGAGGCCGGCCGCGCGGCTGGTGAACGGGGTCTGCCGCTATCTGGCGGAGAACCGGGAACGGCCGCTGACGCTCGATCAGGTCGCGCGGGACAACGCCGTAAGCAAAAGTCATCTGTCCGCCGTATTTCAGGAGCAGATGGGGCGCGGCGTCATGCGCTATTTTCAGGAATTGAAGATCGCCTCCGCCCGGCTCTTTCTGGAGCAGGGACGCTACAACTGCACCGAGGTCGCACAGCGGCTGGGCTTTTCCAGCCTGCACACCTTTTCCAGGGCCTTTAAGCGGGTGGAGGGTATCGCCCCCGAATATTATCTGCGCGGCGCGGGCGGCCGTTCCTAGCCCCCCTCCCCCGCAGGCAGCGCGCGCCTTCCCCGACAAACGGGAAGAAGAGGCGCTCTGCGCAGCGTTTCCAAGGCGGTTTGAAAAAGATGAACAAAAGAGCTCCATGAGCTCCAACAAATTTCCCTATTTGTCTATTTATTAACTATTGCTAATTTTCCTGAAATTGCTTATAATAGAGCCGTATATGAACACGCCAGGACACCAAAACCGAAAGGAGCACCGATATGAATTATTCCCATGAAGTGGAAAAAATGTGTGTCGTCGCCAAGGGACCGCATCACGGCCCCGCGCCCATCCCGGAAGAGGGCAAATGGGTAAAATCCTATGAAATCAAAGACATCTCCGGCCTGTCCCACGGTGTGGGCTGGTGCGCGCCGCAGCAGGGCGCCTGCAAGCTGACCCTCAACGTTAAAAACGGCATTGTGGAGGAAGCGCTGGTGGAGACCCTGGGTTGCTCGGGCATGACCCACTCGGCCGCCATGGCCGCCGAAATTCTGCCCGGCAAGACCCTGCTGGAATGCCTGAACACCGACCTCGTGTGCGACGCCATCAACGTCGCCATGCGCGAAATTTTCAAGCAGCTGGCCTACGGCCGCAGCCAGACGGCTTTCTCCGAGGGCGGACTGCCCATCGGCGCTGCGCTGGAGGATTTGGGCAAGGGCCTGCGTTCGCAGGTGGGCACCATGTTCAGCACCAAGGCCAAGGGCGTGCGCTACATGGAAATGGCCGAAGGCTATGTGCTCTCCACCGCTCTGGACGAAAACGGAGAAGTGATCGGCTACAAATTCGTCAAGGTTGGCAAGATGCTTGAGGATATCCGCCATGGCATGGATC
>CABSLJ010000231.1 GCA_902478455.1 uncultured Oscillospiraceae bacterium | reverse complement strand
CGGCTACGCCGCCCGCCACAGGAAGGGTGTAGCGCCGTGTGGTGTCCTCGAATTTTACCGGCGTGACCAGCGAAAAACCATATTCATACAGCGCCTGATGGTCGTTCCAGTCGTCGGGCGCGTTGAGGGTAACGGCCACCAGCCGGACGCCGTCCCGCTCTGCACTCGACACCAAACAGCGACCCGATTTCTTGGTAAAGCCTGTCTTGATGCCGGTGCAATCGGGATACAGACTCAAAAGCCGGTTGTGATTGGCCATGGTGATGCGCTGGGGCGGTTCCACAAACTCCACCTGGATGCTCTTCTGCCCTACAATCTCCGCGAAATCGGCGTTCTCCATCGCATACGCGCCGAGCAGCGCCATGTCGTACGCGGTGGAATAATGCTCCTCCGCGTCCAAGCCGGAGGGCGTGACGAAGTTGGTGTTCTCCATCCCGATTTGCGCGGCCTTTTCGTTCATCTGCCGGGCAAAGGCGTCCAGACTGCCGGCCAGGGAAATGGCGGCCGCATTGGCGGCGTCGTTTCCCGAGCGCATGAGCATGCCGCAGGCGAGGGTCCGCAGGGTGACGACGTTATCCGGCAGAAGTCCCATGGAGGAGCCCTCCACCGCGACCATCTCCCGCGTGATTTTGACTTCATAGTCTTCCGCTGCCGCCGCTTCCAGCGTCAACAGCGCGGTCATAATTTTGGTCGTACTCGCCATGGAATGGCGTTCATTCTCGTTCTTGGCGTAAAGGATTTCCCCCGTATCTGCGTTGATGAGCACCGCCGCCCGCGCCGATACGCCCGGTTCCGCCGAGACGGAAACCGGCAGCGCGCACAGGAAGAGCGCCAGAACGAGTAAGATGGAAATTGTTTTCTTCAGCAAAGCAACCACCTGCCCTTGTAAATATATGCAGGAGGTTGCTTTGCTTAGAATGCAGATTAAATTTTGGGGTCTTCCAGACTGACGTCGGCGTTTACGGTGATGTTGACGTCGTCGGCCTTGACCTGCTCAGGCTCCTTTGATTTTTTCTCCCCCTTCTTGAAGAGGGAAGCGATTTTATCGATCACCTCGGGCACCAGGCCGACGACGCGGTCGGTCGGTCCCTCAAAGGAGGTGATCTGCAACAGCTTGGTCTCGCCGTTGCCGATGGAGAGGAAGGCCACCGGAGAAATGGTCACGCCCGCGCCGCTGCCGCCGCCGAACAGGTCCTTGCTCGGCTGTCCCTTGGCGCAGAAATCGGAGCCGCCGGCTGCAAAGCCGTAGGTCACCTTGGACACGGGGATGATGACCGTGCCGTCCGGGGAATGGATCGGGTCTCCGATGATGGTGTTGCCGTCCACCATCGCTCTGATCTTGTCCATGGTCGTATCCATCATACCTTGAATGGGATGTTCGCTCATTTGACTGCACCGCCTTGTTCTTTCATATTTGAGGAAATCTGAGATTTCTTTTTACGATCCACCGTCAGTTTCAGATACCGGAAAAACGCCGCCACCGCAGTAATCAGAGAAATATAGGGGCGGATGCGCACCTTCGCGTAAAATTTTACATCGCATTGCGCGCCGTCGGTAAAATCCGGCACGATTTCAATGGTGTGTTTTTTGTATCGAACCCGGCTGAAGATGGCTCCCACCGCAGGATAGACTGCGGCACACGTCCCACCGAAGCGAAGGGCCGTGTCCGCCGCATCCTCCCCGGCGACGGTCAGATAAAGCCGGAATTCCTTGATCATCACATGCCGCAGAATCTGTTTTGCGGCGTCCACCGCAATGGAGGACAGATGCTTGAGGATATCGAGAAAGCCGTTGAGTCCCTCCTGCTTTATGATATCCTGAACAGGGGACTTTTTCTCCTCTTCAGCAGATTTTTTACCGGATTCCTCCTGCTTTTGCTGCTGCTCCGCCTTTTTCCGGGAGGGATACAGGGGAAAGGTCAGAAACAGATAGCGCAGTCTGACGCTGAAGCCCTCTTCATAGGAAAAAATAAAATAGAGGGGCAACGAAAGCAGCGCCGCCAAAAGCAGCAGAACGCCCAGTACAATGTAGAGCGCAATCATGGCGCGCCTCCCCTGCGTTTATTCCTCGGAAGCTTCATCTGCGAATTGCTCCTCTGTTTCCCCGCCGTCCTCTCCCTCCGGCTCGGTCTGCTTTTGGGGCAGCGGCGGCAACTCTTCCGGCGACGAAATGCCGAAGCAGCGCAGGAAGTTCTCCGTGGTTCCATAAAGCAAGGGACGGCCTGGCAGCTCCAGTCTGCCCTTTTCCTCAATGAGTTCTTTGGCGGTCAGGCTGCCGAGCACGCCCGAACAGTCGACGCCGCGCACCTGCTCAACGAAGGCCTTGGTCACCGGCTGGTTGTAGGCCACAATGGCCAGCACCTCCATCGCAGCCGGTGAGAGAGGCACGTTGCGCCGCATGTCCATCGCGCTGCGGATCACGCCGGCAAAGCGCGGCTTGGTGCACATTTGATATTTATCCTCCAGCCGGACGATGCGCAGCGCGCCGTCGCCCGCTTCCAGCTGCTCCATCAGATCTCCGGCCAGACGGTGGACGGTCGCCTTGTCCACCCCGAGCACATCGGACAACCGCTCGGCGGACACCGGCTCTCCACTCGCAAAGAGAACGGCCTCTATTGATGATTGGAACTCTCTGATTTCCATTTGCGTTCCCCTTTGCTGAGCAATTTGACCGTCTGCCGCTCGCCTTCGCCGTCCACACGAATCCGCTTTCCCTTGACCAGCTCAAGCACCGCCAGAAAGGTGGCCACCAGGTCGGAGCGCCCGGAGCTCTGCTGAAACAGGGCGTCGTAACGCACCTCTTTCTTCTTCCAAAGGCTACGCATCACATAGACGATGCGCGAGGCGACCGAAACAATTTTGCGGGCGACGATCCCGCTGAAGGCCTCGGGCGGCGGGGGAAGTTTCCTTCTCCCCTTTCCCGCGGCCGCCAGATAGGCGGAAAGCAGTTCGTCCGGCCGGTGCGACCGGCGATAGCTCAAATCGAACTCCACCTCGGAGGGAGCGCGGACGAAGCTGTCAAAGCTGATCATGGAGGCCAGCAGCGCGGCCACCCGCTTGCACTCCTGGTATTCGAGCAGCTGACCGGTCAGGTCGCGCTTGAGCTCCTCGGCTTCCTCGTGCTTGGGCAGCAGCATGGTGCTTTTGATGTAGACCAGACGGGCGGCCATCTCCAGGAATTCGCTGGCCACGTCGAGGTCCTCTTCCTGCATGGCGCGGATGTGCTCCATATATTGATCCAGCAGATCGGCAATCTGGATATCGTAGATATTCAGTTTGTTCTTTGAAATGAGGAACAGAAGCAGGTCGAGCGGTCCCTCGAACACGGGCAGCTTATAAGATATTTTTTCCATATTACTCCAGTTTTACACAGGATTTGAAAAATTCACCGGAAAAGACGGAAGGGCAGATCGGCGAGCCAAAGGATTCCCTCGGTGAGGTAACCGCTCAAAAAGTTGAGCGGCCAGCTCAGAATGTCGGTAAACAGCAGCACAAAAACGATGATCATAATGACGTTCTGGTACTGATAAAATTTGAAAAGAATCCTGTCCGGCAGGAAGGCTCCCAGGATTTTGGAACCGTCGAGCGGCGGCAGCGGGATGAGATTGAAAACCGCCAGACCGACGTTGACGGAAATATAAAACGAAAAGAAGATGCTGATCCACTGCCAGACCTCGATTGACATTCCGCTGAAAATGACCATAATGAGATTATAAA
>CABSLJ010000230.1 GCA_902478455.1 uncultured Oscillospiraceae bacterium | reverse complement strand
ATGCGGGCCATCTCGATGACCAGCTTCTGGTCGTCGGGCAGAACGTCGGCGCCGATGAGCTTAACAATCTCCATGAGCTTGTTTTCCTCGTGGAGAATGCCGCTGATCCTGCGGCGGTATTTGATGAAATCGGCTCCGAGGTGCTCCTCATACCAGGGGTCGAGGTCGGTGAAATATTCGCTGTAGCTGTCGGTCCAGTTGATGGCGGGGTAGTGACGGGAATAGGCGAGGGCCTTATCCAGCGCCCAGAAGCAGCGGGTGAAGCGCTTGGTGTTCTGAGTGACCGGCTCGGAAAAGTCGGAACCCTGCGGGGAGACGGCGCCGATGATGCTGATGGAGCCGTCCTTGCCGGAAAGGGTTTCCACCATGCCGGCGCGCTCATAGAACTCCGAAAGACGGGAGGGCAGGTAGGCGGGGAAACCCTCCTCGGCGGGCATTTCCTCCAGACGGCCGGAGATTTCCCGCAGTGCCTCGGCCCAGCGGGAGGTGGAGTCGGCCATGATGGCGACGTGGTAGCCCATGTCGCGGTAATATTCCGCCAGTGTGATGCCGGTGTAGATGGAAGCCTCGCGGGCCGCCACGGGCATGTTGGAGGTGTTGGCGATGAGCACGGTGCGGTCGGTCATGGGCCGGCCGGATTTCGGGTCGATGAGCTCTGTGAATTCGGAAAGCACCTGGCTCATCTCATTGCCGCGCTCGCCGCAGCCGACGTAGACGATGATGTCGGCGTCGCACCACTTGGCCAGCTGATGCTGGGTCATGGTTTTGCCGGTGCCGAAGCCGCCGGGAATCGCGGCCGTGCCGCCCTTGGAGATGGGGAAGAGGGTGTCGATGACGCGCTGGCCGGTGATCAGCGGAATGGTGGCCGGCAGACGGTCTTTGACCGGGCGCGGAGTGCGGATGGGCCACTTCTGGCAGAGGGTCAGCTCGTGGAGAGCGCCCTTTTCATCCTTTAAGGTCAGAATGACGTCGTCGATGCAGTGGCCGCCGTTTTCGGCGACGGAGACGACCTCGCCCGAGAGGCCGGGCGGCACCATGCATTTGTGCCGGATGTTGGCCGTCTCCGGACATTCGGCGTAAATATCGCCGCCGGAGAGCCGGTCCCCCGTCCTGGCGGCGAGGGTGACCTCCCACAGCCGACCGCGGTCGAGGGGAGAGACGTCGGAGCCGCGGCGGATAAAAGCGCCCGACTGCTTTTCAATGTCCTTTAAGGGGCGCTCGATGCCGTCGAAGATATTGTCCAGAATACCGGGGCCCAGGGTGACGTTCATAGGACTTCCCGTCCCAACGACCGGCTCCCCCGGGCGCAGCCCCGTGGTCTCCTCGTACACCTGAATGGTGGTCATGCGATCGGTGATGCCGATGACCTCGCCGACCAGATGATCGCGCCCGACGTAGACCATCTCCATCATGGAAAAGGAGCGGGCGTTTTGGACGGTCACGACCGGCCCGTTGATCCCGTTTATCACATTTTGCTGTTCCATAAAGCTCATCTCCTTAGACCACGCTCAGGCCGGAATGCTCCGCGAACCATTCCTTCTGGTCCTCGAGCCGGGAATCGAGGGTTTCGTCGGCCAGCACGCCGAGGGCTTCGCTAAACGCTTTGAGACCGCCGATGCGGATTTCGTCGCTTTCGCGGACCTCGCACGGCCTGCCGAAGGCGGCGCGCAGCCGGTCGGCATAGGCGAGGTCCTCCTTCTTGACCAGCAGCGCCGCGTCGTCGGCTTCAAACAGGGGCGCAAGACGTCTGGCGCTGGCTTCCAGCAGCTCGGGATATTCGGGCGATTGTGTATACGCAAGGAGCTGTTCCCTGGCGGCGCCGAAGACCTTTGCCGTGATCTCCCGGCGCTTTTCAAAAAGAGCCTTGCGGCTTTCCATCTCTCTGCGGGAAATATCCTGAGAAATCCCGGTGCGCATGGCGTTCATTTCGCGTTGAATCAGCTGGTAGGATTCAATCAGGATTTCCTCTTCCGCCTTTTCGAGTTCCTGGTGCTTGAAATTTTCCACCTCGGATTGGATTTTGCTGCGCTGTTCCTCGGCGTACTTGTTGATTGCGGCGAGAAAATTGCTCATTTTTTCATCGCGGACGGCCATACGGATACCTCCTTCGGGATTGCTTGTGAGAATCGGACGCGCCAAATACGCCGCCCGCTAAATTTTGACGCCGATGGCGTCGCGGACATAGCCGGTGATGGAATCCTTCGCGCGGCCGTCGCCGTGCCGGTCGGGAATCTCTACGATCAGCGGGCGCTGGCGGTGCAGCTTGAGATCATAGACCAAATCGGGGCAGAGCTTTACCAGACGCTCGGTCATCAGGATGACGGCCACGTCCTCTAATTCCATCGCTTCGGAGAGCGCCTTGCGCACCTCCGCCTCCTCATGGACGAGGACGCCCTCGATTCCGGCCAGGCGGAGACCGACGACCGTGTCGATGTTGTCGCTAATCAAATGAAAACGCATGGGGAATCCCCCTTTTTCTGCAGGTTAGACCTTATTGAGAATCAGGATGGAGATCAGCAGGCCATAGATGGCGATACCTTCGCCCAGAGCGACGAAGATCAGCGCCTTACCGAAGGCCTTCGGGTCCTCGGAGGTCGCGCCGATGGCGGCGGGCGCGGCTGCGGCCACGGCGATACCGCCGCCGATGCCGGCCAGACCGGTGACGAGCGCGGCAGCGATCAGGCCCATTCCCTTGGAGTTGTCCGCGGGGGCGGCGTCGCTCGTTGTGGTTTCTTCCGCGGCGGGGGCGGCGTCAGGCGTTTGGGCGGCCGAAGCGATCATCGGCACGGCAAAGGTGAGAATGCAGACAAAGAGAAACGAGAGCATCTGCGTGCAGGCGGCCTTGCTGGTTTTGGTTCCCTTTTTCACAGCCCAGACGGCCAGGGCGACCGAACCGACCAAAAATACCACGGGGATGAGTAAAAGCACATATTCCATTTGAAAAAACCTCCTGTATGTCGTTTGTCAGATAAAAAGGGAGGGCGCCGCTCAAAGCGGCGTTCCCGTTTTGCCGGATGCGGCCCGCGTCAGGAATCTGCGGTGCGGACGGTGACGGGAGTAAAGGGACGGCCCTGTCCCTCGAAGAAGCGGTTGAACATTTCATAGAATTCCAGACGGAGCACCTGAATGCCCACGAGCAGGCCCTCCAGGCAGATGACCAGAGCGTTGCCCGCCACGACGATCAGCACATAAATCGGGCCGGAGGCCATTTCCGCCAGGGTGAAGACCACCAGCATCATGCCGGCGTGGACCAGAACGAAAGCGCCCACGCGCAGGAAGGACATCGTGTTGGTCACATAGCTTAAGAGGGTTTCAAAGAGCTCGAAGAAATTCTGCATGATATATTCCCCCCACTTCTGGGGCTTCCAGTTGGGGTCCTTCTTTGCGAGCTTTCCGAGCGGCTCGCGCAGGAACATGGCGACCAGCGGGAAAACGATCAGCAGGAGAATATAGGGCAGCGTCATCAGCTTGAGGCCGAAGAGCATCGTTCCCACCAGCCCGGCAACCAGCGAGGTGTAGAAAATGAACCCGGCTACGCCGTTGGGGCCGAACAGCCCGTTTTCATAATTTCGCTGCTTGAGGGAGGAATAGATGTTGAGGAGCATGGCCACCATCACAAGCACCACGCCCACGCCGACGGCCGCGTAGATGATCATGTTGGTCGTTTCGGCGTTCATGACCTCTATGGGCTTTTCCTGCAGGCCGAACAGGGCGCGGTAGAGCCTGTCTCTTATACACATCTGACGCT
>CABSLJ010000229.1 GCA_902478455.1 uncultured Oscillospiraceae bacterium | reverse complement strand
CTCCCACTTGTAGTTTAGGTGAAAGCAGTGGTATAATACAGACATCTTTAGTTTAGTTTTACTGCTAGTATCAGTTTATAAATATAAAACGGCGGTACGAACGACGCCGCCGATTCCCAGTTCGGACAACCAGAACCATCCGCCCCGACGCCGAGGACTGCGGCTCCCTCTTTCCGCCCTGTCCCGCATCTATGATCCGCGAGGTGAAATACAGTTGAATCACAGTGCAATTGCCCACAATCCGGAAAAGCCTCTCCCCGCCGGACAAAGCGCCGCTCTTGCACGCGCCTATCTGGACGCCGTTCTGTCCGACGCGCTGGTCTGCCTTGAAGTGAACCTCAGCCGGAACTGCATCGACCGCATCAGCGGAAAAGACGCCGCCCTTTACGAGGAATTGCGGCGGTTCGGCGCTGTGCTCTCCTACACAGGCGTCATCGCATGGGAAGCCTCCCACCTGATCGCGGCCGACTGCCGCACCCTGTATCAGGAACGTCTGGACCGTTCCCATTTGCTTTCCCGTTTTGCTCGGGGAGAAACGCACCTGCGTTTTGAGTGCCGCCGCGTCCGCGAGGGCGCCGCGGGGGAAATCTGGGTGCGCATAACCGGCCATCTTCTGCGGGACGGTGCAGGGACGCTCCATTTGCTCCTGTATGAGGAGGACGTCGACGCTCAGCGTTCCCGTCTGGAAACGCTCAAATTCCAGGCCCAGCGCGACCTGCTGACCGGCCTCTACAATCAGTCCGCCGGGGAGGCCCTGATCTCCGAAAAACTCTCCGCCGCGCCCAAGGGGCAGCACGCCTTCCTGATCTTTGACATCGACCGCTTTAAGGAGGTCAACGACACCTTTGGCCATCAGCGCGGCGACCGGCTGCTGGCCGAGGTCGCCCGGCTGCTTTCCTCCCAGCTGCGTGCGGAGGACGTCGCCGTGCGTCTGGGCGGAGATGAGTACGCCGTCTTTCTGCAGGGCTTTGCCGGCCTGGATCAGATCGAAAAAAAGGCCGCCCGGCTGCTGAGCACCATCTCTTCCATCGGCGAAACGGGCGAGCCCCCCTTCCGCAGCACAGTGAGCACCGGCATTGCCGTTGCGCCCCAGCACGGAACCGACTGCAAAACCCTCTACCGCCATGCCGACGCCGCCCTCTATTTCGTCAAACGAAACGGCAAAAACGGCTTCGCCTTCTACGATCCCTCTCCGCTCCGGATGAGGAAGGCCACCTGTTGAAGTACAGCGGACATTTTCTCCGCCCCGCCCAGGAAGGAAGTACAAAAGCAATGCGTCAAGCGATTTTCACCATCGAGATCGAATCCACACACCACAGCACCTGGCAGGGAGTGCTCATCCATCAGGGCGAGAGCCATCCCTTTGCAAGCGAACTCGAGCTGCTGCGTCTGATGGATTCCCTGCTGCCGGGACCGCCCACGCGCGCGTCTTAGTCTGCTCCCTCCTCGCATGTTCCTCGATCCGCACCGCTTGTCTTCCTTGCCCAGGGATGCGGGCGGGTTCCATTCCACGCACAGAAAACGCCCCCGCACTCTGTGACAGAAGAGTGCGGGGGCGTTTGGTCTTTGGCCTGCGCCGGCTTTGTACGCCGGTTCCGCCCTATTTGGATTGGAATCCGAAGAATTCACGCACGTTGTTCTTCAGCACATCCTCAACCACCTGATCCGAAAGGCCGAGTTTCCGGTAAATCTCGAGGTCGCGGTCCAGATATTCGTCGCTCAGGGCGACGTCGTAGGTGTGCATGACGTTGTCGGTGCCGAAGATGATGTTCTTTTCGATGTTGTAGCCCGTCTTGAAGACGCGGTAGAGCGCCTCCTCGCGGTAGATGGGCGGCGTGCCCGGCGTGAGGTCGATGTACATCCGCGCGGTATCCAGACCGTTGGTCTCATAGGCGTTCTGGTATTTGCCGAACAGGGCGATGCATTCATCGGTCCACGGCCAGGAGATGTGCGCCAGCGCAAACTTGAGGCCCACGATGTCGATCAGCTCCTCAAACTCGGCCGGCCGGTTGTATTTGGAAGAGGGCAAGCCGTCCCACAGGATGCCCGAATGGAAGAGAATCGAGCGGTTCATCTCGGCGATGCGGCGGTAGACCTTCTTTGCTCTGGGGTCGCCCGGATAGAAGTGGCTGCAAATAACCTTGAAGCCTTCCACGCCGCGTTCAACCGCCTCCACCACCTGCTTTTCGGCGTCCTCTTCGGTGGGGTCGATCCAATAGACGGGGTGCAGCTTGTCGCTTCCCTCGCACCAGGCCATCAGATTATCCAGCCGCTCCTGATTGGAATAGTCGCGCTCCTTCCAGAGCTTATAATAGGAGGGCGAAAGAGACAGCACGACCAGCTCGTCCATTCTGCTTCCTTCCAGCTTTTTAAGCAGCTTCTCAGGGTGTACATGAATTCCGCTTTCTACATGCACATGGCAGTCAATGATCATAAAAAACAACCTCCCAAAACAGTAAAAATAATCCCTCCGGGTAATCCAGCCCGGGAAAGTTCCTTTTTGCGCCTCTCTCTGCGCAGCAGGGCAAGGCTCATATTGCTTATAACATTATAACATTTCATACTTCCTCTTACAAGAAAAATCCCAAAATCGCATCCATTGTTTAGATTTTGAAGCGCACCGAGGGCAGGACGCCGCCAAAATGCCGCCTTGGAAAGATTTTGAAAAACTCCGGGAGAAAGGTTTGACTGTCCAACTACAATCGCTTATAATAAAGAATATTGCTGCCTGACACCACACCAGTCAAAATAGATCGTCTTTGATCACAGAAAAGGAGAAGCGCTATGGAAAACTACAGGATCGTCACCGACTCCACCGCCGACCTCACACCCGAGATGGTAGAAGAGCTGGGCGTTCAGGTGATCCCGTTGGAGTTCGTGCTCGACGGAAAGAGCTATTTCAATTATCCCGACGGCCGGGAACTCTCCAGCAAAAAGTTTTACGACCTGCTGCGCGCCGGCAACATGGCCACCACCGTGCAGGTCAACACCGCCCGTTTTATCGAAGTCTTCGAGCCTCTGCTTCAGGAGGGCGGCGACGTTCTCTACATCGCCTTCTCTTCGGGACTCAGCGGCACCTATTCCTCCGCCGTCCTCGCCGCCGAAGAGCTTAAGGAGCGTTACCCGGAGCGACGCGTCGCCGTGGTGGATTCTCTGGCCGCCTCGATGGGAGAAGGACTGCTCGTCTATCACGCCGTGATGCGCCAGCGCGCGGGAATGAATTTGGATGCGCTGGAAAAATGGCTGCTCGAAAACCGCAATCACCTGTGCCACTGGTTTACCGTGGACGACCTGCATCACCTCAAGCGGGGCGGACGCGTCTCCTCAGCCGCCGCGCTCTTCGGCACCATGCTCGGCATCAAGCCGGTGCTCCACGTGGACGACGAGGGTCATCTCATCCCCATGCAAAAGGTGCGCGGCCGCCGTCAGTCGCTCGAAAGCCTCGTCCGCCAGATGGAGGAAACCTGCGCCCCGCGCGACGGCCAGGTGGTCTTCATCAGCCACGGCGACTGTCTGGAGGACGCCAGGCTCGTTGAACAGCTTGTCCGCAGCAAATTCCAGGTCCAGGAGGTTTATGTGGGCGACATCGGCCCGGTCATCGGCGCTCATTCCGGCCCCGGAACGGTCGCGCTGTTTTTCCTGGGGTCTCACAAATAGCCGTCGGCTGTCGCCGGCGCAAAGCCATCCATCCTAAAATGGCTTTCCACTTGACAAAAGCATTTTCATTTGCTATGATCATAAAAAATAAA
>CABSLJ010000228.1 GCA_902478455.1 uncultured Oscillospiraceae bacterium | reverse complement strand
GTGTTCAGGGAGCGCACAAACGGGAAATCTTAAATAAAATGATGACCGGACCGGTCTCCAACGCGCTGCCGGCTTCTCTGCTGCGGGAGCTGCCCCATGCGGCGACCGCCTGCGACCGTTCAGCTGCCGGCGCACTGACGGCGGTTCTGTGACGGAACCGCGAACGGCCGCCCCAAAACGCCCGCATACAGAAATATCTTCTGCCTTGCGGACGGCATGGGCGTCCGTCCCCGATTGTGTGTGTTCGCTCCGGCGGTTTCTTTCGTATCTGCCCCAAGAAACTCCCTCAATGCACAATCCCCCGCTTGCAGAAAGCGGGGGATTGTGTTTGAAGGAGGAGAAAGAAAATCCAAAGCAATTATTTGCCGTAGTAAGCCTTTTTGTAGAGCTCCTCGATCTCGCTGATGAGCGGATAGCGGGGATTGGCGGTGGTGCACTGGTCCTCGTGCGCATGCTCGGAGAGGGTTTCGAGCTTCTGCATGAAGAGCTTCTCATCGATGCCGCACTCCTTGACGGAGGTGACCATTCCGAGCTCCTTCTGCAGGTCGCGCACAGCCTTGATCAGGTTCTTCACGCTTTCCTCGGTCGTCTTGCCGCCCACGCCGATGAACTGCGCCACCTTGGCGTATTTCTGGTCGGCGATGAACTTCTCATACTTCGGGAAAGTGGCGAACTTGGTGGGCTTTGCAGCGTTGTATTCAATCACATAGGGCAGAAGGATGGCGTTGGCGCGGCCGTGCGGGATGTGATACTCACCGCCGAGCTTGTGGGCCATGGAGTGATTGAGCCCCAGGAAGGCGTTGGTGAAGGCCATACCGGCAATGCAGGAGGCGTTGTGCATCTTTTCGCGGGCTTCTGTGTCGTTTGCGCCGTTGTGATAGGCGCGGGGCAGGTAGTTGAAGACCATGTCGATTGCCTGCAGGGCAAGACCGTCGGTATAGTCACTGGCCATGACAGAGACATAGGCCTCCAGCGCGTGGGTCAGCACGTCCATACCGGTGTCGGCCGTGGCGGTCTTGGGCAGGCTCATAACGAACTGCGGGTCGATGATGGCCACGTCGGGACGCAGGGCGTAGTCGGCCAGCGGATACTTGACGTTGCCGTTCTGGCGGTCGGTGATGACCGAGAAGGAGGTGACCTCCGAACCGGTGCCCGAGGTGGTGGGGATGGCGACCAGCTTGGCCTTGGTGCCCAATTTGGGGAACTTGTAGGCGCGCTTGCGGATATCCATGAACTTGAGCTTCATGCCGTCAAAGGTGGCGTCCTCATGCTCGTAGAAGAGCCACATGCCCTTGGCCGCGTCGATGGCCGAACCGCCGCCGAGCGCGATGATGACGTCGGGCTGGAAGGTGCGCATGGCGGAGACGCCGCGCATGATGGTATCCACATCCGGGTCGGGCTCTACGTCGGCGTAGATCTCCGAATGACAGTAGACCTCGCGCTTTCTCAGGTAGTAGAGCACCTTATCCACATAGCCGAGCTTGACCATCGTCGGGTCGGTGACGATAAAGGCGCGCTCGATACCCTCCATCTTCTGGAGATACTGGACGGAATCGTTCTCAAAGTAAATCTTCGGGGGCACCTTAAACCACTGCATATTGACCCTCCTCTTGGCGATGCGCTTCTTGTTGATGAGATTGACCGAGGACACATTGGAGGTGGTGGAGTTGTGCCCGTAAGAACCGCAGCCCAAGGTCAGAGAGGGGGTGTTGGTGTTGTAAATATCGCCGATGGCTCCCTGCGAGGAGGGGGAGTTGGAGATGACGCGGCCGACCTTCATGGCCTCGCCGTAAGCGTGAATCAGCTCCTCGTTGGTGCTGTGGATAACAGCCGAATGGCCGAGACCGCCGAGGTTGAGCATCTTTTGCGCCATCTCAAAGCCTTCCTTGCTGTCCTTGACCACAAAGTAGGCGAGAACGGGGGAGAGCTTTTCACGGGAGAGGGGATATTCCGGACCGACGTCGGGCAGACGGGCGATGAGGATCTTGGTGTTTTCAGGCACGGTAACGCCGGCCTGCGCGGCAATCCAGGAGGCGGGCTTGCCGACGACGTCGGGATTGACGGCCTGCTTCTGCGGGTTGATGACATAGGCGGAAACCTTTTCGATTTCCTCCTTGTTGAGGAAATAGCAGCTGTTGTCCTTCATGAACTTTTCGAAGGGCTTCTGAATCTCTTCGTCGACGATGACCGCCTGCTCAGAGGCGCAGATCATGCCGTTGTCAAAGGTCTTGGAGAGCATCAAGTCGGTGCAGGCGCGCTCCAGATTGGCCGATTTTTCAATGTAGCAGGGAACGTTGCCGGGGCCGACGCCGAGGGCGGGCTTGCCGGCGCTGTAGGCCGCCTTGACCATGCCCGAACCGCCGGTCGCGAGGATCAGCGAAACGCCGGGATGGTTCATCAGCTTGTTGGTGGCTTCCACAGAGGGATATTCAATCCACTGGATACAGTTTTCGGGGGCGCCGGCCTTGATGGCGGCGTCGCGCACCACCTTGGCGGCGGCTACGGAGCACTTCTGGGCCGAGGGATGGAAACCGAAGATGATCGGGTTTCTCGTTTTGGCGCAGATGAGAGATTTGAACATGGTGGTGGAGGTGGGGTTGGTCACGGGCGTAACGCCGGCCACCACGCCGACCGGTTCGGCGACTTCCACGTAGCCTTCCATGTCGTTTTCATCGACAATGCCGACCGTCTTTTCATATTTGATGGAGTGCCAAATGTATTCGGTGGCAAACATATTCTTGATGATCTTGTCCTCAAAAACACCGCGGCCGGTTTCCTGATAGGCGAGCTTGGCGAGGTGCATATGCTCATCTAGACCGGCAAGCGCCATGGCATGGACGATGGTGTCCACCTGCTCCTGATCGAGCTTCATGTACTCCTCGAGCGCGACCTGAGCCTTCGCAACCAGCTCATCAATCATCTCGCTGACATTAATCTCGGTCTTTTCCTTGTTAGCAGCCATGTGAGATCCTCCTTGTTTTACTTTTGTTAAATTGATAACGAACTTTGTTATTATTATAACAATCGCTTTCTGCGATGTCAAGAGATTAGGCGCAAATTTCTCCCCATAGTATGGGCAAACCTTCGGCGTGTCATGCGTCAGCTTCTGTTGAATCTGCACGAAGAAAGCAGAGGCCTGTGGAGCCGAAGTTCCGGGGCCGCTTTTTCGCTTTGGTCCCTGGGACTAAGAGTCTCTTTGGCAGTCCGCCCAATAAGTTGCCCTCTAAGAAGAGGTCAAGCTCCTAGAGGGCAACGCGGCCGTTGATTATTTTTGTTCTTTCGGGACGTCCTGGTCGGAAATCCGGTAGCAGAGGGTCATGAGACTGTCGCTCATGTGGACGTTTTCCACAATGGCGTCGTGAAACTGGAAAGAGAGATCATAGTGACTGAAGTTCCAGTAGCTTTTGATCCCCAGTCCGTAGAGGGTTTCCGCCAGCTGGGCAACCGATTCCTTGGGAATGCACAGCACCGCCATGACCGGCTGATGCTCCCGGCAGAAATCCACCAGTTCATCGATGTGGCGGACTGTGATCCCTTTCAGGTCGCTGCCGACCAGCTTTGTGTCCCGGTCAAAGATGCCGATCAGATCGAATCCCCTGGCCGAGAAGGACATGTGGGTGGACACGGCCCGGCCGAGGTTGCCCGCCCCGATCAGAATGGTCTTGTAATGATGGGAAAGACCCAGAATGTTCCCGATCTCGTTCTGTAGCTGGTCCACAATATAGCCTGTCTCTTATACACATCTGACGC
>CABSLJ010000227.1 GCA_902478455.1 uncultured Oscillospiraceae bacterium | reverse complement strand
ACGGGGCTTTCCCCCTCGGTGATGGAATATCTTCTGGGCGTTCTGATTCAGAAGAGAAAGGGCGGAAAGGTCTGGTCGGATGAAATCGGCCTGCCGGTCACGTCGTCCGGTCTGCGTCTGCCATGCGGGTCAACCGCCGTCTGGCAGTCGGAGACTTAAGAGCGCGAATACCGCATCATGCGCTGCGCCACCAATCGTATGTCGGCCTCTGCGCCGTCGCTGGCTGCGGTCTGTAGGGGCGGACAGTGTCCGCCCGTTCCCGGCGGGACGGCAGGCAGCGCAGACCCCGCGCTTTGGAACCGCTTGTGCGGCATGCATGATTCCAAAATAAATCCAATCTCAGCAACCCTTCAAAGGAGCAAACAAAACGATGCGTCTATTTATCCATGCGGATCACGTGCAATTCAGCTATCAGGCGGGCGAGGGAGAGGAGAGCCGGGAGGTTCTCCGCGGCGTCGAGCTGAAGGTGGAAAAGGGGGAATTCGTCGCCCTTTTGGGACACAACGGCTCGGGCAAGTCGACCCTGGCCAAGCACTTCAACGCCATGCTGCTCCCAAGCGGCGGCCGTGTGCTGGTCGACGGGCTCGACACCCTCGACGAGGAGCAGAAATATGAAATCCGCCGCCGGGTAGGCCTGGTCCTGCAAAACCCGGACAACCAGCTGGTGGCGAGCGTGGTGGAGGAGGACGTCGCCTTCGGGCCGGAAAACCTCGGCATGGAACCGGCGGAAATCCGCCGCCGGGTGGACGACGCCCTGCGCGCCGTGGATATGTACGAATACCGCACCCACGCCCCTCACAAGCTTTCGGGCGGGCAGAAGCAGCGCATCGCCATTGCGGGTCTCATTGCCATGCAGCCCGAATGCATTGTGCTGGACGAGCCCACCGCTATGCTCGACCCGCGCGGACGCACCGAGGTGCTCGATACCATCCGCAGGCTCAACCGGGAGAAGGGAATCACCATCGTCCTGATCACCCATTACATGGACGAGGCGGTGCTTTCGGACCGCGTCGTCGTCATGGACAACGGCGGCATTCTGACCGAGGGCTCCCCGCGCGAGGTCTTCTCCCAGGTGGAACTGCTCAAAACCCATCAGCTCGACGTCCCGCAGGCAACCGAGCTGTGCTGCCGCCTCAAGGCCTGCGGTTATCCTCTGCCGGACGGCATTCTCGACGCCGACGAGTGCGTCGCCGCGCTCGAGCAGCTCTTGGAGGAATCAAAATGCCGATCCTAGAAACCAAAAATCTCCATTACAAATACGGCGCCGGCACCACCCTGGAAAAGGACGCCGTCGTCGACGTCAATCTCTCCATCGAAAAGGGGGAGTTCATCGGCGTCATCGGGCATACGGGTTCGGGCAAATCGACCCTTGTGCAGCAGCTCAACGGCCTGTTGCGCCCGACCTCGGGGCAGATTCTGCTCGACGGCAAGGACATCTGGGCCGAGCCCAAGAAAATCCGCGCGGTGCGCTTCCGTGTGGGGCTTGTCTTCCAGTATCCCGAATACCAGCTCTTTGAAGAGACGGTTTACAAGGACATCGCCTTCGGACCCAAAAACATGGGGCTGGACGAGGAGGAGATCGACCGCCGCGTCCGCAGCGGCGCCGCCTTTGCGGGACTGCGCGAGGAGCTGCTTGATCAGTCGCCCTTTGAAATCTCGGGCGGGGAGAAGCGCCGCGCCGCCATCGCCGGCGTGATCGCCATGGACCCCGATATCCTCATTCTGGACGAGCCCACCGCCGGCCTGGACCCGCGCGGCCGGGACGTGCTGCTGTCTCAGATGCTCCACTACCACAGGCAGCGGGGCAATACCATTCTGCTCGTCTCTCACAGCATGGAGGACATCGCCCGCATCGCCGACCGTGTGCTCGTCATGAATGAGGGGCGGGTCGCCATGTTTGACGAAACCGCCCGCGTGTTTTCCCGTTCGGCCGAGCTGGAGGCGATGGGCCTGCGCGTGCCGCAGATCACCAGGATCATGACCGAGCTGCGCAAGCGCGGCTTCGACGTCGACGAAGGCGTCCTGACCGTGGAGCAGGGGCTGCGCTGCCTGCTGCGCGTTCTGGGAAAGGAGGGAGCGCAGGATGCTTAGCAACATCACCCTGGGACAGTATTTCCCAGGCAAATCCTTCCTTCACCGCATGGACCCGCGCGCGAAGATTCTGCTGCTTATCTGCTTCATTGTCCTCATTTTTGTGGGGAGCAACTTTTACGCCCTTGGCCTTGTCACGCTTTCGGTCCTGCTGCTGGTCGCCTTTTCGGGCGTGCCTTTCGGGCAATATCTCAAAAGTCTGCGCGCCATTTTGATTCTGGTGCTCTTTACGGGCATTCTCAATCTCTTTTACGGCGGCGGACGGGTGCTTGTGCAGATCGGCTTTTTACAGATCACCGAGGGCGGCGTCAACAACAGCATCTTTGTCGCCGTGCGCATTGCGAGCCTGATCCTCGTCAGCTCGCTTTTGACCTTCACCACCTCGCCGACCGACCTGACAGACGCCATCGAACGGCTGTTGAAGCCGCTGACCTACCTGCACGTGCGGGTGCATGAAATCGCCATGATGATGACCATCGCCCTGCGCTTCGTTCCCCTCCTTCTGGAGGAGACCGACAAGATCATGAGCGCCCAGAAGGCGCGCGGCGCGGATATGGAAAGCGGCGGCATCCTGCAGCGCATCAAGGCGCTGATTCCGATTCTCATCCCGCTGTTCGTCTCGGCCTTCCGCCGCGCCTTTGACCTCGCCATGGCTATGGAGTGCCGCTGCTACCGCGGCGGGGAGGGACGCACGCGGATGAAGCAGCTGCACATGGGCAGGCTGGACCTTTGGGCCGCCCTTGCCATGCTGGTTCTGTGCGCGGGCGTGGTGCTGTGCAGCGTCTTTCTTCCGGCGGTGCTGCGATGAGAAATCTGCTGCTTACCCTGCAATTTGACGGCAGAAACTACCACGGCTGGCAGGTGCAGGAGAACGCCCTGAGCGTTCAGGCGGTCTTTCAGACGGCGCTCGGCAAGGTGATCGGCCCGCTGCCCGACATCAAGGGCTGCAGCCGGACCGACACGGGCGTCCACGCGCGGGAATACTGCGTGAGCCTGAAGACCGACCACCGGATTCCCTGCGAGCGGCTGGTCGCCGCGCTCAACCGGCACCTGCCCTTTGACGTGGCCGTCACAGGCTGCGTGGAGGTCCCCGAAGATTTCCACGCCCGCTATTCCTGCGCCGGCAAGGAATACATCTACCGCATTTGGAACGCGCCGGTGCGCAACCCCTTTCTGCACGGCTACGCCCTGCATTACTGGTATCCGCTCGACGAGGCGCTCCTGCACCGGGCGGCGCAGGACTTCGTCGGCAGTCACGATTTCCGTTCCTTCTGCACGCTCGACCGGCGCGAACCGGGCGATCTTACGCGCACCGTGCGCCGTTTTGAGGTCAGGCGGGAGGGCGAACTGATTTTGATGACGGTGGAGGCCGACGGCTTCCTTTACAATATGGTCCGCATCATGGTCGGCACCCTGCTGCGCATCGCACAGGGCAAGCTTTCTCCCGATTCCATCCCGGGCATTCTGGAGAAGCGGGACCGTTCCTTTGCGGGACCGACGGCGCCGCCCTGCGGGCTGTGTTTGAATCGGGTATTCTATGAAGGCGTGGTGAAACGATGACCGGAAAACATGGAAAGGCGCGCCGCGCTTCCGGAAAAAAGCGCGCAAAACGCCGGAAGGACGACCAACCGAAGATCATTCCCATCGCGGAGGAGGATACC
>CABSLJ010000226.1 GCA_902478455.1 uncultured Oscillospiraceae bacterium | reverse complement strand
TCCTGGCGCTGCTGCTCCTCGCCGCGCCGGCACAGGCGGTCGGGGAGGAGGCCGATCTCTCCGGCGTGCTGGAAGCCACCATCGGAGAGCTGCAGCAGGGCCTGGAGGAAGGACGCTATACCTCGGAGGATTTGGTGAACTATTACCTTGAACGCATTGCCGTTTATGACGAAAGCCTGTACAACAGCCTTGTGACCATCAACGAAGAGGCGGTCTCCCTTAGCAGGGAGCTGGACGCAGAGCGTGCGGCGGGAAACCTCCGCGGCCCGCTGCACGGGATTCCGATTGTCGTCAAGGACAACATCGACGTCGCCGGTCTTCCCACCACAAACGGCTACTCGGTCAATTGGAACAATATCGCCGGAACAGACGCCGAGGCGGTGCGCCTGTTAAAAGAGGCGGGAGCGATTGTACTCGCCAAGGGCAACATGAGCACCGGGGCGCAGATCGCCCGCTACACGATCAGCGACGCCGCCGGTGAAACGCTCAACGCCTACAACACCGATTATTCCGCGGGCGGCTCTTCGGGCGGCGTGTCGGTCGCCGTGGCGGCCAACTTTGCCGCCGCCGGCATTGGGACGGACACCAATTCCTCCATCCGCTATCCTGCGGCGCTCGCCTCTCTGGTGGGACTGCGCCCCACCTTCGGCCTGATTTCGCTCGACGGCGTCGAGGTGCTCAACTGGGACCGGGATACGGTCGGCACCCTCACCCGCACGGTGGAGGACACCGCCTGCCTGCTCTCGGCCATGACGGGGAACGACTATACCGTTTATCTGGGCGCGTCCGGCCTGGCGGGGCGAAAGATCGGCGTGGTCCTGGAGCTGACCGGGCAGGGGGAGAGCTCCCCGGCAGACTTCGCCTATGCGGACGAGGAGGTGCTCTCCCAGTTTTGGGCGGCGATGGATGCGCTGGAAAGCTGCGGAGCGGAGGTTGTCACCGTTTCCCTGCCCAATCTTTTTCAGCTTTCGGCGGCTACGCCGGAAAACTATACCGGCAGCGCAGGGGCAAAGGCCCGGCTTAGGGCGGCGGTGGACGCATTATTTGAGGAATATGCGCTCGACGCGATGGCCTATCCGAGCTATCTGACCGCCCCGCTTTCCTCCGGCTATGGCGAAAACGGAGCACCGCTTGCGGACACCGAGCCTTACACCAACACGGGTTCCTTTCTCTCATCTCCCATCGGCTATCCGGCGGTCAATCTGCCCTCAGGTTTTCTCGAATGCGGGGTAAGCACCGGGCTGCAGCTTATGGCGCAGGCCGGTACGTCTATGAGCAGAGCAGCGGGATGCGCGCCGCGCCCGAGCTGTGTCCTTCCCTGGTGGAGGAGGCCCCTTCCGAACCGGAGGAGGACGCCTTCCGGCAGGAGGAAAAAAAGGCCGTAGCACAGCCGGAGGAGGAGGTATCCGGGACTTCGCAGGCGGAGCCCTCCGAGAGCTCGGAGGAGTCTGCCTCGCCGGAATCGCTTTCCGGCGAAACGGACGGCGCACAAAAGGCGCTGCCCTGGATGCTTACCGCAGGGGGCTTGGCCCTTCTGGGGTTCTGCCTGGGGCTGTGGCAGCTGCTGACGAAGGGAAGACGCAGCGCCCGATGAAGCATTGGTCAGACAGGGGACAATGCGCCCTTGTCCAATCCTAACCCCCCGTAAAGCAGGCGGTATGTACGGAGGCACCATTCACAGATTCATGTTGCAACACGAAAAGCGCCGCAGGAAAAAATCCTGCGGCGCTTTTTCCCGGGAAATTCCGATTGGACTTCCGGGCGCTTCTTATTTGAAGAAGGCATTTATGGCGTCGATGCCCTTTTGCACCTCTTCCTTGGCAAAATCGGCGGTCGGCTCCTCCGATTCGTCAATTGCGCCCAACATCACAAGGAAGACATAGTCGCCGTGGCGAACCACCTGCGTGGCGTTGACCTTTTCGATGTTCATGGGATAATTCATGCTGTTGTCGATCAGGGTGTCGCGGTACTCATTGAGCGCCTTTTCCACATCCTCGCCCTTGCCCTCAACCGCCTTGATGGCGTAGAAGGTGTCCACATGGGTGCTGATCATCGGAATTTCGGCGATGAAGTCCTCGATGTCCTCGGCCTTAACGCCGCTCTGAGTCACGAGGTCCTCCTTGGTCATCTCCATGCTGGGCAGATAATTCTCTCCGTATACTTCCTTGACCGCATCGGCAATCTCCTGCAGGGAAATCTCTCCTTCGGCGGCCTCGGACGACGGAGCGCTCTCTTCAGCGGAAGAGGAAGGGGCGGAAGCGTCGGAAGAGGCGGGCGGGGCGACCGAGCTTGCGTTGTCTCCATTGTCGGCGCAGCCGGCGGCAAAGGCCAGCAGCATCAGCAGGCTGAGCGTCAGGGCAAACAGTTTCTTCATGATTGTAATCTCCTTTTCTTGGCCGGACCTTCCGGCGTCTTATCCCGGGCGGGAAGCTGTTTTGCTGCGCGCCCGTTGTATTGAAAAGCGGGTTCCCGCTTTTCAGGCTAATCTCCCTGGGCAAGGGTCTCTTTCAGCGCGCCGAGAGAGAGGCTTACCTCACCGTTGCCGTAAGGCGCATTTTCCGCCCCTTCCTCCTGAACAAAGAGGCCGTCGTCGGAAAGCAGGTACTTCCCGTCCCGGGGTTCCAGGAACAAAAGCACCTTCTGCGCCGGCGCGGGCATCTCTCCCTGCCAGGCGGCGACGAGACTTTGGCCGGTAAAATTCCCCTTGAGGCATTCTTCCACGGCGACTTCCAGCCGGCCGTCCCCGGCGCCGGTCACAACACCGGCGAGAATCAGCTCCGCCCTGCCGGCAACGGCGGAAGCGTCTCCGGGCGGATTGTTGGCAAACGCGACCACGCCGCGCGCCTGGGAAGCGTTCTGCTCCTTTGGCTGCAAGGCGGGACCGCCGGGCAGCCGTCCGGGCCACAGGGCCGCAAAGAGCGCCAACGCGGCGCAGGCCGCGGCGCACGCATATTTCCACCGGCAGGGCCGCTGCTTTTTCGTCTCTTTTTCCTCTCTGAGCGCGCGCGCCTTACGGTAGACGCCGTCCATAAATTCGCGGTCAGTTTTCATGCCGGTATCCCTCCCTTTCCAGAAGCACGCCCAGCGCCTTGCGGGCGCGGTGGACCATCACCTTGACTTGCGGCTGTGTCTTTCCCAAAATGCGGGCCGCCTCCTTATGGGACAGCTCCTCAAAATAGATCAGATAAAGCACCTCCCGGTATTCCGCCTTCAGGGCGTTCATCGCTTTGGCTACTGCGATTTTCCGTTCAGAGGCGTCCAACGTGTCGTCAGGCGTCAAAGCGGCGTCCTCCCCGTCCAGGGAAGAAAGATCGCTTGGCACCTGTCTGTGATGCTTGCGGATGTAATCCACACTCCGCCGGTGCGCCAGGGTATAGAGGAAGGAGGAAAGCGGATATCCGTCCCTGTATTTTTCCGGATAGACATAGAGATAAGCGAATACATCCTGAGCAACGTCCTCCGCCGCGTCTGCATCCGCAATGATCCGGTAGATATAACAGGTCAGCTTTCTTCGGTACCGGAGAACCAGCTGTTCAAAGCAGTCGGTCTCTCCCCGCTGAAAACCGTGAAAGAGCTCTTCATCCGATTTCATCAGCCCAACATCCTTTCGGACACATATAGTATTCGCTTGAAAATTGAAATGGTTACACTTCATTATAATTATTTTTTTGCAGTTTCCAATCTTTTTCCCTGCTTTTTAGGCAAATGCAATAGGATTTACAAAATAATCGGTAATTCGGCAAATAACGACAAA
>CABSLJ010000225.1 GCA_902478455.1 uncultured Oscillospiraceae bacterium | reverse complement strand
CGGCAAAACCGGTGTTTTTCTTTTCGCCCTTCTCCTCTTCGCCGAAAGCTTCCTCCTCTGTTTGAGAGGGTTCCGTCTCCGCCCCGGCCGCGGGCGTTTCCGGCTGATGGACGGCCTCCTCCGCAGGCGCCGCGGTTTCCTCCGCGCCGTTTTCCTGCGGGGCGCTCAGGCGCTCCTCCTGCTCGGGGACGTCGGGACGTTCGTTTTGTTTCTGGCTCATTTCGTCTCCTCCTTCCTTAACTCCAGCGTCTGCTTTCCAGCTTGCGCGCGGTCAAGAAAATAAAGATGGCCGCCACGCTCAGGAAAAAGACCGTGCTGGAAAGGTCGAATATCCCTTTAAAGAAGGGGGTGTAACGCGTATTGAAGGACAGCCATTCGACCAACTTCATCAGGAAGCTGCTGCTTGTGATGGAAGCGAGCTGGTCGACCACCATCAGAAAGACCGACACGCCGAAGGTGCTCACCGCGGCGATGACCTGACTTTCGGTCAGGCAGGACAGGAAGATGCCGATGGCGACCATCGCGCCGCCGTAGAGCAGACTGCCGAGGACGCTACCGAGGATGACGCCCCAGCTCGGCTGGGCGAAAAAGGAAATGACAACGCAGGGTACCAGGCTTAAAAGCAGACCGATGGCATAGACCATCAGCGCGCCGAAGAACTTGCCCATCACCAGAGAGCCCAGGCCGACCGGCGCGGTCAGCAGGGCCTGGTCGGTTTTGTTGCGGCGGTCGTCGCTCATGCTGCGCATGGTGATGATCGGGATGACCATCATACAATAGGTGAACATCATACCGTAAACGCTGGGGATGTTGGCCGTGGTGCCCAGCAGCAGCACCTGATAATAATAAAAGCCGAAGAGAGCGCACAGCACGCCCACGCAGACATAGCCGATGGGCGAGGAAAAATAGGCCCGTATCTCCCGCTTGGCAATCGCTTTCATCGTTTACCCTCCTTTGACCCGGACAGAATCGGGCTCTTTTCCTTGCGCGCGCCGGCGGCGGGCGTCTCCTCGCTTGTCAGCTTGAGGAAGAGATCCTCCAGCGTCATCTCGTTGGACTGCAGGGAGAGCAGCGGCATCTGATTCTGGGCGAGCCTGTAGAACAGCTGCTCGCGCACGTCGCAGCCGTCCTTCGGTTCAACGGCGTAGGCCCAGGCGCCTGGTTCTCTCTCTGCCTGAATAGTGACCCTGGCTACGCCGTCTATCCCGTTTAACAGGGCCTGCACCTTGTTTTTCTCCCCGCGGATGACGGCCACCAGGCCGTGCTCCGGGGAGAGCTCACGCGCAAGGGTGTGGGGGTCTCCGTCCGCGACGATTTTCCCCTTGTTGATGACGATGATGCGTTCGCACACCGCCTGCACCTCAGACAGGATGTGGGAGCTGAGGATCACGGTGTGCCGCTTGCCCAGACGGCTGATGAGGTTGCGGATTTCAATGATCTGCTGGGGATCGAGGCCGACGGTGGGCTCGTCGAGAATGAGGACGGGCGGATTGCCGATGAGCGCCTGAGCAAGCCCCACGCGCTGCTTGTAGCCCTTGGAAAGATTCTTGATCAAGCGGCGGCGGACGTCTTCGATCTTGACCAGCGCACAGATTTCATTCAGATGGGCCTCACGCGGCAGCGTCACTCTCTTGAGCTCGTACATGAACCCGAGGTACTCGTCCACCGTCATATCCACGTAGAGCGGCGGCAGCTCCGGGAGATAGCCGATGAGCTTTTTGACCTCGTTGGGCTCCTCCAGAATGTCGTGCCCGCCGACGGTGACCGTCCCTCCCGTGGCCGAGATGTAGCCGGTGATGATGTTCATCGTGGTGGATTTTCCCGCGCCGTTGGGCCCGAGGAAGCCTAAGATTTTCCCTTCCTCAGCCGTGAAGCTGATGTGGTCCAGCGCGGTGTTGGACCCGTAGTGCTTGGAGAGGTCCTTGACCTCTATCATAATTTTCCCTCCCGTGATTAACGTTAAATCTATGATAGCAAACCCGATGGACAAGAATGTAAACATTTTATAAAAAAAGTTTTTCTGATTTTTATAATTTCAGCTTCTCCGCAGGCTGTATTCTGTTGTTTCGACCGAATGCTCCCCTTTCCTGGAGGAAGACGGCGCGGTCGCCGCGCCGGTTTTATTTCCTATAAATCATATTTTGCAGCTTCCTTTTCCTCCCGTCCTGCCGGGCAATCGCTTTTCCCGGCTAGCATACAGGCGTAACGGAGTTCCGTCAACCGCTGTCCGTCCATCTCGGTTTCCAGCCTGTCCCCCTGGAATACAAAGCCGTGCTTCTCGTAAAAGCGGCGGGCGGAGCGGTTTTTCTCCAGCACCCAGAGATAGGCCCGGCGGAACCCCGCGTCGTACAGCGAGCGGCAGGCGTAGCCGAGCAGCGGCGCGCCGTAGCCCCGGCCGTAAAAATCGGGATGCAGATAGATGGAGATGACCTCTCCCCAGCCGGAAAAGGCCTCCTCCCGAGCCGGACCGAAGGAAGCCGCGCCCGCCGCCCGGCCGTCCACCGTCAGCACGGCGACAGACCGCCGCCCGGAGGATTCCTCCCCGGTAAAGTAGGGAACCCAATGATCCTCCCGGAGACGGTCTAAGTAGGTCTGCGGAACGATGCCCGCGTAAGCCCTTTTCCATGACGCGGCGTAAATGGCGCTGAGCGCGGCGGCCTCCTCCGGTCCCGCAGGACGAATTTCCACAACAGCCAAGCAATCACTTCCTTCCGGCGCTGCTTTCAACAGTCCTGTCCCCTGCGGTGGAAAACCCGTTCCCTTCCGCACAGCGCCTTTTCCACTCGGGGCGGAGGATGGACAGGTGGTCGACGTCATAAAAGATGCCGTCCTTATACAGCTCGCAGCGGCCGGTTCCCTCATAGGAAAACCCCAGCTTTTCCATCACACGGCGGGAGGCGGGATTGGCCGACATGCAGGTCCCGCCCACCCGGGCGAGCTCCAGCTCGTCAAAGGCAAAGCGCAGCATGGCCTCCCCCGCCTCGGTCGTCAGCCCGAGTCCCCAAGCGTCCGGGTCGGCAAAATAGGTGATCGACCCGGAAAACAGGTCCTTTCTCACATTGATGATGCCGCAGTTGCCGAAATAGCGGCCGCTTTCCTTCTCAAAAAAACCGAATTCATAACCGGTTCCGTTCACCCGGCTGTTTTTGACAAAGGCAATCCACCAGTCCACCCGCGCGCGCGGATAGTTGCGCGGAATGGCATAGGTGGTGGCGTAAATTTCCGGCCGCCGTACTACGCGCCAGACGGCGTCGCCATCCTCCAGGCGGTAGGGCCGGATGAGCAGCCGGGGCGTCTCCCAACGATATTGCATAACTCCCCCTCCAATCGTCCTTTAACCATACCATTTTAAGCCTTCAGAAGCAACCGCTATTTCCGTCGCCCGTCCTCTGTATGGAACATCTTTTATTATGGGTTTCCGGATAGTCCCCTGAGCGCACCGGGAAAACCCGTGAAACGGATGCTTTCTTTTTCTTCACCGCCCTTCTGAACGAACGGAAAACAGAGGACGCACTGTTAAAACGGGATTGCAGGAGCATACTATCCTTTGTCCTTCTAAAAGGTCGGGCGTTGCCCAAGGGGATATTTCAACAGGCTTTGCGGCAATCATTCCCTCTCTTGCAGATTTCCTTGCGTTTTCTTGGCAAATAGTGTTGACAAATACCGTTCTTATATATTATAATAAAGTTCGCTTCGCATGTACAAGCGTTGCGCAATATGGCGGCATAGCTCAGTTGGCTAGAGCATTCGGTTCATACCC
>CABSLJ010000224.1 GCA_902478455.1 uncultured Oscillospiraceae bacterium | reverse complement strand
GTAGAAAATGCAGCCCCGTTCGCGGTTACGAACGGGGCTGCGGCTTTTGAATGAAAAAGAAAAGACGGGCGATTTCTCGCCCGCCTCGGCAGGCCGGGACCGGACTGCCGATTTTTGTCAGCCGAAGCCTGAAACGTTATTCGGCTTCCTCAATCATTTGCAAAATGGCGCGCTTGGGCTTGAGTCCCACGGAAGAGGCGACCGTTTTGCCGTCCTTCAGGACGACGAGCGTGGGGATGCTCATCACACCGAAGCGTTCGGCCAGTTCGGGCTCTTTGTCGATGTCCACCTTGCAGACCTTGACCGCGCCCCCCGCTTCCTCGGCAATCTCATCGACGATGGGGGAAAGCATGCGGCACGGCCCGCACCAGGCGGCGGAAAAGTCGATGAGCACCGCCTTGCTCTCTTTGGCTGCCTCTGCGTCAAAATTGTGTCTGGTCAGTTCGATTACCGCCATGTGAAATCCTCCTTTGTTTCTTTTGGATGATTTATGTTGATAGATACAGAGATCAGGAGCGTTTTCCCTCCATCGTCTGGCGAACGATGCTTTCCATGATGTCGCCCGTCAGCGTTCCGGTAATGTAGCCAAAGACGTTGCCGTCTTTGTCGATCATAAAGGTGGTGGGGAAAGCGGTGATCCCATAATTGTAAAAGACCGATCCGGAGGTATCCATCACAACCGGATAGGAGTAGCCCCCCTCCTCGAGGAAGGCTGTGACCTCCTCGATGGAACCGTCCGAGTTCTGGGGCCGGTCGGCGGTTTTGGGATTGGCCACGCCGAGGACGACGAGGTCCTCCTTGTTGCCGCCGTACCGTTCATAGAGGGACTGGATATCGGGCATTTCCTGGCGGCAGGGTCCGCACCAGGTCGCCCAGAAATTCAGGAAGACCACTTGCCCTTTGTAGTCGGACAGGGTGTGCTCCTTCCCGTATTGATCGGTCAGCGTGAAGTCGGGCGCGGGGATTTTCGGGGTTTCCTCCGCGGAGGAGACCGCGCTGCTTTCCGCAGCGGAAGTCGTTCCGCCCGCCGCTGCGCCGCCGGTGGAAGACTGGGATTCGCCCGGTGTGGAAACGGAGGAGGAAACGGACGCGCCGCTGCCGCCGCCAAAGCTAGACAGATAACCGGTAATGCCGTTCATCCAGCCGGTGATCATCATGATTCCCATGACGATCATCAATGCCCCGCCCACCTTAACCGTGTATTGAACCACCTTCTGATGTTTTTTGAAGAAGTCGAGCAGTGTTCCGGTAAAAAGACCGACCGCAAGGAAGGGTAAAACGAAACCGAGGGTGTAAACGCCGATGAGCGCAAAGCCGGTCGCGGCGGTGGAGGCTGTCGAAGCCATCAGCAGCACGCTCGAAAGGACGGGACCGACGCAGGGCATCCAGGAAAAGCTGAAGGTAAAGCCGAACAGCAGGGCTACAAGGGGACTCATGGCCAGCTTGTCGAGCTTTAGGGGGAGGCGGCGTTCCCGGCTGAGAAACCTGGAACCGAACAGGCCGAGCTGATACAGACCGAAGAGGATGACGATCACGCCGCCGATTTTGACGAAAACAGCCCGGTTGCCGCTGAAAAAGCGTCCGGCCGCCGTGAATCCGAAACCAAGGAGAAAGAAGGCAAAGCTGACACCCAGGACAAAAAGCAGCGTGTTGATGAGCACCTTGCTGCGTTTGTAGCGGACAACGCCGTTCTCGTCCACCGTTTTGGTGCCGCCGGCGAGGTAACCGATGTAAAGCGGCACCAGAGGGAGCACGCAGGGGGAGAAAAAGCTCAGCAGCCCCTGAAGAAAGACGGTAAAGGCAGAGACGCCGGTTTCCAATGTAAAGCCCATGAAGGACCTCCTTTCGGCGCAAAGGCCGGAATTAAGCCGAGGGGAAGCGTTATACGAGAAGTGCGGCGGCGCATTGCCGGGAAAGGCGGACGCCCCGTTTCTCAATTGGCCGGTCGGCCGTGCTCGCCGCAAATCAGCGTATCGATGTGGCGGATGGTCATGCCGTCCAGATGGGTCCGGCACAGTTCATTGAGCTCATCAAATATGCCGTCCATAATATGCGCCATGCCCGAAGCCACCAGGCAGGGCAGGTCGCAGTCTCCGCTGCGCCAGGAGGAGGAGACGTAATGAACGCCCAGCGCGTCGCCTATGCTGCGCAGAGAGACGGCGCCCGGGTCGAGCACAAAGCGATAGCCGCCCTCGGCGCCCTCCTTGGTTTCGATGAGACCGGCCCTTTTCAGCCTGGCCATGACCTTGCGCACGCGTGCGGGATTTGTGCAGATGTTCTGAGCGAGTTCCTCGCTGGAAAGAATGCATTGTCTGCGGTTGAGAAAGACGAGGGCGTGTACCGCCACACAGAAGTCACTGGTCATGCTGCGAGCCTCCGCTGTCTGTTCAAAGGACGGGAATTCATTCATGAAACGGACTGTAATTGGAATTGATACAGTTTATATCTGTAATTATATTGATTGCAGTTTGGATTGTCAAGAGAAATTGAAAAAATTTTATAAAACGGTCATTTATGCATGCAGAAGCGTCGTGCTTTTTGAGATCGCAGCAGGGCCGGGCGGAGCCTCTGCCGGCCGCCCGGCCTTCTTTAACGGATAGCGGCCAGCAGTCTGTCCACATCTTCCTTACGGTTCAATGTATGCATTTTTCTGTGGCAGTTTGGGCACAACGCAACCGTGTTGTCTATCGTGTCGCTGCCCCCCTTGGATAACCAGACAATGTGATGCGTTTCCAAGAAGGGTTTCCCGCGCTTGTCCAGAAAGGGCGCGCTGTTGTTGCACAGCTGGCAACGCCCTGCGGCTCTTCGTTTGGCATACTCTGAAACATAGGCGTTTCTTTCATATGTCCTCGATTTGACCGTCCGCTCTTTGGGCTGAGAAGTCTGCGCTTCTTCCGCCTTGGCCTTCAATTGCGCATCCGAAAGCTGTTCCGCCTTGTCCCTGGCGAGCGATTCTTTCTTTTGCAGCACCTCGCGGGGAATTCCGCCGTCCTTTTCTTTCAGATAGCCGGGACGAAGGCCCCAGACGCCTCTTCCCTTACCTTCTACAGAATAGAAAATATCTTCTTTGCCGGCAAAGGCATCTGAATCGCTGGAAAACATCTCGATATTTTGTCTTACCGCAGCGCGCCAGTTGGGATTTTCTTCAAAATCCATGATTTGTCTTCTCTGAATTTCCTGATAGATCTCGTTGTAAGGCGCTTTTCCGCCCAACAAGCGGATCGCGTCCATCACCTCGTCGCGCCAGCTTCTCGGTTGCGCCATGCGGATTCCCTCCCTGTCATATGTCTCAATTGATTCTTAATACATTCGTGGATCGATATAAAAAAGAAAAAATATCATTTTTATGCATGACGGTTTACTGCAGAAGACATCATTCTCAATGAAGTTTTTGCTATTTCGCTTTTTGGAAACTGTTTTAGCGTCTTTTCGTAGTATTCTTTGGCTTTGCTTCCGTCGTCTATCTGTGAATAGCAAAACGCTATATTCAGCAACGCCATTTCCGTATAGGATATTTTGCTGGATGATAGCAACGTAATGTAACGCCATCGATCAATCCAAGCGTGTCTGGTGAAAAAAGTATAGCTTTTTTCAAATTCTTCAATCGCTTGGAGATAATGGTTGGTTTTAAGCAGAGAAATGCCTTTGCGGTGATGGTGCGGAATTGCGGTTCTCAATAGAATAAAAATGGCAAGATAAATCATCATGGCGACTTCCAGCGCCATAACAAATGAGTGTATTGCCAGGCTGCATAATGCCACTAAGACGGCCATAAAAAGCAGCTGTGGAACCAG
>CABSLJ010000223.1 GCA_902478455.1 uncultured Oscillospiraceae bacterium | reverse complement strand
GGCAAAGCGCTTGCTTACCGGAGGCCTTTTGCAGCAAATTCATTTTTTGACGCTTTCGGTTCGTCCGCCGAAAGCATGCGGCGGCGACGCCGGCCTACGCCTCTCCGTAGATGAACTCCCATAAATCGGTCTTGTTCTGCTCCATATCCGGCACGAGTACGGCCATATTGCGGATGACTTCATTGGTAAAGGAGCTCGTCCCCGGGACGGACATCTGCTCCACGGGATACTGGAGGATTTGCGGGGCGCGGGTGACGAGGCTCAGGCGGTCGCCGCCCGGAATATCGGTCTGAATCAGCGGGAGAAGCTGTTCCAGGACTGAAAGCATGGTGCCCACGTTGGAGGTGCGGAACTTGTAAATGAGCGCCTCGATGACGTTGCGCTGACGCTGGGTGCGCCCGAAGTCGCTGTCCAGTTTGCGGATGCGGGCGTAGGCGAGCGCCTGTTCGCCGTTCATCGGATTGTCGCCGGCGCAGAAGGCACCCGCGCCGAACTGCTCGTTGAGATGGTCGGCCTCCCGCTGCGTCAGTTCTATGGTCACGCCGCCAAGGGTATTGATGACCTGGGGAAAGGTGTCAAAGTCCACCTTGACGTAATTGTCGATCCGAATGCGGAAATTCTGCTCGATGGTTTCCATCAGAAGGGCCGGCCCGCCGATTGCATAGGCGGCGTTGAGGCGGTTATCCTGCTGACCGGGAATCTTGAGGTAGGTGTCCCGCAAAAAGGAAGTAAGCTTCAGCGTGCCGGTTTTGTCGTCGATCGATACGAGCAGCATGGAATCGGACCGTCCGTAGCCGCCCGAGTCGGCGTCGGCGCCGATCAGGAGAATATTGCGGATTTGGCTGTCCGACCGGATTTCTCCCGTGCCGAAGTCCACTCCGGCCATATTTTCAATGGTATTTTCGGATACAAACTCATTTTCGTTCAGAGGCACCGAGTTCAGAAGGGTAAAATCGTCCCTGGTTTTAAAATCGATTTTGTTCCACAGACTCATGCCGTAAATGAAAGCCGTGCCGATCACCAGCAGGAGAATCGACGCGAGGGCGACGGCCACAATGGCCGAACGTCTTCTTCTCAGCTGCTTTCTGCGCCGGGCCTCCCGGCTGCTGCGCGAGGGCGCGGACCTGCGTGCGCCGGACCGTGCGCCGCTGCGGCTGGTGGAACGCTGTGGAGGGCGCTGACTCATGGGAATCCTTCTTTCTATTCTGACAAAAGCTGCATTCGATCTCAGCCGGCAGACGGGGGGCGGCCGCGCCGGCGGGTCTCCCCGGCCGGAGGACACAGTCTGCCGGAAAACAGACTTTTCAGAGCCTGTTACTGCGGAGGGGCGTTCCGCAGGACGGTCTGAGGACGGTATTTTTCGCCCATTGCGCCGGAAAATCTCCCGTTGCGCAGATCGGAACAATGAAAAAACGCAGACGCTTTTTCCGGCTGCTCTTTTCCATTGTTCCGCAGGGATTCATTATAGTACAAGCCGCCGGGATTGTCAAACCGTCTCACATTGTGAGTTATTTCCAGCCGGACTCTGATGTTTCCCCGCTCCGCTTGACGCCAAGGGGCGGAAAAGACGCCGCCGGGCAAAAAATCGGGCGGTAAAATCTTGAAAGCGGTTCACAGAAGCCGTAAAATGTGATATGGTTAGCATATCGTTCCAGACCTTTACCTTGAATATAAAGAGTGTGATGCAAACATGTTTCAAGTGACCGTCCTTCGCAACGGACAAAAGGAAGTCCTGGCCCTGGACGCGCCTGCAGTCCTTTCCGACCTTCTTCGCCTGCACGGCGCGCCGCTTTCCCTGCCCTGCGGCGGGAACGGCCGGTGCGGCAAGTGCCGCATTCTGGCCGAAGGGAATCTCTCCCCCGTGTCCGAGCAGGAGGCGCGGCTGCTCGGGGCGGAGGATATTTCGCGCGGCGTGCGCCTAGCCTGCCTGACCACCGTGTGCGGGGACGCCGCGGTCACGGTCGGCGGCGAGGAAGCGATGGGCAGCGTCCTCTCCTCCGGCGAAATGCCCGATTTTGAGAGAAAGCCCGCGTCGTCCGGTCTCGGCGTGGCGGTGGATATCGGCACCACGACGGTGGCCGCCTATCTTTATGATCTCTCCACCTGCACCCTCCTGCGGACGGCGGGCGCCAAAAACCCGCAGGCCGCCTTCGGGGCCGACGTCATCTCCCGCATTGAGCAGTCGATGGCCGGGCACGCGGAGGAGCTTTCCCGGCTGATTGTGGAGGAAATCGACCGGATGGTCGGCGCGCTGGCCGAAGAAGCGGGCGTCGGTTGCGCAAAAATCGACCAGCTGATCATCACCGGCAACACCACCATGCTCTATCTGCTGACCGGCCGGCCGGTGCACAGTCTGGCGGCCGCGCCGTTTGTTTCGGACACCCTCTTCGGCGAACGCCTGACCGGCGGCGCGCTGGGGCTCGCGTCGGCGCCGGACGCCGATGTCTTCCTCCCCCGCTGCATGTCCGCCTTTGTGGGAGCGGACATCACCTGCGCCGTTCTCGCCAGCGACATGCTTTCCGACGGCAAGCCCTCCCTGCTGGTGGACATCGGCACCAACGGCGAAATGGCCCTCCACAACGGCGGAGAGCTCTTCTGCTGCTCGACGGCAGCCGGTCCCGCCTTTGAGGGCGCGGGCATCACCATGGGCATGCCGGCCCTGCCGGGGGCGATCAACAAGGTCTATCTGCAGGACGGAAAATTCGGCTTCTCCACCCTCTCCGGCCAGCCGGCCAAGGGAATCTGCGGCTCGGGTCTTCTGGACGCGGTCGCCGTCCTGCTGCAGGTGGGCGTGCTCGACGAGACCGGTCTGCTCGCAGAGGAGGACCACGACTATCTCCACCTGATCTGTGAATGGGACGACCAGCCCGCCTTCCGATTTGAGGGCGCCGACGTGCTTCTGACCCAGAAGGACATCCGCGCCGTTCAGCTGGCCAAAAGCGCCATCCGCGCGGGCATGGAAACCCTCCTGCACGAAAACGGACTGACGCCGGAGGACCTCAGCACCCTTTACATCGCGGGCGGCTTCGGCAGCTTTATCGACGTTGAAAGCGCGGCCGCCATCGGCCTGATTCCCAAGGCGCTCGCCGGCAAGGTGAAGGTGCTGGGCAACGCGGCCGGTTCGGGGGCCTCCATGCTGCTGCAAAACGCCGATCTTCCGGAACAGAGCACCCGCCTTGCCGATGGAGCGCAGACGGTCGACCTCTCCACCAATCCCTTCTTTATGGATCAGTATGTCAGCGGCATGATGTTTGAATAAATCTCCCGGGAGGAGGGTTTCACCCCTCCTCCTTTCTCCGCCCGCGCTTCTGCCGGAAATTGGTCCAGGCTTCGCCTTGCGAGGCGAAGCGAAAAATGCTATAATAAATCCAGAAACCAAATAGAAACGGACCGAATGCTTTTTGAGAAATTGAGACAAAGCAGTCGCCGTCTCCCCTGAGAGGGGAGAGGTGCGCCGCTTTGTCTTTTTTTGCGCCGAAACCGGCGCGCAGGTCTCCGGTCCGGGGAAAGGTGGAATACATTTATGTACGACGTCCTGATCGTCGGCTGCGGCATTGTGGGCGCGGCCACGGCGTTTGAGCTTTCCAAATACCGGCTCTCGGTCGCGGTGGCGGAAAAGGAAAACGACGTCGCCTGCGGCGCCACGAAGGCCAACAGCGCCATCCTCCACGCAGGATACGATCCCCGGCCGGGGACGCTGATGGCCAGACTGAACGTGCGTGGTTCGGCCCTGGCGGAGAAGCTCGCGCGGGCGCTGGCGGTGCCCTACCGGAAAACCGGCTCGCTGGTGCTCGCCCT
>CABSLJ010000222.1 GCA_902478455.1 uncultured Oscillospiraceae bacterium | reverse complement strand
AGAAGATCATAGAGCGGTGCGTCCGTTCGCTCCTCGCGGTTCCGCTGGAGGTTGGCGGAGACGACATCTGCTGCCTCGGCGTGGCCAATTTGAAGCGGTGGAATCACGGAAGCGGCTTTTTGGAGTCGGTCGGCTACTTCCTTTCCAATGAGCTGGCCAAACACCGGCTGCTGCAGCAATTTGAATTCCAGAGCGGCCACGATACGCTCACAGGCCTTCCCAACCGCAACAGCTATACCAGATACATCGACCGGCTGCAAGACGCCGCGCCCTCCTCTCTGGGCGTTCTGGTGGCCGACATCAACGGCCTCAAACAGATCAACGACCGGTTTGGCCACAAGAAGGGGGACGAGGCGGTCAGGAGGATGGCTCAGATTCTCGGGAAGCACTTTTCTTCCGAAAGCATCTTCCGCTTAAGCGGGGATGAATTTGTCGTCCTGTGCGCCGATTTGCCGTATGAGCGCTTTTTGGATCGGATCCGCCTGGTGGAGACGGAATTTGAAAAGGAAAGCGAATTCAGCGGCGTGTCGGTCGGCTACACCTGGGCGGATGCAGACATCGACGTCCAGTCCCTTGTCAATCATGCGGACGAGCTGATGTTCATCGCCAAGCGCAAGTATTACAAAACCGACGGCGCTTCCAGCAAACGGCACCGCCCCAAAATGCTTCTAGAATTGCTCAAGGCGATTGAGGACGGCTGGTTCCAGATCTATTTGCAGCCTCAGGTGGAGCTGGAAACGGGCAAAACCGTGGGCGCGGAGGCGCTCGTCCGGCTGTGTCACCCCGAGCAGGGCGTGATCCCGCCGGCGCGGTTTATCCCGCTGTTGGAACGGGAAAAGCTCATCCGCTTTATCGACTTCCATGTATTTGAGGAAGTCTGCAAGCTGCTTGCCCGCTGGAAGGCGGAGGGGCGGGAAAAATGCGTCATTTCCGTCAATTTCTCTCGGCTGACCCTGTTGGAAAGCGATCTGACCGAAAGCCTAGGCGTTCTTCTGCGCCAGTACGGCGTGCCCAGCTCTTGGATTGAGATTGAAATCACCGAGACGGTGGGTGAAATGGAGCGGGAGACCATCGCTCAGATCAGCCGCAGGATCAAACGGGAGGGCTTCCAGATTTCCCTGGACGACTTCGGCAGCAAATACACCAGCATCTCCATGCTGACCGTGATGAAATTCGACGTCCTCAAGCTGGACCGCAGCCTGGTAAGCGACCTGGTCAGCAATCCGGACAATCAGACGGTGGTACAGTGCGTCATCGATATGTGCCGCAGGATGAAAATCCGCATCATCGCCGAGGGGGTGGAAACCTGGCAGCAGCACACCCTGCTCAAACAGCTGGGCTGTGACGACGCTCAGGGCTACCTCTACAGCTACCCGGTCTGCGTCAAGGCGTTCGAGCAGCGCATGCGGGGCACGAAAATCACGCCGCCCGAGCAGGGGAGGTGAGGGAGTGTCCGCCTCTTGGAATCCATGGCACGGCTGCCGCAAAATCAGTCCCGGCTGCGCCCATTGCTATGTTTACCGCATCGACGGCCGCCATGGGAAAAGCGGAGCCGATATTGTCCGCACTGCCGCCTATGATCTGCCGCTGCGCAAGAGCCGGGACGGTTCCTATAAAATTCCGCCCGGAGAGACGGTTTACACCTGCTTTACTTCCGATTTCCTGCTGCCCGAGGCCGACGCCTGGCGGGAACGGGCGTGGGAGATGATACGCGAGCGGTTTGATCTTTCTTTTGTCTTCGCCACCAAGCGGATCGACCGGCTGGAAGACTGCCTGCCGCCCGATTGGGGGGAGGGCTATCCCAATGTGCGCGTCTGGTGCACCGTGGAGAATCAGGAGATGGCCGATTACCGTCTGCCCTTTTTCAATGCCGCCCCCGTCCGCGCCAAGGGTATCCTCTGCGAGCCGCTGCTGGGACCGGTGGACCTGTCCCGCCATCTGGGCGCATGGATCGATGAGGTCATCGCCGGCGGGGAGTCGGGCGAGGAGGCCCGCGTCTGCGACTATGCCTGGGTGCTAGACCTGCGCCGGCAGTGCGAGGAAAAGGGCGTGGCCTTTTATTTCAAGCAGACGGGCGCGCGCTTCTTCAAGGACGGCAGACTCTACCGGATCAAACGGAGCGACCAGCGCCGCCAGGCGGAAAGGCGGGAATCGACTATGCTCCGCCCGGCTGTCCGGCGGCCGCCGTCGATTGGACCAAGGTCGAATAAGAGCGGGGAAGCATATTTTCTGCCTGCGGACGGGCGCGCCTGGTTGCGCGGCCTGGTCCGCAAAAGATCAAAGGAGGAACAGCCGATGAAATCCTACCGCAAGGAGCTCTATTTTCATCTGCCCAAGCGGCGGGGGATTGTCAATATCACCCCGCAGGTGGAGGAGGCGCTGCGCGAGAGCGGCATACAAGAGGGTCTTGTGCTCGTCAACGCCATGAACATCACGGCCAGCGTCTTCATCAACGACGACGAAAGCGGCCTCCATCACGATTATGAGATGTGGCTGGAAAAGCTCGCGCCCGAAAAGCCCTACAGCCAGTACCGCCACAACGGCTATGAGGACAACGCCGACGCCCACCTCAAGCGCACGGTCATGGGCCGGGAGGTAGTGGTCGCCGTGACCGAGGGAAGGCTCGATTTCGGCACCTGGGAGCAGATTTTTTACTTTGAATTCGACGGCAAACGCCGGAAGCACGCGCTGATCAAGATTATAGGGGAGTAAAGGAAAAGTATTAAGCGTAAAAAAATCAGACGAAGTATGTACTTCGTCTGATTTTTTATAGGGGTTGAATATTTAATAAATTTGAATTCCCAACCGTGTTACGCGAAAGTCAGCTCATTCTTAATGGGGTGGCTCATTTCTCTAAAACGTGCCAAATGTTATTACCCAGAAATCCACATCTCCGATATAGTTTTTCGGGATTTGTAGCATTGGAGGTCTTGCCTGAAACTGTTGCAAAGTCTGCTAAGCCCTGCATTCTATGCAGCAACTCATTCACAATAAGCTGCCCTATTTTTTGCCTGCGATAGTTTGGTAAGACTTGTATCCATTCCAATATACCTTCCCTTGCCTCTCTGTCTAAATCCGCGATGCCGCCGCCGACAAATTCACCGGTTGCATCATTACGAATCAAAATCCAAAGATCGGGCATAAAAACCTCTGTTTGAGTATAATCGATTAGTTGCTCGTATGTTACAGATATGTCTTTATAGGACTGATTGATTATGCGGACAAAGTCAGCAATATTGCTTGGAGACGCCGTTAAGATTTGATAACCGTCCAGTTTGGTTGAGCAAATAGAATGTAGTGGGTGATATAGACGAAAATATGATTCCTGTTTCCGGGCAGAAAATTGACCGTCAATGAATACATCATCATGCACAACCATGATATGATCCGGCAGAGAAATACAACGGTATTTCCAAAATGGGATGGATAAAATACGGCATGGGTCTTTTAGATATTCCTGTAATGTAATCATATGGCTTCATCAACCCCGCTGCTTTAAATCATAATGGATCCGATTTCTACAGTAGTGTGCTGCGTGACGGCAAATCGGTCTCATTTTCCCATAAGAAGTGAGGATTTCTCACATAGCTTGACAACTTGGGACACAAGATATATTATGAACTTGTGCCCTGAATTAGGAGGTGATGGTTTGCAGGCACGTAAAAAACCCGGTCCCCATCCTGAGAAGCCTTTGGAATTTGAGATCAAAACGCGGGTGGATAAGGAGACGTTTGAAAAAATAGAGTTTTGCAAAACGTCTCTGGGCGTCAACCGTTCAGAAATCATCCGCAGAGGGATTCACAGTCTGTATCGGGAATT
>CABSLJ010000221.1 GCA_902478455.1 uncultured Oscillospiraceae bacterium | reverse complement strand
AGCAGCCCCCCGCCTCCTACGAAGGACTGCCAGCGGATACCGGCAGCTGGCCGGAGGAAAACAACCGGATTCTTAACAAGCTGGGGGCGGACGTCCAAATCGACAGACCGGCGGCTTTTCATGAGGAGACGGCACTGTCTCAGCTGAAAGTCAAAAAGCATCTCTGCACCAGGCGCGGCGGCGGCAGTTCCGTGTTGCTTGTAGTGCAGAATTTATCCGATTACCTGCTGCGGCTGAATGTCTCCTTTTCGGCCTATGATGCAAACGGAAATGAGCTGGCCGCTCAGGAGGCCGCTGCGCCTGCCTTTGAGAGTCGTTCGGAACGGGTTTTTATCTTTAACTGTGACAAGCTTCCCGCATCTTTCGACTATACCTTTTCCGCCTCAGAGGAAACCGAGTATGCCGGCGTAACGCAGGACCTGACTTGGCAGCTGGGAAGTTCCGGAGACCAGACTACGATATTGGTCAGCAACACCGGACCATGGCCGGCGGAATATCTGGTGGCGGACATCCTGTTTTATCAGGGGGATACGGTGGTGGATTATATACCGCACCTTATTTTTACCGGTGATGACATGCAGCTTTCAGTGGGTCAGACCCTGCAGCGGGAGGTAACGAGTGAGAAAGATTATGATTTCCTGATTGCTTATTTTTCCGGTTATGCATACGGATTTCCCCTGTATTTAGACGCCGGCGCAAAAGAACAAACTGCATGAAAACGGGGCGGCCGGAGAATTCCGGCCGCCCCAAAACGTCTCTGCCCTTTTTATTTGTTGTAGAAGACGCGCATTGCCTTTAAAATATCCTGCTTCATGGCGTCGATGGACCGGCAGGCCACGTCGTGGAAATAGAGGACGCCGTCCCCCGCCTCCCTCACGAGTTCCTTAACGAAATTGCCGCCGGCGACCGACATGTAGGTGTAGTAGTTGATCTTGCGGATGCCCTTTTCGATGGCGGTGCGGTAGCCCTCGGCGCTCACGCCCGAGCCGCCGTGCATGACGAGCGGCAGGCCGCCGACGTTGGCGCGCACCCGCTCGATGACGCTGAAGTCGAGCTTGGGCTGAGCGGTGTAGATGCCGTGCGCCGTACCGAAGGAGATGGCCAGCGCGTCCACGCCGGTGCGGTCGACAAAATCCTTCGCCGTGTCCGGGTCGGTGTAGCAGTCTTCCGGTTTGAGGTCGGATACGGGGGCGGCCTGCGCGGCGCCCGTCTCGGCGGCGAGCATCCGACCGAGTTCGGCCTCCACGCTCGCGCCCATCGCATGGGCGATTCTGACCACCTCCGCGCTGTTCTTGACGTTCTCCTCATAGGGCAGGACCGAGCCGTCGTACATGACGGAGGTAAAACCGATCCGCAGCGCGCGCATGATCAGATCAAAATCGGTGCCGTGATCAAGATGCACGCACACCGGCACCTTGGCCTTTTTCGCCATATCGACCATAATCGGTCCGATCTCCTCGATGTGGATATAGGGTTCGTGCACCTCGGCATGGGCGATGATGACCGGCTCGCCGAGTTCCTCGGCGGCGCGCAGCGCGGCGAGGAGGCTTTCCAGATTAGGGGTGTTGATGGCGCCGACGGCGCACTTTTTTTCTTCGGCGATCTTGGTGATCTCTGCAAGATTAACTAGCATAAGCGGTACCTTCCTTTGTTTTTGAAATGGCGGAGCCTTTGGGGAATTCCCTTTTTCTGCCGGCTCCGGTAGATGTATTGTAAAAGAATTGCCGTTTTCAAAAGGCAGTTCTCGGCCGACCGTGAGGCAAGCTCGCCCGTGTTGGACCAATCGCCCTTACCGCAGGATATCCTTGAGCCCCGCGTACATTCTCTGATACTTTTCATACAGTGCGTCGTACCGCGCCGCGCGGGCGGGGTCGGGCTCATACACCCGGCCGAGGCGGATGTAATCGCGCGCCGCGTCCTCGAGGTCCCTGTGCTTGCCCAGCGCGACCGAGGCGATCATGCACGCGCCCACCGTGCCGGCCTCGCCGTTCTTGAGGGCGGTGATGGGCAGGCCGAGGATGTCGGCCTTCATTTGCAGCCATACGCGGGAGTTTGCGCCGCCGCCCGTCGCGCGCAGCACATCGAAGCGGACGCCCTGCTCCCTGAGCGTCTCCATGTTGGTGCGCATCTCGAAGGCGACGCCCTCCATCAGGGCGTGGTAGATGTCAATGCTGGTCGTCTCGAGCGTCATGCCCAGAATAGCGCCCCTGGCCGTGTCGTCCATATAGGGGGTAGCCGCGCCGGCGAAATGGGGGATGACCAGCAATCCGGAGGGATCGTGCGGCACCTGAGCGTCGAGATACTGATAAATCCCCTTGCCCTCGGCCTCGGCGAGCTGACGCTCGTAACGGGCGAGGTTGTCCCGGTACCATTTCAGCAGCAGTCCGCCCGTGAAGGTGAAGGCGTAGGTGGCGTACATGTCCTCAATGGCGTAGGGAACGCAGACGTAGCCCTTCTGCTGGACCGTCTTGTTGGTGATGGGGGCGTCGAACAGCGGGGTGATGCATTCCACCGTGCCCGAACCGTCTACCGCCATGCCCACCGAGAGCACGCCCGAGCCGACCGCCGCGCAAACCTGGTCCTGCGCGCCCATGACCACCTTGACCCCCCTGGGGAGGCCGAGCTCCTCGGCCAGCGCCGTCTTGACCTCGCCGACGATGGTTCCCGCAGGCACCGGCTTGCCGAAGATGGAGCTGTCGATGCCGGCGGCGGCGAACATGTCCTGCCACCAGACCTTTTTACGGATGTCGAAGGCCATGGTGCGCGAGGCGAGGGAGTAATCGACGGCGCATTCGCCGGTCAGCATGTGAATGATGAAGTCCTCAAACTGGAAGGCCTTGTACGCCTTGCCGAAAATCTCCGGCTGATTTTTCTTGATCCAGCACAGCTTGTTGATGGAATACATCTGGTGGGGATTGATGCCGGTCACATTGATGATGGCTTCCTCACCGAGGGCGCGGGTGAGCTCCTCGCATTCCAGCTTGCCGCGGTTGTCGGTGTAGAGCATGGAATAGTCGAGCACATTGGAATGCTCGTCGACCAGCACAAACGCCTCTCCAAAGGAGGAGATGCTGATCGCCTCAATCCGCTGCCCTCCGCTCTGCCTGAGGGATTCGGCCATCACCTGTTTGACGTTCTGCCAGACGAGGTTGGCGTCCAGCACATGGCTGCCTCCGCTGCGGACGGCGGGATACTCCAGATAGCTGCCCGCGCAGATTTCAAAATTGTCGTTGAGTATGGTGCTTTTGCATCCGCTGGTTCCGATGTCCAGCCCCATCATTGCCATAGAAATCCTCCTTTGTCCGTCTTTTTCCCGTCCTCTCCGCACAGAGAAAATGGTTGGGACGGGCGTCTGTCTCCATGGGATTTTTCTTAGGTTGTTTGGCGCGCTGTTTCCCCATTTGTTTCGGGGAAATCCAAATCTATCTTATTATACCACACCCATCCGGGCTGACAAGGTGCGGGAACAGCTCATTTTTTGCCGAAATGTCGACTGTTTTTCTCCGGCTGCCCGCCGCAGCCGCTTGACTTTGCCCCGGTTTCATGCTACTTTAAAGCCGTTCCCGGATCGTGGACAAGATATTCCGCCCCCGGTCAAACGTCCCCGTCCGAATCGGACAGCTTTGCGCCCTGCACGGCCAGATGCCTCCCGCAAGCGGCGGCGCGCCTGTTTTGCCGGAACCGGCCGGCATCGGTCCGAGATGTCATTCATCCAGCGAAAAACAAGAGTCGACAGGAGGAGAAAACCGTGTACCGTATTCAAACCTTCCGTTCCCTGCACGAGCAACAGGACCATGACTATTTGTCCTGTCTCTTATACACATCTCCGAGC
>CABSLJ010000220.1 GCA_902478455.1 uncultured Oscillospiraceae bacterium | reverse complement strand
GCCGAGCGTGCTGCGGGAGATCAGCCGGGCCTGCGACCGGGCCTTTGAGTCCCCCTGCATCAGCGCTGCGCCCGACTGCTGCCGCCTGCTCATGAGCGAAAAGGCGGCCTACCGCACCGAGGTGGGGGCCGCCCAGCACGCCTGCGATCAGGGCCAGCTGTGCGGCGACCATTACGACGTTTTTGCCGACGGCCGCGGCCGGATGGTCGTCATCATCAGCGACGGCATGGGCACAGGCGGACGGGCCGCCGTGGACGGCGCAATGGCGGCCGGGATTATGGGCAAGCTCATTAAGGCGGGCCTTGGTTTTGACTGCGCGCTGCGCATCGTCAACTCGGCGCTGGTGGTCAAGTCGGGGGACGAGTCGCTCGCCACGCTCGATGTGGCGACCGTGGACCTTTTCTCCGGTCAGGCGGAGTTCCGCAAGGCGGGCGCGCCGCTGACTCTCATGCGCAGACGCGGGCGGGTCGTGCGGGTGGACGCGCCCTCTCTGCCGGCCGGCATCCTCTCGGAAATCCATTTTTCCACCGAGTCGGCCCAGCTGGAAGAGGGGGATTGGCTGCTGCTGGTGTCGGACGGAGCCGTGGCCGCCGGGGACGACTGGCTGTGCGACCTGCTCGGAGATTATGAGGGCGAAGACGCCCAAAAGCTCGCTGAGCTTGTCATCAAGGAAGCGCGCGAGCGCCGCAGGGACGGCCATGACGACGATATCACCGCCGTCGCCGTGCGGCTCGAACGCCAGAGCGCGCGTCTGGGCGCTTAGTGAATCCATCGGCGCACGCAGAACGGCCTTTCCGGGCGGCAAAAGACAAAGTCCCTTCCGTCGGAGGCGGAAGAGACCGGAGGAAAACGTCTGATGTGCCATGACAGTGTCGAATATTAAAAACATTTAGGAAAATAGATCGAATAAAATACTATTTGGAAATTTTAAAACACAGGAATCGTCTTCCGCCTGCGGAGGCACGGCTCGTGTATCCGTTGGAGAAACAAGAAACGGCAGGCGCTCTTGACCTTTTACAGGCGCTGCTGTATCATAGTAAAATGCCGCCCACCTCGAGGGGGCGGCATTTTGATACACTGTAACGGTAAAAGGACAGGGGGAGACTTTCATGAAAAAGCTACTGACCACCGAACGCACCTATCTACGCGAGATGACCGAGGCGGATTACGACGACCTGTGCGAAATTTTGCAGGACCCGCAGGCCATGTACGCCTATGAACACGCCTTTGACGACGCCGAGGCGCACGCCTGGCTCGACCGTCAGCTCGAGCGCTACCGCGTGTACGGCTTCGGCCTGTGGGCGGTGATTCACCGGCAGACCGGGGCGTTTTTGGGGCAGGCCGGGCTTTCCATGCAGGACGTGGAGGGGACGCAGGAGCTGGAAATCGGCTATCTGTTCAAACGCAGATACTGGCGCAACGGCTATGCCACCGAGGTTGCCTCTGCACTGCGGACTTATGTATTCGACACGCTCGGAAAGGATCGTGTGGTCTGCACCATCCGAGACAACAACCTCGCCTCCCGCCGCGTGGCGGAGCGGCTGGGCATGCAGGTGGAGAAGGTGTTTGTCAAGCATTATTATGGAATGGATATGCCTCACCTGCTCTACGTTTCCCAAAAAGAAGAGGCGCAATAAAAGAGCCCGGAGTGACAAAAGCAGGGACCTTCCGCGCCTATTGCTCAATGCCCTCACGGGCGGGGACGCCCTTCTGGAAGGGATGGCGGACAAGGCGGACCTCGGAGATGTAATCGGCCAGGGCGAGAAAGTCGTCGTCCGGGTCGCGGCCGGTCAGCACCACCTCAAGCGAGGCGGGTTTGCTGCGCAGGAAGGAGAGGAGCCTCTCCCGGTCAAGCAGGCCGCAGGAGAGGGCGCCGAAGGCCTCGTCCAAGATGAGGAGCTCGCATGCGCCCGCCTCGGCGGCGGCGACGGCTTCTTCCAGCTGACCGGCGCACTGCGCGGCGGCCGCGGCTTTTTCGTCCTCGTTCATCTGGAAGGTAAATTTCAAACGCTCGGGATTGGGGAGCACGGTGACGGTCGGAAGCAGTTTCAGGGCTTCCCGTTCCCCGGAGCGGTTGGTTTTCAGGAATTGGACCAGCAGGACCCGCTTGCCGTGGCCGGCCGCCCGCAGACAAAGGCCGAGAGAAGCGGTGGTTTTGCCCTTCCCGTCCCCGCAGTAAATGTGAATCAAGCCTGGTTTCATGCGCTGTTTCCCCTTTCCCACCGGACATTCACGTCCGGCGAAGGCCCAAAATTTGTGGCCGGCGGCCCCCCTGTGCATCTTGGGCACGGGGGCGTCCGCGTCTGTTTTATTATAGCAGAACCGGAAGGGAGAGGAAAGCCTCATTTGTTTACAAAATACACTTGAATCGGCCGGGTCTTTCTTTTACAATGAAAGGCAAAGAGGACAAGGCGGTGATGCAGCATGGCGAAGACTCCGGGAAAACGGAAAAAGGCCGACGGCCACACGATCTTTGTGCGGGTGGTGGCCATCGTCTGTGCGCTGTTGATTTTCGGCTCGGCAATTGCGGTTGCGCTGACCGTTTAAAGGGCAATTTGCATTCAGACGGCCGTGCGCGCTGCGGTTTGGCAGTGTGCACGGCCGTTTGCGGTGTTTTTACGCCTCCGGGCGGGAAAATCGGAGAAGATTTCAAAAAGAGGGGCGGATTCCGGCATCCGCCTGCAAAGGCAGGGAATTTTCCCTTGCTTTTGCGGGCAGATGGACGGGAATCCGTCCCTTGCTTGCACCATGCGCTTTTTCCGGGGAGAGTTCACAGACTGCGCAGTTTAATCCTTGAAGAAGCGTTTCCAGTCGTCGTCATCGTCGTCCGCATCCTCAGGGGGAGCGGCGTCCTGAGCAGCGCCGCCGTCGGGAAGGTCGTCGGAATCCTCGGCGAGGTCTCCGTAAGCGTCGTCTTCGCCATAATCCTCGCCGTCGTCGGGAACGGCTTCATAGATGCCGTCGTCGTCCGCATCGGGGTCTAGGTCGCTGTCGCTGTACAGGTCGGTAAAGTCATCCCCGTCTGGTTGAACGGGAGGGGTGTTCTTGGGCTTTTGGAACCAGGTGGAATAGATCACATAGCCGATGCCGCCCACTGCCAGAACAATCAGCAGAATGCCGACGATGAGCACCCATTGCCCGTCCTTGCCGTCGGAGGAGCTGTTGGGCGTATTGTCGTCGTAGTCCCAGTCGGGTATGCCGTCTCCGTTCTTATCCTCCGGGTCGGAGGAGAGCAGGAAGCTCCAGTCCCGGGAGCTGACGGCGTCGGGATCGTCGTTGCTGACCGAGGGAAGCAGGGAATTAACGGGCTGGCTGGAGGTGGTCACAGGCGGCGTGACCGGCCGTGCGCTGGAGACAGGAGCGATAACCTCCTGTGAGGAGGAGGTTGGCGGCGCGCTGGAGGAGGCCTGTGAAGAGGAGGAAGGAACGGAGGAGGGCTCCGAAGACGGGGTCTCAGAGGAAGAAGCCTGGGAAGACGAGGTGTCTGTGGAGGAAACCTTAGAGGAGCTCTCGGACGAGGAGTCCTCCGAAGAGGAAGCCTCAGAGGAAGAAGACGACGCCTGCGAGGAGCTTTCCGGCACGGAGGAAATCGACGCCTGGGAACTGGAGGCGTCAGTCGCCTGAGAAGAGGAGCTGTCCGTGGGCTCGGTGGCCAGAACAACGGTGGCCGTCATGGACAAAATCAGAATCAACGCGGACAACATGAAAAGCAATTTATCTTTTTTCATATTTTATACCTCCGGCAGTTAAAAAACCACATGGCAAGTTTCTGTTTATTGACATAAACCATGCCCAATATCATACCACAAACTGCGGGGGGCTGTCTCTTATACACAT
>CABSLJ010000219.1 GCA_902478455.1 uncultured Oscillospiraceae bacterium | reverse complement strand
CCTCTCTATTCGTCGGCAGCGTCAGATGTGTATAAGAGACAGGACCAGGGTCGTCCCCGTATCCGGGAAGCGGTGTCCGACGTCATAGGTCGTTCCAGGCGAAAGCTGCCGGTCAAAGATTTTGACGGTTACAACCTTGTTCAACATCTCATCGAATTCCCGGAACAGGACCGGTTTCTCCGTCCCTGTGTTGTTCATCACCAGCGAGGCCTTGCCATTGAAAGGTCCCTCTGACATGAAAATACGGCTGATTTCCGGTAAAGCGCCGCTGTAATTCCATTTTGACCAGTCAAGGCCGTTTTCAAAGTCCTCTGCAAAATAGGGATTCTCCGGCCGTTGGGTTTCGGTGTTGGTGACCGCGCGTTTGTACGCATCCGGATATCTCCAGGTCTGGATGCCGATATTGGCATAGTCCATTTGGGAATCGTCGAATTCATCCAGGCCATCCTGCGGATTTTGGAAATAGAAGGTGCAGTTTTCCACCTTGACCTGGCCGTTTTGGAGGTTGGAGTTTTCAATCGTGTAATGCTGGGGGTTCACGGTCTTTACATTGGACATTTCCACACCGCACCAGCCCATATCCAGGTTGATATTGTTCGGCGCAATGTCGCTCATATTGGGCTGCGCGCCCACCTCGTCGATCACGATCTGATCAAAGCGGTTTGGCCGGGAAAAATTGTGGTGCGCATAGTAGACGAAAACGGTAAAAAGACCGCCGTCATCGCCGCCGTCCTGCTGGACGTCGTGCAGGTAGATGTTGGAGAAGGTGTTTCCATGGGCATATTCATCCCGCGTAACGTCGTATGCAATCGGCGCCCAATTCCGGTTTCCGCTGGCCGTATTGTTCCAGCCGTTGACGTCGCAGCCCATCAGCAGCAGACCGCGGCGGGGGGAATGGTAAATTTCGCAGTTGGTCACCGTATTGTAGGTGGCATTGGCGACCTGAATGCCAAAGGTCTGATGCACCATCTGCCCCACGTCATGAACAACCGTATTTTGCACGGTGTTGTGGTTGGTATAGCTCACCGACTCAGAATTCCCGTCGACGCCTGGGTAGCCGCCCTCGATCATGATGCCGCCGTTGCCGCAATACTCCACCAGACTGTTGTCGATCAGGGTATTTGTCACGCCGAGATACAGCTCGATGCCGTTCATGCCGGCATTCCTCACCTGGCAGTTGGTCAGGGTAATCTGATCGGTATATTTCAGGGTTACGGTCCCCACCTGGAACTGCGGGCGTTCACTGGAACCGCAGTAAACCGGATTGGTGGAATTGAGAGACCACTCCGGAAAAGCGTACTTGCTGGGCGAACCGCTGGCATAGGGAAGCCAGGGGTACCCGCTGCTGTAATAATCCGGAAAGCTCGTATCGGAAAACATCAGTCCATCAAAGGTGATGTTCTGCACAGGAGTGATCTCCGTATCGTCCCACACGCCGGTGCGCTCTCCCTCGATGCGGATGACCTGATCGGTAGTGGGGACAATGATGTCCTGCCCGCTCAGGTCCTCCTCCCCTTCCCTGGGGTAATAGTAGAGGTCACAGGTTTGGGAATTGTAATAAAACTCGCCGGGCGCGTCCAGAAAGGCGAGACTGCCCTGCAAGTAATACCGCGAGTCCGCTCCCACTGCATACAGCGGCGTGAAATCCCCCACATCGTTGGGATTGAAGGTAAGCTTCCTGCTGTTAGCATCCACATCGGTAATCGGAAGCGTGTCCGAATCCCACGCTCTTTTTCCGCCGATGTCGTTGCAGACGAGCTGCGCGCTCAGATCACCGCGCTTTTGTGCGTTGACAAGCTGATCCACAAACAAGTTGGATGCATCTTCCGCCTTGTAAGTCATCATCGTGTAATCGCCGCCCGCTGTATAGAGGGGATTGTCAAACAGCGTTGCCGGCATGGAAGAAAATCGGTTGGAATTCAGGGTTCTGGCCAGCACGGCCCTTTCGCCGTTGACGGAAATGGTATTGACCGTAAATTTCCCGTCCGCATCCAGCGGCAGAGGACCGGAGGTCGCAGGCCAGTTTCCTTCCCCGAAGATCTCGTCCATCTGGGCTTTCAGATTCGTTTTATAAATCTTCCCGATCAGAGCCTGCTGCATATCCGAGTCGGCCACCGCAGGATCGGCGCAGGCCTCCACCGCTTTCCAATCCGAACTTACTCTGAATCCGCCCACAAACCGTGCATCTGCGGCGTCTCCCAGGCATTTATATACAATTTGATAACCGTTGGTTCCGGAGTCGGCAGTGTCAAAGTCGACCGTCTCGGTTACATAATAGGTGCCTGGCAGAACAAAGACATAAATATCGCCGGTCATATTCTCGTTGATTTGTGCGACGGCGCTGCGCGCCCGTTCCAGGGACGCAAACGGCTGTTCATATGTACCGGGATTGGAATCGTCTCCCGAAGGCGACACAAAAAATTCCGCCTGAATCCCACCGAATTCGGCCTTGTCTTCCGTAGTTTCCGCCAAGGCGAGAAGTCCGCCTGAATAACAGACACAGCCGCTCACCATCATCGCCAGCGCCAGCAGCAGGCAAAGCGCTCTGCGTGGGTTCCAGGTCTTGCATAATCTCTGTTTCACGTTGCTATAACCTCCTATTTTCCTTGGATTGTGATGGCTCCCTGCCACTTTAAAACTCAAAATTGTCTTGTTCCTCTCCTTTCCGTCCGTTCTCGGCAACCAGCCTGAGCACACCATCAAGTGAAAGACATTTTATTGCAGCCAATCCTCTCTCCTTTCTTTCATCGATTTGTCAGATCACCCCCATTAAATAGAGATTATTCACATATTCTACAGTTGTATTATAGCATGTGATGTGCTATAATACCTGACAAAAGTCATTTCATTTTAGACAAATATTGCTTTCAAGAAAGGATTTCTTCCATGCTTCCGTTCTATGAGTCCAACAACAAAAAGTTCAGCTGTTTTACCTCTAATCCCTTGGCCTATCCGCTGCGTTTTCATACGGAAGTCGAACTCCTCTTCGTTGTTCGCGGTTCCGTGGAGGTGGAAATTGAAGGGGGTTGGTACCGTATGAACGCCGGGGACTTTGCCGCTATCTTTCCTGGTCAGCTGCATCAATATCAATGCCGGTCCGGACAGAGCCTGGGACTCTTGGCGCTTTTCCACCCTGAGCTGACGCCGGATTTTTCCGCAGCGCTCACGGACTCACACCCCCAAACGCCCATTCTAAGAAAGGAACAGCTTCATCCCGACATCGAACTCGCCATGAAGCGGCTGCTGGCCGAATTCCGCGCCCCCTGCCCCAATGAGTTTGTCTACCCCATTTTCTCTCAGCTTGCGCTTGCCCGCTGTTTCCCATCGCTCCACCTGATCAAAAAAGCGGAAGTGCGGCACAGTAATCTTCTTTATCAGCTTGTGGAATTTCTCGCCGCCCATTTTGATCAGCCTTTGACCCTCTCAGACGTGGCCGATGCCTGCGGCGTCAGCAAATACCATCTGTCCCGGGTATTTTCCCAACAGATGCATCTCTCCTTTCCCGCTTACCTGAACACGCTGCGCATCAACGAGGCACAGCGTCAGCTGCGTACAACGCAGCTGACCATTACAGATATTTCCTATCTCTGTGGCTTTGACAGTCCACGTTCCTTCAACCGAAACTTTATTCGTATCGCCGGCATGACGCCCCGCGAGTACCGGAACCGACGTGTCTGGCTGCAAAATGTTCCGGAAGACCTTTCCGGCAAGCCGGAACCGACGGATAATCTGCAAAGATAACCGAAATCCATCCCCGTCTTTTCTCGGGGATGGATTTCTTTTCGCAAGGATCGCGCTTGACCGCACAAACGGCCAAGCGCGAATTTTGTTTTGTTATCTCTCAGCTATAAAT
>CABSLJ010000218.1 GCA_902478455.1 uncultured Oscillospiraceae bacterium | reverse complement strand
GCGCTGCCGGTTTCTTTCGATGAAACCTCTCTGGAAATCCGCCGCCCACCCCTGATTGACTCGCAGATAACCGATCTGACCGGTCTGCGGCAGGCGCTGTGCGACCGCTACCGCCTACCGGTGCTGCTGGAGAACGACGTCAACGCCAGCGCTTACGGGGAGTACCGGCGAGAATATGCCGCATCGGTGCGGGACATGGTCTATCTTTCACTGGGAACGGGATTGGGAAGCGGTCTGATTCTGAACGGCGCGCTCCGGCGAGGACGGCACAACAGCGCGGGCGAGATCGGTTATATGACGCTGGACGCCGCAGGAAGCGACGCAGGCGAGATGGGCTGGCTTGAAAGCCGGGTGAATTTTGAAGCGCTTCTGGAACGCTTTCACGCCGATGCCGCCGATTTGATGCGGGGCTTTCAGACCGGGCGGATCATCGAGTATCTGTCCGACTATGTCGCGCTGGCCGTTTTTAACATCCAGACGCTGCTCGATGTCGATCTCATCGTCCTGGGGGGCATGCTGTCCGATTACCTCGGCGGCGAACTGTTGGAGGCCGTCAGGCGCAAGGTGGAGCGCCGGCATATGGAGTCGGGGGTCCTGCGGTCGGGGCGGCTGAAGCATCCCGGCTTTGCCGGGCTCGGCTATCTTTTGACCGATCATCTGCTGGACCGTCTCCTCGATGACGACGATGAAGAGGCGGCCAACGCATGAAGTATCAGCGCCTGCTGAACGCAGTTTCTATTCGTTTAGAAAGTAAATGAATTCCGTCCAAAACAAAGAAAGAGGTGATGAGATTGCTGCTTGAACATGCGCTTCCGCTGGACGATCTCCGCCGTCAGCTGCGGGAACGCCGTTGCTTTGTGGGCTTCGACGGCTTTGTGGATACCCTCTTGCGTCCCATCCGGAGGGGACAGGGCGCGCAGGCCGAATACTTCCATACGCTTTCCGATTTTGCCGCCTTCCTGGCGCAGAAAGGGGAGAACAGCGCTTCGGTCGAGTGCGCGCTGACCGCGCGCAAGGCCGGAGGAAACAATCCCCTGCTCTGTGCGGCGCTGGGAAGACTGGGGGGGAGGGTGGTAAGCGTCGGCGCCTACGGCAGAGAGGCGGTCGATCCGGTGTTCCATCCCCTGGCGCGGGATTGCGAGCTGCTCTCCTTCGCCGACCCGGGGCTGTGCTTTGCCTATGAGTTTGACGTCAACAAGGTGATGACCTGCGTCGGTTTGCCGGGAGAAGAGGTGCTCTGCCTGCAAAATCTTTACCGCTTTGTGTCGGAAGAGCGGCTGTTGGCCAAACTGGAAAAGGCGGAGCTTGTGGCGCTGGTCAACTTCGGCGAACAGCCGGCCATGCTGCGGCTGTGGAGGGAACTGATGGAACGGCTTCTGCCGCGGCTGCAGGGAACCCGCCGGTTCTATTTCGATCTCTCCGATTGTTCCCGTCTAACGGATGAACAGCTGCTCGCCTGCTTCGAGGTGCTGCGCGGCTATCGCCGCTTCGGCGAGGTCTATCTGAGTCTCAATGAGAACGAATACATACGGCTGAGCGCTCTCGCGGGCTTGCCGGAAGGAGCCTTTGCGCTGGAAGCGGGCAGGCTGCTGCGGGATTTTCTGGGACTGGATCATCTGATTGTCCGCACGCTTCACACCTTCTGGGGGATCAGCGAGAACGGCTGCGCCCGGGCGGAAAACCGGGTGGAACCCCATCCCTACTGCCTGACCGGGGCGGGGGACAATCAAAACGCCGGCATCTGCGCCGGGCTTTTATGCGGGCTTCCTTTGGAGCAGGCGCTCGAACTGGGCGTGCTGACCGGGGTGTGCTACATCCGCAGCGGAGCACCGGCTGAATGGGATCAATTGATTCAAATATCACAGGAAGAAAGGACGATTGTATCATGAACAGAACACCTAAGATCGTATTTATCGGAGCGGGCAGCATGTCCTTCGGCATCCCGACCTTTCGGGATATCTTTTCCAACGAGCTGCTGACGGGAGCCACCCTCTGCCTGGTGGACATCAACGAGGAAAATCTGGACCGCATGTACGGCCTTGCCCTGAAGATGAATGAGGTCAGCGGCCGACAGCTCACGATTGAGAAGACCACCGAGCGCCGCGAGGTGCTGGCAGGCACCGATTTTGTCATCAACAGCCTGGCCATCGAGCGCTGTGAGCTGTGGAAAGAGGATTTCCGCGTGCCGCAGAAATACGGCATCCGTCATTGCCTGGGAGAAAACGGCGGCCCCGGCGCGCTGTTTTTCACCATGCGCACCTTCCCGGTCATCATGGATATCATCCATGACATGGAGGAGCTTTGCCCCAACGCATGGTTCCTCAATTTCTCCAATCCGGAAACCCGTCTGGTGCTCGGCGTCAATATGTACTCCAAGATCAAGTGCATCGGCCTGTGCCACGGCGTCTTTATGACCCGCGGGGATCTTGCCCACATCCTGGGCCGCGCCCCCGAAACGCTCGACGTTTACGCCGCCGGCATGAATCATTTCCAGTGGGTGCTCGCTCTGCGCGACAAGGAGACCGGCGAGGACCTCTATCCCGAGCTGATCGAAAAGGAAAAGAGCTTTGATCCCGCCTTTCGCCCCTACACCCGCAAAATGTTCCATACCTTCGGTCTGTGGCCGACCTGCTCGGACGACCATCTGGGCGAGTACCAGGCCTACGGTTATGAGGCGGGCGAGGAAGGCTACGACTTCGACGAAGATGAAAAGGGCCGCATGACCATGCGCCGAGAGATCGCCGACGTCGTCTCCGGCAAGAAGGATGCGGCCGACTGGCTGACCCCCTCGGGTGAAAAGGCAATCGAGGTGCTGACGAGCATCTTCTTCCACAAGCGCAGCTTTATTCCGTCCGCTATCGTTTACAACAACGGCGCCATCCCGCAGCTTCCGGACGACGTCGCCGTAGAGCTGCCCATCGTGGCCGACGGCAATGGCGTCCATAAATGCATGGTGGAGGAGCTGCCCGATGCGGTCATCGGCCTGATGCATCAACAGGTGTCCGCCCAGCGTCTGTCCATTCGCGCGGCCGCCCAGGGCTCCAGGGAGATGGCCCTCCAGGCGCTGCTGTGCGACCCGGTGATCAATAGTACCGAAGCCGCGTCCGGCATTCTCAATGAGCTGTGGGAGCTCAACAAGCCCTACATCCGCAAGTGTGTGGATTAATCCAATTGGACATTGCGGAAGCGCCCTTTAAACCGGAAGGGAAGAGGGGCGCTTTTCCGTTGCCTGGGAATAAGCCGCAGCTTTCCAAAGGGAAAGCACGGCAGGCGGGAGATGGCGGAAAGGAGAATGGTCAGTATGAATTTTACGGTGTTTGAAACCGAAGGGGAGGTCGCCTCCTGGGCGGCCGACCGGATTGAGGCGCTTTTTGCGCGCCGGCCGGAGGCGCTGCTGTGCATTGCGGCGGGGCACTCGTCCCTCGGCGTCTTTGATGAGCTCGTCCGGCGCAAGGTGGATTTCAGCCGGGGCTGGTTTGCCGCTATGGACGAATGGCGCGGCATGAACGAGCACACCCCGGGCAGCTGCGGGGATTTCCTGCGCAAGCATTTTTTATCGCGCGTCAAGTTCCAGGAGGAACACATCCGATTGGTGGACGGCGCTGCGGACGATCTCGACGCCGAATGCAAAGCCGTCGAGGATTTTGTGGAAGCGCGAGGCGGCTTTGACCTGATTCTTCTTGGAATGGGGATGAACGGCCATCTCGCCCTCAACGAACCGGGCGTCGATCCGGCGCTTTCGGTGCATGTGACCCGATTGGATGAAGTCACCATGCGCGTCGGTCAGAAATATTTTGATGCGCCGTCCACCCTTCAGGGGGGCGTGACCATCGGCCTTGCCGATATCCGCAAGGC
>CABSLJ010000217.1 GCA_902478455.1 uncultured Oscillospiraceae bacterium | reverse complement strand
GTCATCAGCGATGCCGCAGCCGGTGTGTTTGAGGCGGCAAAGGTGCCCTTTACCGCGGAGAAACGCGTGCCGTATATCATCAATCGGGAGGGGACCGGCATGTGTCCCATGGAACAAAAGGCGCTTCCCATGCATGCGCCGGAGGAAGCCTTCCGCTTTTTCCGCGGTTTGGTTCTGGAGAAGCAAGGCTCTTAACCCGTTCACAGCTGCCTGAATCCTTAGGGCCTTTTCTTGATTTTTTCGCTCCAGGCGGTTTTCGGCATACAAAAGCCTTCGGACACAGGGGCACTCCCTGCTTCCGGAGGCTTTTTGTTGGCATTTCTTGAGATTGATACAGGAGAAGAGAATGAGAAAACGCCTACTCCCTAACCGGACCGGGCGCTCTGCCCAGAGAGCGGCGCCACTGCTATTCCACCGTGACGCTTTTGGCTAGGTTGCGTGGCTTATCGATGTCGCTGCCGCGGATGAGGGCGATGTAATATCCCAACAGCTGCATGGGAACCACCTCCAGGGAAGGCATCAGCAGATCGTTCGTTTTGGGGATATAGATGATGTGATCGGCCTCGGGCAGGGAGCGGCGGTTGTCGTCCGTCGTTACCACAAGCACTTCCGCGCCGCGCGCCTTGACCTCCCTGATGTTGGAAATGGTTTTATCAAACAGTTTTTCATGGCAGGCGAGCGCTACTACAAAAGTCCCCTCCTCAATCAGAGAAATGGTACCGTGCTTGAGTTCTCCGGCGGCGTAGGCCTCTGAGTGGATATAGCTTATCTCCTTGAGCTTGAGGGAAGCTTCAAGTGCCACGGCATAGTCGAGATTGCGGCCGATGAAATAGGCGTGATCCAGATAGGCATAGCGCTGGGAAAGCTGCCGGATATCCGGTGCCTGTCGGAGAATGCCGGAGACCATATCGGGAAGGTGAATCAGGGCACTCAAAAGGCGGCGAAGGTCGCGGCTGTCGATACGGCCGAGTTTTTCGGCGATGTAAAAGGTGATCAGATACAGCATGGTGAGCTGGGTGGAATAGGCCTTGGTGGTGGCGACCGAAATTTCCGGTCCTGCCCAGGTATAAAGAACGTCATCGCTTTCGTTGGCGATGGTACTGCCGACGACATTAACCACCGAGAGCACACGCGCTCCGCGCCTCTTGGCCTCGCGCAGGGCGGCCAGAGTGTCGGCTGTTTCGCCCGATTGGCTGACGATGATAACCAGAGTGTTTTCATCCACAAGGGGATCGCGGTAACGGAATTCGGAGGCGAGATCGGCCTCCGCAGGGACGCGGGTCAGCTTTTCAAGCACATATTTGCCCACCACGCAGGCGTGGTAAGCCGAGCCGCAGGCCACCATGTAAATGCGGCGGATTTTTTGGAGTTCTCCGGTGGTCAGACGGATGCCATCGAGTACAATGCCGCCGTCAGCGCCGATGCGGGGGGAAATGGTGGCCGAAATCGCCTGAGGCTGCTCCATAATTTCTTTGATCATAAAGTGGGCGTAACCGCCTTTTTCGGCGCTAGATATGTCCCAGCTGACCACCGTTTCCATCTTGTCGACCGGAAGGCCGGCGCTGTCGAACACTTCGACCTTGTCCCGCGTCAGGCGCACAAGTTCGTGATCGGACAATTGCAGCACTCGTCGAGTATGTGTGAGCACCGCTGGAATATCGGAGGTGATGAAATTGCCTTCTTCGGCAAGACCGACGATCAGCGGGCTTGCGTTGCGTACGGCGATGAGCTCTTCGGGATGCTCGCTGCAGAGAACGCCCAAAGCATAGGAGCCTTCCAACTGGGAAATGGCCGTCCGCACGGCACCCAGGAAATCCCCGGTGTAGGCTCTCTCGATGAGATGAGCGATGACTTCGGAGTCGGTCTCTGAGGCAAAGGGTACGCCCTCTTTTTCCAACTGCTTTTTGAGTGCGGCATAATTTTCGATGATTCCATTGTGTACGATGGCGAATCGGCCGCTCGCGCTGCAGTGGGGATGGGAGTTTTCGTCGCTCGGTCTGCCGTGGGTCGCCCAGCGGGTGTGACCGATCCCCGCGGTGGCGGTCATATTTTTTCCGCCTGCGATTCGTTCGGAGAGTACTTCCAGACGTCCCTTGGTCTTATGTATTTCGATGCCGTTCTCGCTGAGCAGCGCGATGCCAGCTGAATCATAGCCGCGGTATTCCAGCTTGGCGAGCCCCTCCAGCAAGAGAGGGGCGGTCGGCTCCTGGCCGATGAATCCTACAATTCCACACATGGCTTGTCAAACTCCTTTCATATGTTTCCGGGAAGTCCGTCCGTTGAGGGTGCGGCTGTAATCGGGACTGTGCTTTTTTCGATGCTATCCGCTGCGGCTGGTAGCAAAGGAGATGAAAAGATAAAAAAATGCGCCGAACAGATAACTATTTTATCACAGGATATGATGCAAGTCAAAACCGGTGCGAAAAAACAGCAGATAAAATAAATATTTTTCCACCGTATGGCGCATTCATTAGAAATAAAACCGCTTAAACTTCATCGTGCGGCGCGTGTTTTGCACAAGCCCGATCTTGTTATCGGTGTTCCGGGGCTGCAGATACATAAAAACAGGTTAATTGCAGATACTGCATCCAGGGTCGTTGTTTTTCCAGCATTTCACAAAGGCGGCGCTGGTTGCAGAACTAACGGCAAAGCAGAATTTGAGGATGAGGTGGCGCGGCAGATGACGGTGGTGATGCTCTACGGCGGCGGAGGTAAGGATGCCGTCGGCGGGACTTTGGCGAGGGTGCTCTCCGGGTTTGGAGGCGTGCAGTACTACAATGGTTCTCAGCTTATCGTTCCGGAAAAGGGGAAGCAAGCCCGGTTTTATCTGTATGAAACCGACGTCATACCGCGGGAGAGCAATGCGGAGGGAATCTTTATTTTGAAAAACAATTTGCCTTCCGGCGCTGGCGGCGTGCTGCCGGAGGGCTTTATCCCTGTTTTGGACGCCCAAAACCTTCGGGCGGCCGCCCTGCTCAAAGGGACAAAAAACATCGCATTGACCTGCGGTACGTCGGTCAAGGATACCCTGAGCGTCGCCAGTCTCGATTACACAAACGCCGTCATCAGTCTGCAGCGCGGGCTTGTGACGCTGTCCGGCGAGCTTTTGGAACCGCACGACATCAAGGTCCTTCTGCAATCGCCCATCGGGGTTTTTCCGCTGCTGGCCTGCTGCGCCGTGTTGCTGCTGGCCGGTGAACCGTCCGCGGACGGCTATTTTTTCCGTTGAATTTTCAATAAATTGTCAATCATAATCAGAATGGGCCGGCACACAATAATATTGCAAACGCAAGAGAAAATTTTCAGCAAAAAGATTAAGGAGTGTATACAAACATGGCTAGCAACAAGAATGTCGTTCCCGAAGCTCGTGCCGCTCTTGACAAGTTCAAGATGGAAGCTGCCAGCGAAGTTGGCGTGAACCTGAAGCAGGGTTACAACGGCGACCTGACCTCCAAAGAGGCCGGTTCCGTTGGCGGCCAGATGGTCAAAAAGATGATCGAGTCCTACGAGAACAGCATGAAGTAAAAATCCACATGTTGTTGGGGCACCGTGCCAAAAGGCACGGTGCCCTTTCTTATGAGGAAACGGCGGTGAAACAAAGACGGTGGATTGACCGCCCGCAGCAGGAGATTTCATGATGCTTGCAGCCCAAAGACGCGTAAAACGGACTGATGCCGAAAAACTCAATCCTCCGGTGAAGGCCGTCCCGCAAGAAAAGGCGGATACCCTCATCTGCCCGCACCGTCTGCACCGGCCGATGGAGATACCGCCTCCTCGCTGATTTTTTCATTGTTTCGTGGCGTTTTCCGAAGCTTTTACCACGGCTTCTTTTCTGTTTGGCTCTTGGCCTGCTGCAACGCCCAGGGCGCGTCGGCAGTCCGTATCGCGTCCGGACAGCTTCCGGCTCCGTTGCGCAAATTAGGAGGTCCGGCCTGCCGATGCTC
>CABSLJ010000216.1 GCA_902478455.1 uncultured Oscillospiraceae bacterium | reverse complement strand
GAAATTTCCAAGGATTCCCCCGGCGTATCCTGCAGTAGCAGTGACAAGTCCCAGATTATAGACGCCGCTGACGCCGCTTCCATAAGCGTATTGGTCGCCGGCCACGCCGCCTGCTTTTGTAGTAGCCTGCACAGAACCCGTATTGTAGCAGTTTGTCATCGCGCTGCCGCTGCCGGAATCGATCCGTCCGGCTACGCCGCCGGCGGTATGGCCGGATGCCGTTACCGGCCCGCGGTTCGAGCAGCCGGACATCGTACCGCCGTTCTCCAAATCCCCAATGACTCCGCCGGTATAATTTTTGCCCTTAACTTCCGCTAAATTGTGGCAGTTGGTAACCGTTCCATAGCAATCGCCGATTATGCCTCCGGTATAGCTGCCGGATCCAATGATCCTGCCGTCCACGGTCAGATTGGAGACTTCTGCCGCCTTGTCGATATAACCGAAGAATCCCGCGCCGTTTTGGGCATGGCTGACGTATAGGCCCGAGATGGTATAGCCTTGTCCGTCAAAGCTGCCTGAATACTTCTTCGCAGAAGTTCCCACAGGCGTCCATCGATACAGCGCGTCCTCGCGGATGGACAGATCCTCGTTGAGCGTAATATCTGAGATAAGCTTTGCATCTGCATCCAGAGGAGCTTTTGCGCCAAACCAGGCCAGCTCTGCAGCGCTGCCGATCAGGTAAGCGCCCTGCGCGTCCCGATTCGGCTCGGTGATCGTAACGCCGTCCCACGCTGCTTGAAGCGGCAAGGTTTCCCGAATGCTGACGACGCGGTCCGTTACCGTAAAGCTGCCGTTAACCGATTGATAACCGCCGCAGGAAATTGCATAGGTGTAATCACCAGCCGGAAGGCCTTTGGAGAGGTCCCGGACGGTTCCGGATGCGTCGCGCACTACAACAGTCGGCTCGGTATCCGGGCCGCCGGCCGTCTTATTGACAACAATGGTTACAGACTGCCGGGCGAGCGGAGCCAGTATAATGGTTTTGGCCTCCGCACCGGAAACGGTGAAGGATTCGTCCGTCCTGCCTTCGTATCCAAAGGCGGAGGCAGAATAGGTATAATCCCCTTTGGGAAGCTTGTAAGTTTTTGTTCCGGCGGTGACGGGGGCAATTTCCTGGCCGTCTTTTTTCACAACAAAAGAGGCGTCATGGGGCGTTACGGTGAAAGCTACATCATAGGTTTTTACCGCCAGCCCGACGGAAATCAGGCCGCCGTCTTTGTTATAGGGGACGGTGAAGCTTTCGGAAGCATCGATATATTCACCGCCGGCTGTCGCTGTATAGGTGTAATCCCCAGCGGGAAGTGCATAGAAGCCGTACTCGTTGGCGCTCCAGCGGGCGCCGCCGCTGTCTTCTACCGTGATGGAGGCCGTATCCGGCGTTACATCAAAAGCGATGTAGTTCGGTACTGCACCCGCCGACTCTGTCTTGCTGGCGTACCCTTCTGCGTAAGCGGTGACCTTTAACTCGCTTTCGATGTCCTCATCCGTTACAGTATAGGAGGCGGAAACGGCGCCGTCAATGACGGTGCTTCCGCGATACCACTGGTAACTGATCTCTGTATCCGAACCGGAGTAGCGAGCTGTTAAAGTGCTGCCTACATAGGCTTTGCCGGAGATCGTCAGATCGCCTTCGAGCACCTGATCCCCGGAAGAGCCGCCGGACGCCTGCCAGGCCAGCACCGGCCATCCGTTGTTAATATTCTCCGTATCTTCAGCGAAGATGGATTCTCCCGCTCCGTCCTGCAGGGCGAGGACGGCGGCTTTCAAGGCGGCTTCTTCTTTTGCTTCCGGGGTTCCAGCCGGCGCGGCCGTCCCGGATTTTCCGATTGCTTTGGAGGCGGAATCAGTCGAATAGAAAATATTATTGTATGTAATTCCCTTGGTTCCGCTTTCCGTTCCGACTACAGCGCCGGCAATCGTTGATTCGTCCACCGCCCCTGCCGAGTAGCAGTTTTCTATATAACAGGACGCTAACAGCGCTGCATTAGCCCCTACAAGGCCGCCGGCATAATTGGTTGCAGCTTTGATTTTCCCCACGTTATAGCAGCCTTGAATCGTTCCGCCGGAATTGCTTCCGACAATTCCGCCGGCATTTGTCGCCAGAGAGGAAGCGGAGGCCTGGATTTCACCGGAATTGCCGCATAGCAAAATTTGACCTTTGCTGTTCATTCCAACAATGCCGCCAACGTTGTTTTTGCCGGCAATACTCGCTTCGTTCAAGCACGCCTGGACTTTTCCGCCGTTCAAGTAACCTGCTATGCCGCCGACATTACCGGCTTGATTGGAAAAATCGATCGAACCTTTTACGGTCAAATTTTGAATTGTACCAGAAACGGTGCCAAACAGCCCATACCTTTCGTTGGTGCCTCTATAGGTTATCCCATTGGATAAAGTAATGGAATACCCTCTACCGTCAAAAATTCCGGCATATGGTGCCGCTTTCAGTCCAATCGGAACCCACTCTTCCGCGACCGTAATGTCACCGGTCAAAACCGCAGACAAGTCCGGTTCGGGAACGGAATAATCCCCTGTTCCGTTTACCCGGTCTGCAAAATCAAACAGCGCTTCCGCCGTACCGATTTTGACTGTTTCTGCCGCGGTGACAGCGGGCATCAGTCCCAGTATCATGGCAAATGCCAAAAAAAGGGACAATACTCTTTTTTTCATTGCATCTCCTCCTTATTTCCATTCATCTATTTCCAAAACCCTTGTGGGTGTAATATGGGATTAGAGCCATCCACTGGCAAACGCAATCGATGGCAGCGCAAACAGGCATGTCAGTTGAGAAAAAATAATAAGTGCGCCGATTTCTGCACATGCAAAAATCGGCGCACCCGTATTCGCGCGCTCAACCAAGGGGGCCTTTGGGCCTCCTTGCAAAAAATGAGGAACTGTAAGTCTTCTGACTCGCGTTGCGGAAAATCCATCGATTAAAAGCACAATGGATTTTCGTGCGTCCGTTTCCTACCTTCCCATAGCCTGGAACTGTGCTGCTACAGTGGAAGCCTTTCGGCTTACATCGGCTGCGCTGATGCTTTGGAACGTCCTCGCGCTTACAGCGTCGGTAACGCGGGGCCTTTCACCCCATTCCATCTACGCCGCGCCTGACGCTTCCTGCGTCTTTACAGCAACGGCGACATGTTCCTGTTTGTAGTGAAACAGCGCTTGACAGGACAAGCCCTCTTTCGACTAAAAGATAACATATTTGCCAGCCCAGTGCAAGCAAATGACGGTGTTTTTTTCATCCATATCGATCGAATTTTAAACCTGGATATATTTGTACAAAAAAACAGAAATTTGTATTATGGAACCGCCCATGAAAAATCCTCCAATCACTGATTGGAGGATCAAGTCCGTTTGTTTAGTTTTTCAAGCCGGAAAACACATAGAACTCCGGCGTATCGATTTGAATGTCAACCTCGAACCAATCACAGAAGGATTCGATTTCTTCCCAAACGGGGCGGAGCGGAATGGAAACCGCCGCTGTGTCCGGATCAAGATGGCGCTCGTTGATAGCGGCGCGCCCTTCCGAATGGGCTATGAGGAACCGTCCGCCTGGAAGAAGCAGGCTGGAAAGCTTCCGGGCGAGCGCACGCTTGTCCGGCATATGGGGATAGGCACTGTAGAGGATTACAGTGTCAAAATTATTTTCTTCCAGAGCGAACAGGTCGGAGACAAGAAAACGGACCCGCGGGTCGATGCATTTACTTTTGGCCCGGATAATCATTTGCTCCGATAAATCTACGGCAGTGATGCTTTGTGGATTCTTATTTAGAAGATAGGGAAGCATCGCTCCGGTTCCGCAGGCAAGATCCGCTACGTTTGCCTCTTTCGGAAACTGTGTCAGTGCGGTGATTGCGCGAAGCTTGTCCGGGTCATGGAAGCAGATTTGATCCCAGCGCTGTCTCTTATACACATCTCCGAGCCCACGAGACCGTACTAGATCTCGTA
>CABSLJ010000215.1 GCA_902478455.1 uncultured Oscillospiraceae bacterium | reverse complement strand
GGCGGAGAGGGCCGAAATCGCATGACCGGTCAGCTCGCACACCAGCTCTTTGGAGCGCTCCAGCCCCAAAAGGGATACATAGGTTGATTTCTGGTTGGAAAGATCGCTGCCCACCGGTTTGCCCAGCTCGGCAGCGTCGGCCGTGACGTCGAGGATGTCGTCCACGATCTGGAAGGCGAGCCCCACCGCCTTGGCGTAGCTCCCCGCGGCAGCAACCTCCTTATCCCCTGCGCCGGCGATAACGCAGCCCATCTGCGCCGCCGCCACGATGAGCGCGCCCGTCTTTTTTTCGTCCATCTCCTCCAGGAGGGCGACGTCCACCTGTTTGCCCTCGTGCTGGAGGTCGATCACCTGGCCGCCGACCATACCGGTTGCGCCGGAGTTCTTTGCAAGAATATACGCTGCTCTGGCAGCCCGTTCGGGTGTGGCACGGGCGACGCTGTCGGGCGAGAGTATGGTTTCAAAAGCCAGGGACAGCAGTGCGTCCCCCGCGAGCAGAGCGATGTCCTCCCCGAAGACGATATGACTCGACGCGCGACCGCGGCGGGTGTCGTCATCGTCCATGCAGGGCAGATCATCGTGAATCAGGGAATAGGTGTGGATCATCTCCACCGCGCAGGCAAAAGGCAGGGCGGCCTTGACATCCCCGCCGCACAGGCGGCAGAACTCCAGCGTCAGAATGGGACGGATCCGTTTTCCGCCGTCGCAGAGGCTGTATGCAATCGCCCGGCTGAGGTCGCCCTCCAGGCAATCGGACGAGGGAAGGGCCTTTTTGAGGCCTGCTTCAATCATGGTTTTGTATTCGGCAGTGGTCATGCTCGTTCCTCCCCGGTCTGCTGCGCCCGTTCTTCCAGCTCGGAAAGCTCGGTGATCTTCTGCTCGGCGTTTTTGAGGGTGGAGTAACAAAAAGAGAGAAGCTTTGCCCCCTCTTCATACAGCTTGAGCGATTCCTCAAGGGAGCCTTCCCCCGCCTCCAGCGCTTCGACGATGGTTTCCAGCCGGGTCACGGCCGACTCATAGGTCTGCTTTTTCATCTATTCCACTTCCTTTTTCGCTAATACGGCGCAATCGACCGCGCCGTCGTTCAGGCGCAGGGTCAGTTCGTCCCCCGGGGAAAGTTTCTCCACCGAGCGCAGCGGCCGGCCCTCCCCATCAAAGGCGATTGCATAGCCGCGGGAAAGCACGGCCAACGGACTGAGGCTTTCCAGCCGGCCGGCAAGGGCGGCAATCCGGCCGTTCTCCCGTGTGACAAGCCGCCCCGCCGTCGCGCCCGCGCGGGCGGAGAGGGCGTCAAGCCGCATCCTTCTTTGTTCTATTATATCCATCGGGGAAACGAAATGGTGACTTTTTTGCAAATGATCGAGATTCATCCGGCAGGAAAGCAGCTTTTGTTCCATCGACCGCCGCATGGAGAGGGCGCAGCCGTCGAGCTGGGAAAACAGGTCCCGAATATCCGGAGCGACGAGCTCGGCCGCCGCCGAGGGCGTGGGTGCGCGCAGATCGGCCGCAAAATCGCAGATGGTGAAATCGGTCTCATGCCCCACGGCCGAGACGACCGGAATGACCGAGCGCGACACGGCGTAAGCCACCTCCTCGGTGTTGAAGGCCCACAGCTCCTCAAGCGAGCCGCCGCCCCGGCCGACGATGATCACATCGGCCGCCGCCAAGCGATTCATACGGTCGAGCGCGTCGGCAATCTGCGCCGGGGCCCCCTCCCCCTGCACCAGAACAGGACAGAAGACGAGCTCCGCCAGCGGATAACGCCGGCCGAGGACCGACTCGATGTCCCGCACAGCGGCGCCCGTGGGCGAGGTGATCACCCCGATCCTCTCCGGACAAACGGGGAGGGTTTTCTTGCGGGAAGGATCGAAAAGTCCCTCTTTGCCAAGCTTTTCCTTGAGCTGCTCGAAGGCGAGATTCAGCGCGCCGACACCGTCGGGTTGCATATCTTCGATATAAAGCTGGTACTGTCCGCTCGCCTCATAGACCGACACCCGTCCCCGAACGAGGACGCGCATGCCGTTTTCCGGCCGGAAACGCACGCGCGAAGCGTGAGAGGCGAACATAACCGCCTTTACCACGCATTTGTCGTCCTTGAGGGAGAGGTAAAAGTGGCCAGAACGGTAGTGGTTGGTAAAATTGGAGATTTCCCCCGCGAGGAAGACGTTTTGCAAGACGGGGTCGCCGTCGAGCAGAGATTTCATGTAAAAATTGAGCTGGGAAACGGTCAGCACGCTTTGATTTTTCATAAGCATCCCGCCTTTCTGGCTGCGAGCAGGGCGACGCCCGCCGCGTTATCGGCCGAAAAGGCCGGTTCGGCAAAAAAAGCCCCGAAGCGTGCGGTCAACCCCCGGCGGATCAGCCGGTTGGAGGTCACGCCGCCGGCGAAAAGCACGGGAAGGCTCCCGTGTGCGGCAAGCAGACGTTCGCACATCGCGCCGAGCGTGGCCTCGATCATATTCAGACAGTAGGCGGCCGTCTCTGCCGGCGGACGGCCCTCCCGGATCATCCGTTCACATTGGTTTTGCAGGCCGGAAAGGCAACAGTCGGCCCCCTTGAGCACCGGACGCGCCTTGGGAAACTTGCCGTCACAGGTGGCGGCGAGCGCTTCCAGCGCAGGACCGGCCGGAAAAGGCAGGCCCAGCATCCCCCCCACGCGGTCGACCGCCTGGCCGGCGTTGAGGTCGAGCGTCCTTGCGACGAGTTCGCAGCGCATGCCCTCCCCCTCCGGATGGACGAGCACCGCCTCTGTGGTACCGCCGGAGACGTGGAAGGCGAGAAAGCGCCGCTCCATCAGGGCAAGCTGTCCGGCCGAGTAAAGCGCCGCGGCGATATGACCCTCCTGATGGGAAAAAGAGTAAAGCGGCGCGCCGAGCTGGGCCGCCAGGATACGGGCCGCCGACAGGCCGACGGTAAAACAGGGCATATAGGACCCCTCCACGCTGCGCGGCCGGCTGGAGACGCCGATTGCATCGGGCGGCGTTTCCCCCGCCTCGGCCGTCAGCGCGGAAAAGACCTCCGGCAGCTGGGCGACGTGGTGGAAAACGGCGTCGCTCTGCCGCAGGCCGAGCTGCCCCTCCTTCACCGGGAGTAGCTTTTTTTCCTGAATCACCTCTCCCCCCTCAAAATAGAGAGCGGCGGAGGTGGTATAATTGCTGGTGTCCAGTCCTAAAAAGCGCTTCATTTGCCCGCCTCTAGCTTTTTGGCGATGCTGCCGAGCACGCCGTTGATGAAGGGGGCGTCATCCTTGCTGCCATACTTTTTGGCAAGTTCGACCGCCTCGTTGATGGATACGCTGATGGGGATATCCTCCTCCGAGCGCATCTCGTAGACCGCCACCCGCAACAGGGCGAGCGCCACGCGGGAAAGCCGGCTTTTCTTCCAGCCGATGATGTTCTGTTCGATCAGCTCCTCAATCGGCTGGGGCTCGCACTCGATGCCCCGAAAAATCCGCTCGGCGAAGGGATCGATCTCCAAATCGCGGGCGAGCTGGGCCGCTTCGATGAGTTCGGGCAGGGATTCGTCGTGGAAGGTCTTTTCAAATACCAGCAGAAAAGCCTGCTCCCGCGCCATACGTCTGTTCATCCGTTGTTTCCTCCAAGTCATTTGAACTTCCCGGGAAATAAAGACCCCTCCACGCCGGGCGGGAGGGGTTCAAAAAGAATTCATGCGATTTTCAAGTCTGCATGGTTGCATCCGCCTTGCGGATATTATAGCATAGAAATGGATAGCAGCCAAGTAGTAAAAACAGAAAGCCCCTCCTGAAAAACTGTGGCTTCCCACCTTGGTCAACGTTCTCACGCACAAGCGCCAGCTTGGTATGCGCAGCATACTGCGCGAATGCGCTGCGTGAGGTTGTTATAGAAAGTAAATTGACTACAGGACAGCAGCAAAACCCAAAAGCTTCTTGAAGAACCGTAGCTGCCCAGTTTGGTCAACGTTCTCTCAGCCGTCGGCAATCTTCGATTGCCGCTTACGGCGTG
>CABSLJ010000214.1 GCA_902478455.1 uncultured Oscillospiraceae bacterium | reverse complement strand
CCGGACTTCTCTATCCCGACTGTTCCCTAAGCGAAAAGGAGCTGCCTTGGCTGCATCTGCTGCAACATGGGTTTTATCCGGAAACGGCGGCCGACCGGTTCGACCCCTCCTTCATGACCGATTCCAACCGCTGGCTGCGCCTGTTGGAGGAAAGCCTTCAGACGCCGGAGGGCGGAAATCATTCGGCCTGGATGCAGTACGGCGTCATGCTCTATGAGGCCGGCCGCTATGAGGAGGCGCTTTCCGCCTGGCAAACCTCACTTTCTATTCTGCCCACGGCCATCTCCTGCCGGAATCTTGCGTACGGCCTGCAGATGGAGGGAAGGGCGGAGGAGGCCGAAGCATACATGGAACAGGCCTTTGCGCTGGGCGGACTCCGCATGGACCAGGCCTTTTCCGAGGAGTACCTCAAGATGCTTGTCTTCCATAAGCACTATCAGAAGGCGTGGGATTTCTACTGTACCCTGGACCCTGGGCAGGCGACCGACAAGGCCCTCATGTACGCCGCCCACGCGGCTGTGAAGACGGGGCACGAGGATTTCGTCCTTCCCCTGTTTGAAAAGGAGCTCCAGAACATGCGTGAGGGGGACACCGATATGACCGACCTCTGGTTTGAATATCACGCGGTAAAAGAGGCTAGGCGGCGCGGGGTTCCCTGCACCCAGGAGCTCATAGACGAGATGGAGCGCACGCTTGAGGTCCCCGCCTTCATCGATTACCGAATTGTTTGACGGGAGGCGCCATGCGTATTTGGGACGCCCACTGCCATCTGGGCGTGGGCCGGTACAAAAAACAGACCCTTTCCGAGCTGCTTGAACGGATGGACCGCTTCGGCGTGGAAAAAAGCGTCGTCGTCCCGGTGGAGGAATACATCGCCGTGGACAATCGGGAGGGAAACCGGCTGTTGATAGATGCCGTCGAACAGTCGCGAGGCAGACTCTTAGGTTTTGCCACAGCCAATCCCTGGTTCGGAAAACAGGCGGAGACGCTTTTGGAGGACGCGCTGAAGGCCGGCCTTTCAGGCGTGAAATTCAACCCGGCGGTGCAGGGATTTCATCTGAACGATCCATTGGTGGAACCACTGATTGAGCTTGCTGAAAAATACGGCGTCCCCGTCTATTTCCATACCGGCACGCCGGTTTCCAGCATCCCCTTTCAGCTATATGACCTCGCCCTGCGTTACCCGAAAGTGCGGTTCATCATGGGGCATTCGGGCTACTCCGACTTCTGGAACGACGTACCCTTTATCGCCCGGCACTCGGAGAACATCTGGTTCGACACCTCCTTAAGCCTTTCCTCCCGCACGCAGGACATTCTCTCCGCCGTCGGACACGACCGCATCCTTTTCGGTTCGGACAGTCCCCATTCCGGCCTGCCGTATGAATTGAGCAAGGTCCGCGCCGTTCAGGCGGATGAGCAGGCAATGGAGGCCATGCTCGGCGGCAATCTGAGAAAGCTACTGGGCTTTTCATGACGCCCGTGAGGTCCTTGCCGCGGGGGCGGAAGGACGACGTCCGCACAACGATGCGCGCCGCGCGCCAGACGCCCGGCGTTTTGGAGGTATTCCGGTGAAGATCATAGACACCCATCTGCATTCCTATGACGGCGGCTTCCCGCCCGGCGTCTTTGAGCCGGTCAGCCCCGCCGCCATGCTCCGCATCATGGACCGCTATGGCGTGGAAAGCGCCTGGATTTCCTCCCTCTCCAGCATGGTGGGGGACCCTGTGGCCGGCAACAAGCGGCTGTGGGAATTTTGCCGGGGCAATGAGGAACGTTTCAAACCCTTTTACAGCTTCAATCCCAATCTGCCGCTCGGCGCAATGCAGGACGAAATCCGCCGGTGTAAGGAGGTCTATGGCGCGCGCGGCATGAAAATTCATTCGTGGCTTTCCGGATGCTCGGTCTCCACAGAGGAGATGTACGCCCTTTCCGGGCTCTGCGCCGCGCTCTCGCTGCCCATTTTATTTCACGACGGCACCCCGCCTTACTGCGACCCGCTGCAAATCGCGTCGCTCGGCGAGCTTCATCCGGAGCTCAAAATCATTCTCGGCCATGCCGGTATCTGCGACATGCACTACGACGCCATCCGTGCCGCCGAGCGGAACAGGAACATCTATTTGTGCTTCTGCTGTACCCCTGTTGGGGATATAGAGGACATTGTTTCACGCATCGACAGCGACCGGCTTTTCTTCGGCACGGATTTCTATGGGATCGATTCCTTTTCCTCCTATCTGGACAATATGATTGAATCGGTCGCTCTTTCCGGTCTGCCGGCGGAAACCAAAGAAAAAATATTTTACTCCAATGCCAAACGGTTTATGGACGCGCTTGAAACGGCATAAATCATGGCAAAAAGGCGGCCAAACGGGAAAGAGAACCGTCCGGCCGCCTTTTTTTGAATGTGCGGGCTTTGCTTTTCCCTCTCCCGAATGCCCGAAGGAAGATGTGACGATTCAGAAAAAACGCCCGGAAATCCTGTATATATGCAGGATTTCCGGGCGGTTGCTTGTCAAAAGGGGCATTTCGCCGCGGTCCGTGCGCCGCTGCGGCCTCTAGCGGAGATACCTTCCCGTTATGCTGGCGGGTCTTTGCGCAATCTGGTCGGGCGTGCCTGCCGCGACGATTCGGCCGCCCTCTTCGCCGCCGCCCGGCCCCATGTCGATGATGTAGTCGGCATTGCGCATCACATCCAGGTCGTGCTCGATCACGATGACGGTGGCGCCGCTTTCCACGAGGGTTTGAAACACCCCCAGCAGCGTGCGCACGTCCAGCGGATGCAGGCCGATGGTGGGCTCGTCAAAGACGAAGACGGCGTCGGCCTGTCCCCGGCCCATCTCACTGGCCAGCTTTAACCGCTGCGCCTCTCCGCCGGAGAGGCTGGGCGTCGCTTCGCCCAGGGTCAGATAGCCCAACCCCAGGCTTTGCAGTACCTGCAGGCGCTGCCGGACCAGCTTCAGGTCGGCGCAGGCGTCCAGCGCGGTGTTGATGTCCATCGCCATCAGGTCGGGGAGGGAATAGGCCTTCTCCTTGCCGGCCGGGTATTTTACGCCCGCCGCTTCCTTTGCGTACCGGGAGCCGCGGCAGCCCGGGCAGGGAATCTCCACATCCGGCAGAAACTGCACGTCAAGGCTGATCACGCCCGTCCCGTCGCAGACCGGGCAGCGGAGCCGGCCCGTGTTGTAGGAAAAATCCCCCGCCTTGTATCCGAGGTGCCTGGCGTCGGGCAGCTTTGCGTAGATCCGGCGCAGCTCGTCGTGCACATTCGCATAGGTCGCCACGGTGGAACGGACGTTGATGCCGATGGGCGCGGCGTCGATCAGCCGGATTCTGCCGATGCCCTCCGCGTTGACCGAGAGGACATGCTTCGGCGGTTGGGTTCCCGCGATGGACGCCTCCAGCCCGGGGATCAGGCTTTCCAGAATCAGCGTCGTCTTGCCGGAGCCGGAAACGCCGGTCACCACGGTCAGCCTTCCCTTGGGAATGTCCACCCGAAGGGGCGCTACGGTGTGTATGGCGGCGGTGGACAGACGGATGGTTCCGATGCCGAACATTTCATCCGCAGCGGCGCGCCGGCGCACCTCAACCCGGGTGCTGCCGGAAAGAAACGGGCCGATCTGAGACGCGGGGTTCGCTTCCACCTCCCCGATGCTTCCCTGGGCGATCACCCTGCCGCCGTCCGCGCCGGCCTGCGGTCCCATCTCGATGATCCAGTCGGCCTCTGCCAGAAGCTGTGTGTCGTGGTCCACGAGCAAAACGGAATTACCATCCCCAACCAGGTCGCGCATGACCTCGGTCAGCCCTACAATGTTGGAGGGATGCAGGCCGATGGAGGGCTCGTCGAGCACATACAGCACGCCGGTGGTCCGGTTGCGCACCGCGCGGGCCAGCTGCATCCGCTGCCGCTCCCCGGTGGAAAGGGTGGACGTGGCGCGGTCGAGCGCAAGGTAGCCGAGCCCCAGCTCCATCAGACGCCCTGCCGCCGTCCGGAACGATTGGCAGATGCTCTC
>CABSLJ010000213.1 GCA_902478455.1 uncultured Oscillospiraceae bacterium | reverse complement strand
TGGTTTGATCACAGCCGGCTTTCGCAGTCAGATTGATTGACAGAATCTGGATTTTATAATCGGGCGAAACCGGCATAAGCTAATCTCGGCAGGGCAAATACCGCAAGATAAAAACATGCGTTACGCATGGGTTTTTACCCTGTTAGGATGGGGCCCAAACCCCATCCGGTCTACATAAAAGGAACAGTCTGGAATAAGGCCGGCAACAAAAAAAGCAGGGGGTGCTGTCCCTGCTTTTTTGTTTGCGACTTCAGCCTGTGTTTTTTACGCAGCCTCAGTCTATTTCCGGATGAACTCCTCAATGCGGTAGCGGGGGCGGGCCTTGGATTCGCTGTAAATCTTGCCCACATAACCGCCGACCACGCCGATGCACAGAAGCTGAATGCCGCCGAGCAGCCAGATGGAGGCGACGATGGCCGTCCAGCCGGGCACCGCCGAGCCGGCCCAGAAGGAAATAAGGGCGTAGAGCAGGCCGGCGACGCTCAGGACGGAGATGAGAATCCCCAGGTTGGAAATCATCTTGAGCGGTTTTACGCTGAAAGAGGTGATCCCGTCGAGCGCGAAATGGATCATCTTTTTCAGCGGATACTTCGATTCTCCGGCAAAACGTTCATGCCGGTCGTAGTAAACGTAATCGCTGCGGTAGCCGATCAGAGGGACGATGCCCCGCAGAAAAAGATTGACCTCCCTGTATTCGGAGAGAGCGTCCAGCGCGCGCCTGCTCATCAGACGATAATCGGCGTGATTGTAGACCACGTCCACGCCCAGAATCTTCATGAATTTGTAAAAGCCCTGCGCCGTGGTGCGCTTGAAAAAGGAGTCGGTCTCCCGCTTGTTGCGCACGCCGTAGACGACGTCGCACCCCTCGCGGAACTTATCCATGAACTGGTCGAGCACCTCGATGTCGTCCTGGAGATCGGCGTCGAGAGAGATGGCGCAGTCGGCATATTCGCGCGCCGTCATCAGACCGGCCAGCAGGGCGTTCTGATGCCCGCGGTTGTGGGCCAGCTTGAGTCCGCAGAGATAGGGATTCTCCTCGCTGTATTTGCTGATGAGTTCCCAGGTTCGGTCTTTGCTGCCGTCGTCCACGAAGAGCATCCGGCTGTTCTCATCGGCGCGGCCGGTTTTGATCAGATCCAGAAGCTTTTCGGTCAGACGCTTCTGCGTCTCCGGAAAGACCTCTTCTTCATTGTAACAGGGGACGACCAGATAGAGTGTTGGCATGGCGTTACACCTCTTCTTTCGGATTTTCCTTCTGTTCCGGCGCGGGCGCAAAGCCGTCCGGCGCGGATGCATGGTTTTGTTCCTCCAGGGGAGTGCTCTCTCCTCCCGGAAGAGACCTTTTTACCTTATACACAGCGCGCGGCTTTTCAGCGGGCATGGTCGGGGCCAGAGCCGCCTTGCGCGCGCGGTCGCGCTTGGGCATAAAGAACATGTAAGCGGCGAAAAGGGCGAAGCAGCCGAGCGTCACCAGAAGACCGGGCAGAAGGCCGGGGGTCATATAGTTGAAGCGGATTTCGCTCGTGCCCGCCGGCACGCGTACCGCCATAAAGCCGACGTTGACCTTTTCGATCTGCGCCTCCACCCCGTTGACCATGGCGGTCCAGCCGTCCTCATAGGGGACGCTGAAGAAGACAAGCTCGTCCTCCTGCGTGGTGATTTTGGCGGTAAAGCCGCGGTTGTCGCGCTCAAATTCGGAGCAGACGGTCTGCTTGCGCGCAAGACAGTCGTCAAAATAGGCGTTCTGTGTATATTCGAACTCGTTTACATCGTCCACCGGCGTCAGAATGTCGGAATAACGGACGATCTGCTCGTCGTCGAGCACCATGGCCTTGAGCAGCGCCAGATGGCGGTTGCCTTCGCTGATGGAATCGTACTGCTCCCTGCTGATGCACAGGTCGTAGGTGAAGCCGTAGGGAATGTAGTAGTCGTTTTCCCAGATGTCGAAGCTGTTCTGCGTATCGTAATAGGTCCAGCCCGGCATGGCGGTGACGCCATCCTCTCCTTCGGAGAACTGCTTTCCGTCGCCGGTGTAATCGAAGAGCCAGCGGCAGGAGAGGAGGGAACGAAGACCGTAGTAGGTGGTTTCCGGCCGGGAACCGACGTCCCGCGTCACGCCCACGGAGGGATAAAATTCCATGATCGAGCCGGGCACAATGCTGTGAAAGGCCTGCATGGTAGGAATCTGCCAGAACATGGCCTGATTGTCCATGCCGTTGAAGACGTCGGCGCGGCAGTTGCGTTCATCGGGCAGGTTGATGTCATCGCCTCCCTTGAGGCTGTAGGGGATAATGAAGTTGCGCGAATCGTACGACTGCGATTTGCCGAGACCGATGATGAATCCGGAATAGATGACCGTAATCACCCCGACACCCGCCATCGCGAGGCGGACAAAGCGCGCCCGGTCTTTTTTCCAGAAGCGCATCAGCAGAATCAGCAGCAGCAGGCTCGCAAGCGCAATGGCCACATAGATCCAGAAGCGGTCGGGATAGGCCATCAGGCCGATCTGGGTGGTCTTATTTTCCCCGCTGCCCACCGTTTTGGGGATCAGACCGACCGGCAGGGCGATCGCCAGCGTGATGCCGATGGTCCACTTGACGGCGCGGCCCCAGTCGACCCGGGCGTTCTGGAGGGCCAGGATGGTGGCGAGGGTGGTCATCAGGGTGAGCATATAGAACCAGCGGGCGTAGTAGCTGGAATTAAACATCTGGAAGGTGCTGTTGAGGAAGGGGACAAAGGCCATTAAGAACAAAATCATCAGCAGAGTCTTGAGCCAGTGCTTGCGCTTGGTCTGGAACCAGGCGATGACGCCGCTCATGCTGAAAAGCGGCAGCCAGGCGCCAAGAGAAGCCCATTTGGCCTCTGAATCGGGGGTGAAGTTGGGCCGGGCGGGAATATCCGGCGGGAAGAAAAAGCACTCGAGAATGTGCAGGTAACGCTGCTCCCAGCCGTACATCAGCGCGCTCCAGCCCTGCGGCGGATTGTTGACCCGCGGGTTCTGCAGCACGGCGAGGATGGTGGGAAAAAGGAGCACCGCCGTGGCGAGCAGGCCGAGCACCGCTTCAAAGAGGAACCATAAAAACTCCCGCAGGGTGATCTGCCAGCGGCACATAAACATGCGCACAAACCAGTAGATGATGCAGAAGACCACCTGTCCCACAAAGAAATAGTAGTTGACAAAGCAGCTTGCGAATACGGCCGCGGCGAACAGACCGCGCCGCTTGGTGTCCATGTATTCGTCCACCGAGGCAAGCAGCAGCGGGAAGAAGACGATGGCCTCATGAAAGTGATTGAAGAAGATGTTGTACACCGAAAAACCGGAGAAGGCGTACAGCATGCCGCCGAGCACGGCGAAATCCTTATTTTTGGCGTAGCGCTGCAAATAGACGTAGCCGGTCAAAGCGGCGCAGCCGAATTTCAAAATCAGAAGGGGACCCATCAGATAGGGCACCGCCTGACTCGGGAAGGGGAGGGTCAGCCAGAAAAAGGGACTGCCCAGCAGATAAAAGCTGTACGACCCGATGAAATTGGCGCCCAGGTCGGTGTTCCAGTTCCAGAAAATGTCCCCGCGGCGGATGGCGTCGTGCGCCATCTGATAAAAGGGAACCTGCTGAACGTTAAAATCGCCGTAATACAGGAAATATCCCTGATCGTAGACGATAAACGGAATAAAAAACAGGAAGGAAATCGACGCTCCCAGCAGAAACGCCTTGAGCCAGTAACGGGTTTTCTGCGTGGGATTGGATCGTATGGGAAAGTTCAACCGTAACACCCCCGGAATATTTTGCTGTTTTTTTCGCCGCAGAACTGGTCTTGTGAATGGTTGCTTCTCCTGCTTTTTCGGGGAGCCTGTCCCGTTTTCGAGAGACCGGCGGACGCCGGAGCGGTTCCGTCGAAAAAAGCAGTTACCGCCGGCAAAATGGAGCGGAAGCGGCAAAGACCTGGATGATGACGCCAGGTGGGGCGCATGTCCTGCTGCCCGTCAAACAAGCCGGGCCTGTGTGTCGCCCACGGCCGCCCGGCTGATTCTGTCTCTTATACACATCTGACGCTGCCGACGAATAG
>CABSLJ010000212.1 GCA_902478455.1 uncultured Oscillospiraceae bacterium | reverse complement strand
CTCGTGGGCTCGGAGATGTGTATAAGAGACAGCCTGCGCACCGAGCTCGGCCTGCCGATTGCCCTGCTTCTGGACACAAAGGGTCCGGAAATCCGCACAGGCACCTTTGCTTCCGGCAGAGTCAATCTGGAGAAGGGCCAAACCTTTACCCTGACCACAAAGGACGTCATCGGAGACGGGCAGCTTTCCTCCATCTCGTACAAGGACCTGCCGCGCGACGTTTCCAGAGGTTCCCGCATCCTGATTGACGACGGTCTCATCGAGCTCCGGGTGGACGAGTGCACGGAGACCGACATCCTCTGCACTGTGGTCAACGGGGGAACCGTCTCGGCCAACAAGGGCATCAACGTGCCGGGCGTCACCCTTTCACTTCCCTTCATCAGCGAAAAGGATCGTGACGACATCCGTTTCGCCGTGGAGCAGGACTTTGATTTCATCGCCGCCTCCTTCACCCGTTCGGCGGCCGACATCGTCGAGCTGCGCCGGGAGCTGGAAAAGCACGACTGTCACAAAATCCGGATCATCGCTAAAATCGAAAATCCCGACGGCGTCAACAACATCGACGAGATCATCAATGTATCCGACGGCATCATGGTCGCCCGCGGCGACTTAGGCGTGGAAATCCCCCTGGAGGAGATTCCCGTCATCCAGAAGCAGCTGATCAAAAAGGCGTACAACGCCGGCAAGCAGGTCATCACCGCCACGCAGATGCTCGATTCCATGGTCAAGAATCCCCGTCCCACCCGGGCCGAGTCGACCGACGTGGCCAACGCCATCTACGACGGCACCAGCGCCATCATGCTCTCGGGCGAGACGGCCGCCGGTCTTTATCCCATTGAAGCGCTGCGCACCATGGCGACCATCGCCGAGCGCACCGAGCGGGACATCGACTACAAGGGCCGCTTCTCCCGCCGGGATATCACCGAGCGGCAGGACGTCACCTCGGCCATCTCCCACGCCACCTGCACCACCGCCCACGACCTCGGCGCCGTGGCCATCATGACCGTTTCCAAATCGGGCAAGACTGCCCGCATGATCTCCAAATACCGTCCCGCCTGTCCCATCATCGGCGGCACCACCGACCCCACCGTCCAGCGTCAGATGAACCTTTCATGGGGGGTTATCCCCGTCATGGTCGACGAAAAGGACAATACCGACGAGCTCTTTGAGCACGTTGTCGACGTCGCCTACAAGGCCAATCTGGTGGAAAACGGCGATCTCGTCGTCATTACGGCCGGCGTGCCGCTGGGTATCTCGGGTACGACCAACCTGCTGAAGGTGCATCTGGTGGGCAATGTGCTGGTGTCCGGCACGGGTGTCACGCGGCAAACCGTTTGCGGCAATCTCTGTGTGTGCGCGCATGAGGACGACGCTCTCCAGAATTTCAAGCCGGGCGACATCCTCGTTGTTCCCCAGACCACCAACCGCCTGCTGAACCTTCTGCGCGAGGCTTCGGGCATCATCACCGAGGCGGGTGGTATGAATTCCCACGCCGCCATCGTCGGTCTCACACTTGACAAACCGGTGCTCGTCGGCGCCGAAAACGCCACCAAACTGTTAAAGAGCGGCACCACCGTTACCCTGGACGCCAACCGCGGCATTGTATTCAGCGGCGTGCAGAAGAACACTTCAACGGTTAAAAAATAAAGTTTTTGGAAGCTTAAGTATTTTAATGATCCCCCCAATTGAACTGAAGTTTTTCTTGCCTTATCGGCGACAAAAAGCGCCCTGAGAACCTCTCCGGTTCTCAGGGCGCTGGTTCTGTTTGGTGCAGTTACGCCAAACTGCTCAAACGCAGCACGGCCTCTGTCAGGTCCGCAGGCCTTTCCACAAGGTGGGGCAGGCCCGCGATTTCGTGCGGGCGGAAGCCGTACAGGCAGCCGATAAAGGGTATCCCGTTGAACGCAGCGGCCTCAAAATCATAGCGGGTGTCGCCAATCATCACGGCGCTTTGGGGAGCCGTTTTTTCCAGCAGATGCTTTAAGCTCTCCCCTTTCCAGTCCATCCCCTGCTCAAGCGGCTGAATCAGATCGATCTTTTCAAAAAGTCCGATGCTCCGAAGCACCAGAGAAATATACCGGTTGGAGGAATTGGAGCAGACCGCGGTGGTGTAACCGGCCGCGTGCAGCGCGTCGAGCATTTCGGCCGCGCCGTCATAGGCTTTGGCCTGATGGATGTATTGTTTTTCCTTTTCGGGAACAATCCGGCGGTAGCGGGCGACGGTTTCCTCGTCCGCGCCGGGGAGGATCAACGGGATGTATTCGCTCGCAGGCGCGCCGAAAAGGGAAATCAGCGTTTCCGCGCTCTGCACCGGAAAGCCCAGTTCTCTCTGGGTATCCTGCAGGGCCTCAACGGCGAACAGCTCGGTGCGGTTGAGGGTTCCGTCGAGGTCAAACGCTGCCAGCTTGCAGGAAGAATTCATGGCGGCCACTCCTTTGCATGTTTCCTGAATCGCGGGTTCCGGCACGGCCTCCGGGACGGAAGCTCCCGCTTTTCTTTCATTATAGCCGATTTCCCGGCACTGTGAAGACGCCGCGCCAAAAAACTCCCTTTTCCATAAAAAGCCGGACGGGTCCGGGAGGATTCTTGATCGGATGTTGTTTTTGAGGAGGGGGACTGCTATAATAGAGCTGTACTTTCCATCCATAGATGTCATAGATTCCGGAGAAGGGAGGGAGCGGTTTGACCTATCAGGACGAGTACGCAGGCAAGGCCTTCGGCGGGTTTCACCAGGAGGACATGCTGCAATACATAGACGAGCTCGCCGAGGACGCCAGACACCGCGAGGACGATCTCAAAGGGCAGATCGACAATCTCTCCTCCGCTCAGAGCGCCTATTCCCGAGAGGTATTCTCCTTTTCCCGCCAGGTGATGGAGCTCGAACGCCGGTTGGCCGAGGAACGCAAGCGGCTGGATGAGATCGCCGGTATGCGCGATTCCCTGTTTGGCGTCCTGGAGGGCCGCAAGCTGGAAATCAGCCCGGCCGATCTGCAAAAGCGAAACGAGCTGGCCGCCTGCCGGAAGGAAATCGAAGCCTTCCTCCAGGAAAAGCGGCGCGCACGGCTGACATCGGAACGGCGGACGTCCACCGTTCCCCCGGCGGAGCTTTCCCAGGCTACGGCGGAGACGGCCGTAGCTGGACAGATTCCGCCGGAGCGCCTGGACGCCCTGTATGACGCGGTGGAACGCTCGGTGCAAAAACGTCGTTCCCTCTCCCCTCGCTTTTACCAGAGGGAAACCATTCCGCAGGAAGAAAGCGGATATCAATACACCGCCATCAAGACGGACAATCCCCTGCGCCGCCAGTCGGACGGCGGCAGCGGTTCATTTTAGCCCGGCCGTCCGGCCGGACGCGGATCAGGTGAAAAGCATGAGCAAACTGCACATTTCCTCGGACAATATCCGTTCTCTTGCCCCCCAACTGGAGGCGGGCCAGGCGGTGCTCTTCTCCGGCACGGTCTACACAGCCCGCGACGCCGCGCACAAGCGGCTGACCGCCCTGCTGGACGAGGGCAATCCCCTTCCCTCCCCCCTTGCGGACGCGACCGTCTATTACGCCGGTCCCACGCCCACACCGCCGGGGATGCCCATCGGCTCCTGCGGCCCCACCACCTCCGGCCGCATGGATGCTTACACCCCCCGTCTGCTCGACCTGGGGCTCGCCTGTATGATCGGCAAGGGAGAGCGCTCCCCGGAAGTGGAGGAAGCCATCCGGCGGAACCGCGCGGTCTACCTCTGCGCGCTCGGCGGCGCGGGCGCGCTTGCTGCAAAATGCATCAAAAGCTGCGATGTCATCGCCTTTGAAGACCTCGGCTGTGAATCGGTCAAGCGCCTGACCGTCGAAGATTTCCCCCTCATTGTGGCGATCGACTGCCACGGCGGCAACATTTTCCGCCGGTAGCCCGTCGCCGCCCTCTTTGAAATTCCATCTCCGGGAGACAGGCGGGGCAGCTTCTCTATTCTCCCTGAGCCGCTCTGCGAAGCGGCCGCGGAGGAACCGTCCACGGCAGCCGCAGCTGCGAAACAAAAAAGCTTGTATTCGGGCTTAAAACGACCGAATGCAAGCTTTTTAT
>CABSLJ010000211.1 GCA_902478455.1 uncultured Oscillospiraceae bacterium | reverse complement strand
GGATAAACCGGCGTCTCGGAGGCGTTCATCCCCCGGGTCAGGCGTTTGACCGCCTCGATATCCTGGCAGTGAAAAACGGTTTTCCCCCTGCCGGCGCTCTCTAATGCGTCCATCTCCAGCGTGGACATGACCGCACAGTCTATTTCAAATCCAAAACGCTTTGCAAAACAATCGCTCAATCCGGCATAGAAGGCGGGGTCGCCCTGCCCATAGGGGACGCTGAGCACAAAGCAGTCGGGCTGGACCGCCTGGGAGATCAGGTAGCCGTACACGCCGAAATCGTTTGGAATCTGGTCGTTGTACTTGAGCATGCCGCCCGGCAACTGCACAAACAGGACGTCCGGCCGCTCGCTTTGCTCCAGCTGTTTCAGATAGGCGTTGAAGCGGTAGATCTTATCCGTCTCTTCCGCGCCCTCCTTCAGGAAGGAGGGCATCGGATGCAGGGAAAACAGTCCGGCATAGCAGCGGTCGAGCACGCCGGAAGCCCGGTAGCCCCTCTCTCGGAAGGCGCGCACCAGAGAGAGCAGAATGTCCTCGGCGTGCAGGCCGGCCAGCAGCTCGCCCACGTAGACGACCGGCGTGTCCAGTCCGTTCAGCGCGCGGGAGCCGGAGGGCGACCCTGCCGTCTCCTGCTCAAATCCGCCGGCGTCATAGCGCAGGTCCGCGCCTGAGCGCGTGCAGAGCGCCCGGAGCGCACCGAGTTCCTCCGGCGAAAGCTCCAGCGCGCAGAGGATATCCTTTCCCAGAACGGCGGCCCGCTCCATCGCCTGCAGCGTCTTTTGGCGCAGGGACGCCCCGTGCTCTCCCGGAGGAACCAGCAGCGCGTCGCACGATGCGAGCGCCCCCTCCAGGTCGCTTCCCACGGTCAGGCCGAGGGGTTCTCTACCGTCGAACGCTCCGCCGTCGCGCCCCTCCATCGACCAGCCGCGCGGCGCGACCAGGGCCGCGACCGCGTACGCCTCGCTGAGCGCGCCCAGAAATTCGCACGGGCTGACAAAAGCCCGCGAAAAGGGGTAAACAGCAACCCGTTTTTTCTCCATTCTCACCCCACGCTCCTTTCCGCTTTCTCTTCCTTTTGATAGATTGCCGGAATTTCCTTGAGCATCAGGATATACTCCAGCTCGCGCCGGGCGTTTTTGAGCGTGCCGTCGCAGAAGCTCTGCTTGAAATCCCCCGAAAGCTCGCCGCCGTTGTCTGCATGCTTGGCGCACTGATTGCACAGGCTCAGCGCCCAGCATTCCCGGCAGCGGTCGGCCGTCAGAGCGGCTATGTTAAGCACCCTGCGCGCCTGCTCGTAATCAAAGCCGTGCTTCAGGTCGCCCAGACGCAGCGCGGGGGAACTCTCGCTGACCCGTTCGCAGGGATAGAAGGCGCCGTCCACGGTGACGAGCAGACGGTTTTTCCCCGGAATGCAGGGGCCGCCGTGGGAGGTTTCGTCGGGTAGCTCGGCGCTGCCGGTCATATTCTGCAATCTGCTGAGCATGGAGCCGACCTCTTCTCTGGCCATCGGGGAACAGGCTGCGGGATCCAGCCGTCCAAAATGGGCGAGATAAGCCAAAAAAATCTCGTAATCCCGCTTGGAGATATAATCGTGGCTGTACACCGTCTTTTCCAGAGAATAGACGTCGTCGATGACCGACGAATGAACCGTCACCTCCCGGAAGACGCTGCCGTCGTCGTAAAGCGAGCGGATGCGGTCGTAATCATTTTGGGGATCGACCACCATGCTGACGCTCATCTCCCGGAAAAAAGCGGGGTACTCGCGTGCAATCCGCTCCAGATTGCGCCTGACGACGTCAAAGCTTCCCTTTCCGTTCGCCGCAAACCGGCGGTTGATGTCGTGAATCTCCTTGGGACCGTCGATGCTGACCATCACCTTGATGTTGTGTTCCACCAGAAAACGGGTGATCTCTTCGGTCAGCAAAGAGCCGTTGGTCGTCATGTTGAAGAAAAGCGTCTTTCCTTCAAACATTTCCTCGGCGTATAGCACCGACTGCTTGAGCAGCTCCATTTCCAAGAGGGGCTCTCCCCCGTAAAAACCGACGCTGACTTCCTCGCTGTCCCGTGAGTGGGCCAGCAGAAAATCCAAAGCGGCTTTTGCCGTCTCCCAGGACATGCATTTGGCCGAGTGGGCACGCTGCCCCGTGTTGGAAAGCTCCGAATACACGCAGTAGGAGCAGCGGAAATTGCAGTTCTGGGTGAGCTGCAGGGTGATGGTGCTCATGTTGTTCCGGAGATACTGCTCCAGGGAATCGGTCGCAGAATGGCGGATGGTCTTGACCCGCTTGTTGGAAAGGTAGCCCATCGCCCGTATGTTATGAAGCTCCTCCACCACTTCTGCGGGGAGGTCCTCCTCCCCTGCTCCCTTTAACAGACCTTCCAGCGCCCGGTAGACTTCCGCACTGGTTGCGACGATTTCATTGCGGTTGACGTCAAAAAAATACCAGCCGTTGGGGGAACGCAGCAGATGCACGAAGGGTCTTTCGATTTTCATAGGGACGTCGCCTCCTCCTGTTCCGGCTTTGAAAGCTCGTTGTAAAAAAAGGCCAGCTTGCCGTTGCGCTCGTCGGGGAGCAGCGCGTCGAAAAACTCGAACCGCCAGTCGGCATCCGCCAGCTCCGGCTGCTTTAAATGCTCCAAAAAGAGTTCCCGGATGGTATCCTTCCAGCCGAGATAGGACGGATGGACCGACAGCCGCACCGTAAATTGGCCGATGCCCGTCTGCACCACCTGAAATTGCCGGATGATGTTGCCGATCCGCTCGTTGATGTGCTCGACCGGCCGTAGGAAGAGATAGGAGGGCAGCCGCGTTCCGTCGGCCAGCAGGACGAAATCCCCCACCCGCCCGGACAGCAGCTCGAGCACCGGCCGTCCGCCGCCGCAGGTGCAGCCCTCCCGGCGCAGAATGCCGCGGTCGCCTGTTTTGTAGCGCACAAAGGGCATGGCATGGTTGTGCAGGCTGGTGACATAGAGTTCGCCCGCCTCCCCGTCCTTCGCGGGAACGCCGTCGCGCAGCACCTCCAGATAGGCGTTGCCCGGCAGGAGGTGGAGCCGTTTGTCCTTACACTCGAAGGCCACGCAGTTGACCTCCATACAGCCGTACTGATTGACCACGTGGCACCCGAAGAAGCGCTCAATCTCTTCTCTAACGGGGGCAAAAAGCGTTTCCCCGGAAAGCTCTATGTAGGCGAGACGCTCCGGCCGCGGCAAGCCGTTTTCCACAGCGCAGCGGGCCAGCAGTTGGGCAACCGTCGGCTGGAGCATCATCCATCTGGGCTGAAACTCCAGAATCCCGCGGTAGATTTCCAGAAGGCGCTCCCTGTTCAGACCGTTCTTGCTGAACCCGAGGCTTCTGCCCAGCGGGGAGCGCTGTTCCTCCTTTTCCTCCACCAGCTTGTTGGATTGATAGCTCGTGGTATAAAAGTAGCAGTACGGGTCGCCCGGATGGATGCCGTATTGCTTCCGCCGCATCAGCCACAGGCTCATCAGCGAACGCGTCAGGTCGTCCTCATGCCAATGCAGCTTGAGGTAGCGCCCCGTTGAACCGGAGGTGCGCAGCAGAGAAATCTTTTCCTTGAGCGGAAAACGCAGGTACGTCTCAGACAAGAAGGCCGAAGGGTTTTCCTGAATCTCCGCTCGGTCGACCGGGGGCAGTCTTTGAAAATCCTCCATAGTTTGGAGCTTTTCCACCGTCATTCCGGCTTCCCGGAGCCTGTCCCGGTAATAAGGCGTCGTCCGGTAAGCGTGCCGTACCATTTCCAGGAGCGCCTTCTCAAGCATGGTCCTTCCCCTCCATCAGCTTTTCCACGCACGCGGCCAGCGTTCCAAACCTTCCCAGCGTATTCTCCAGCATGTTTTCATCCAGAAAGTCCACCTGGTACTGTTTTTCGATTTCCACCACAAGCTCCACCAGGCCGACCGAGTCAAAGCCGAGCTCTTCGATCAGCAGGACGTCGTCGGTAAGCTGTTGCGCCGAAATCTTTTTCTTGGAATAACGAACGACCAGTTCCTTCAATTGCTCTCTCAAATCTTCCTTCATCGCATATCCCTCGCTTACTGTTATTTGAGGCGACGTCCCCGTTGCTTCCGAAGGCCGCCCCAGTGTTCCGATGAAATTGGAATAGACTGCCTGCACG
>CABSLJ010000210.1 GCA_902478455.1 uncultured Oscillospiraceae bacterium | reverse complement strand
TACCTTTCTCTCTTTTTGGAAGGACAAACGTTATTTTTACTTTTTCTTTTGCCAAATCTTTTTTATCTACCCCTGGTAGAACCAGGGGTTTTCTTAAGCCTTAAGGCAACAAAAGAAAAGCGCCCCCGCACCGCAAGGGGTGCAGAGGCGCCGTGATGTTCTCGTTAGGAGGGGAGCGCGCTTATTTCTTCGCGTCTCCCATGTCTCCCAGGAGATTGAAGCGGAACAGCTTGCTTTCATCCTCGGGATCTTCGCAGACGATGTAAGCCTCGGCGATCTTTCCGCCCTCGATGAGCTGGGTCAAACCCACCAGCTGGCAAAGCTTGCTTTTGAGATTGAGGTGGTCGCCTTCGCGGGTGACCAGGTAAACATTGCCTTTGCAGCTGTCGAGCACAGCCAAAAACGAAGGAACATCGACATTGTGCAGTTCAATCATGGGGGTCATTGAGAATTCCTCCTTTTCTTTACCGAATCTTGTGTCGCTGCCATGGAAGCCCTTTTTCGGCTTCCAATACTATTATAGGCATCCCCCGGCGCGCTGTCAATCATCTTTGGAAGATTCTTGCAAAATTCAGCGATTTAGCCGGTAAACAGCACAAAATTATTTCTAATATATTGGTTATTTATCCTGATGCAACTTTTAAAAATAAGACTCTTTCCATAAAATCTGAATCCTGTTTTAGACAATACGCATTGTACAAGATATCACACAAACCGAGAGCACTCAGGCGGTCAGCACGGGGGAGTTCAAAAAGTCCTCCGTGATTTTTCCGTCGTGAATGCGCACCACCCGGTCGGCCATTGTCGCAATGCCGTTGTCATGCGTGATGAGGATGACCGTACGCCCCTCGCGGTTGAGTTCCTTCAAAATATCGATGACCTCCGCGCCCGATTTGGAATCCAGATTGCCCGTCGGTTCGTCGGCCAGCAGAATCGGCGGACGGGCCGCGATTGCCCGGGCGATTGCCACGCGCTGTTGCTGCCCGCCGGACATTTCAGAGGGCTTATGCCGCAGCCGATGGGAGAGTCCCACGCGCTCCAGCGCCTCGCGCGCAAGCTTTTTGCGCGCCTCCCGTTCCATGCCGCGGTAGATCAAGGGCAGCTCTACGTTTTCCAGCGCGCTCAGTCCCGGAATGAGATTGAACCCCTGAAAAATAAAACCGATGCGCAGGTTCCGAATGTCCGCCAGTTCGTCGTCGCTCATGTCGGAGACATCGTCCCCGTCCAGAAAATAGCTGCCCCCGGTGGGCGTATCCAGACAGCCAAGCATGTTCATCAGGGTGGATTTTCCCGAACCCGACTGCCCCACGATGGCCACAAACTCGCCGCCGCGGATGTGCAGGCTGACCCCATCCAAAGCGCGCACCTCGTTTTCCCCATCGTGATACAGTTTTGAAACATTTTCCAATTCAATCAAAGCACTCATACATTCACCCCGTCTTATGTTGCCTTCCGGTTTGGGAAGGGGCGCGCCGCATTTTTTCAGCGCATCTAAAACAGCAATGCGGCACGCTTGTTTTTACTCCCCTTAGTATGGCCCGATTGCGCGCAAAACAAGCGCCTGTTTTTTGAAAAAACGGGGAAAACCAATGACATTTGCCATCTTTTCCTTTATAATAAAATTATCATATCAGTAATATTAGTAAAAGGGGAATGGCATATGCTCGAATCATTTTGGCAGCATTTCAAAAGCGGAACAGACATCCGCGGCGTGGGCACCGAAGGCGTGGCCGGGCAACCGGTCGATCTCACGGACGATGTCGTCGCCCGCATGGCGCGCGGCTTTGCGCTGTGGCTTGCGGAACGCCTGCAAAAAGACTGCACGGCGCTTTGCGTTTCGGTCGGCAGGGACTGCCGGCTTTCCGGCCCGAGAATCGCCGAAGCGGCGGAAAGCGCCCTGGAGGCTGCGGGCGTATCGGTCCTCTCCTGCGGACTTTCCTCCACGCCCGCCATGTTCATGACCACCGTCGACCTCGGCTGCGACGGCGCTGTCCAGATCACCGCGAGTCATCACCCGTATCACCGCAACGGTTTGAAATTTTTCACCCGTTCGGGAGGACTTGAGGGGGCGGATATTGAGAAAATTCTCCTGTTTGCCCAGGAGGACCGTCTCCCGCCGCGGCGTCAGGGTTCCCGCCGGGAGGTCGATTATATGTCCGACTACGCCGCCAGACTGCGCGGCCTGATCTGCCAAGGACTCGGCGCGGCGGAGGACACCCATCCGCTGAAGGGCTTCCGCATTGTGGTGGACGCCGGCAACGGCGCGGGAGGCTTCTACGCCTCTCAGGTGCTCGCCCCGCTGGGGGCCGATGTTTCCGGCAGCCAGTTTCTGGAGCCGGACGGCTCCTTTCCCAACCACATCCCCAATCCCGAAAATACGGAGGCCATGCGCTCCGTCTCGGAGGCTACCGTTCGGGCGGGGGCCGATCTCGGCGTCATCTTCGACACCGACGTCGACCGTGGCGGCGCAGTCGACTCCCGCGGCCGGGAGATCAACCGCAACCGACTGCTTGCGCTGACCGCCGCCATGCTGCTGGAGGATCATCCCGGCGGCACCATCGTCACCGACTCCATCACCTCCTACGGGCTGACCGATTTCATCGAAAAACAGCTCGGCGGCCATCACTATCCATATAAACGGGGCTATAAAAATGTCATCGACAAGGCGCTGGAGCTGAACGCCCAGGGCGTCGACTGCCCCGCCGCCGGGGAAACCTCGGGGCACATCGCACTGCGGGAGAATTATTTTCTGGATGACGGCGCCTACCTGCTGACCCGGGTGATCACCCTGATGGCCCGTCTGAAGGCACAGGGCCGCACACTGGAGGACATGATCTCCACACTCCGGGAGCCGGTCGAGGAGGCCGAGCTGCGCATGGGCATTCTGGAGCCCGATTTCAGGGCCTGCGGCGAGCGGGTGCTTTCCGGTCTACGCAGCTTTGCGGAAAAACAGCCCGGCTGGGAAATCGACGGCAACAACCGCGAAGGCGTGCGCATCCGTACGGCGGCCGGCGCGGGAGACGGCTGGTTTCTGCTGCGTCTGAGCGTGCATGATCCCGTCCTGCCGCTCAATCTGGAAAGCAACGCGGAGGGCGGCGTTCTGCAGATGCTGAGCGCGCTCTATCCCTATCTTTCGGCCTGCGAGGGCATTGAATGCGCTAAAGTCCGAGACTACCTGGGGCTCTGATCCTTTGGCAATCCGGTTCTCAGGGCGGGAAGCGCCGAATTGGCATTGCCGGCGTTCCAAAGCGCTGCAACGCGCGGCTGCAACCGGTATTTCAGTAAAACAGGGACAATCGCCCAATCGGGTCCGGGTTTTCCCTTGACAACAAAAAAATTGAGGTGCAAATGATGAAACTCTGTATCTTTGATTTGGACGGCGTTATTTGTGACACGGCCAAATATCATTTCCTCGCCTGGAAAAGCCTGGCCGATGAACTCGGCATTCGCTTTACCGAGCAGGACAACGAACGGCTCAAGGGCGTCAGCCGCATGGAATCGCTGGAGATTCTCCTCTCTCTGGGCGACCGCTCCTATCCCCCCGCGGAAAAGGAGGCCTTCGCCGCGGAGAAAAACAAGCGTTACATCGCTTACATCGACCGGATGACTAAGGAGGAAATTCTCCCCGGCGTGCGGGAGTTCCTGCTCGGCTGCCGTGCTGCCGGCTGCCGCACGGCGCTGGGTTCGGTCAGCAAAAACAGTGCGCGCATCCTGGAAAAGTTGGAGATCGGCCCTCTCTTCGACTTTGTGGTGGACGGCACTTGCGTGACTCACGCCAAGCCCGACCCGGAGGTATTCGTCAAGTCCATGGAGCATTTCGGCTGCCTGCCCGGGGAGTGCATTGTGTTCGAGGACGCCGTATCCGGCATTGAGGCGGCGCACCGCGCGGGCATGCATGCGGTTGGCATTGGAACCAGAGAAAATCTGCCGGAGGCCGACCTGATTCTCCCCGGCTTTGCCGGAAAGAGCTTTGAGGAAATCGCCGCCTGTTTTGAAAAGCAGAAATAGCGGCGGGCTGAAGGTGGCCCGCTTCGGCCGCCCCGGGCTGCCGGGGTAAAGAACGAGCGGGTACGAGAATGGAAAGCAAAAGGGACGATGCAGAACATCGTCCCTTTTTTTTCTGAAAAATCAAGCCAAAATCTGATTATCCCTTGAAAACACTGTATCCACGGGCATT
>CABSLJ010000209.1 GCA_902478455.1 uncultured Oscillospiraceae bacterium | reverse complement strand
GAGGGAGAGCAGAGACCGGTCCACCCAGCCGGAAAAAACGCTGTTGATCAGCTCATCCATTTTATCCGAAAAGAAAGCGCCGAAAGGACCGAAAGTGATGTAAAAGATGGTCAGCATCAGCGCCAGGAAGATCGGGATGGCAAGCACCCGGTGGGTGGCCCAGTTGTCGATTTTATCGGACACCGTCTCCTTCCCCTGCTCCGCGCCCTTATGGACGGCGCGGGAGCAGACGTCGCAGATATAGCGGTAGCGCTGGTCGGCGATGATCATCTCCCGGTCGACATAGCGGGTGGTGGGAATCTGGGAGACAAAGCCGGAAATGGAACGGGTCTGCGCCTCGCTTAGCTTCAGGCCGGACTGGGTGATGCTGTCCCCCTCGAAGATTTTAACGGCGGTCCAGCGTTTGTGCGCGCGCAGAGCCACCCCCTCCTGCCCGAGCACCCCTTCGATGCCGGTGAGGACGCGGTCCACGTCGGCGGAATAGGTGTTTTTGACCTCGATCTCTGGGCGGCTGTCCACGATGGAGACGGCGCGGTCGATGAGTCCAGAAAGCCCGACCTCTTTGCTGGCCGAGATGGCCACCACAGGAATACCCAGCTCCTGCTCCAGCCGCTTGTAATCGATCTTATCCCCCCGCTTCTCCAGCAGGTCGATCATATTCAGCGCGATGAGCATGGGCGCGCCCAGCTCGGCAATCTGCGTGGTCAGATAGAGATTGCGCTCGATGTTGGTCGCGTCCACAATGTTGATGATAAGGTCGAGCTCCTCATGAATGAGGCAGTTGCGGGTGACGATTTCCTCCGGCGAATAAGGAGAAAGGGAGTAAATACCCGGCAGATCGAGCACTGAAATCTGCCGTCCCGCCGTTTTGATGCGCCCCTCCTTCTTCTCCACCGTGACCCCCGGCCAGTTGCCCACATACTGGCTGCTGCCGGTCAGTCCGTTGAAGAGGGTGGTCTTCCCGCAGTTGGGATTGCCCGCCAGGGCAAAGCGCAGCGGCTTATCTGCGTTTGATTTTGCTTGTCCTGTCATGCCCGCGCCCCTCCTGTACCTCTACCGTGATTTCCTTGGCCTCCGCCTTGCGCAGGCTGAGCTCATAGCCGCGCACATTGATCTCCAGCGGGTCTCCAAAGGGCGCCGCCTTGCGCATGATAATCACCGCGCCCGGCGTGATGCCCATGTCGATAATCCTGCGGCGCACCGCGCCCGAGTTGCCGATGCTGACGACCTCGCCCGATTCCCCGCGCCTGAGGTCGTTGACTGTTTTCAACATAACGTTCCCCCCGGATTGTTAGCCTGGAACAACATTTCATTTCAACGCTTCTGCGGGCCGATATGCCGCGGACCGCAAAATGTTAGCCTACGCTAATTATTATAATCCGCCGCGCTGGTTTGTCAATTCCCCGCACGCTTTTTCGTCACTATCCCGTATAAATCGCCTCGTATTCCACAAATTCCCGTGGTATTTCTTCACGATTTCTTTTTATCTCCCCCCATTTTTACAGTATACTGGAACAGATGGAAGAAAAGTCCAATTCCCGTCTTTCTTTTTTCAGAGTTCTGCGGTGGTCACAGCATCCCGAAAAAGAGGCGCACCGCGAGCGCCGACATTAAGAAACTGCTGACGTCGGCCGTCAGCGCGGCCGGAATGGTATGCCGCGTTTTTTGCACGCCGACCGCCCCGTAATACACGGCCACCGTGTAGAAGGTGGTCTCGGTCGAGCCCATCATGACGGCGGCCACCCGTCCGGCAAAGCTGTCCGGCCCGCTCGACTGGAAAATGCTGTTCATAAAGGCGATTGATCCGCTGCCCGAGACGGGGCGCAACAGCGTCATGGGCATGACCTCCGCCGGCAGCCCTAGGAACTCGGCCACCGGGCGCAGCGCCGCGGTGAAAAGATCCAGCGCGCCGGACGCCTTGAGCATGCTGACCGCCGTAATCAGCCCCACGAGCGCGGGGGCGATGGAAAAGGTGGAGGAAAGCCCCTCCTTTGCGCCGGAGACAAAGGCGTCGAACAGCGGCACCTTCCGCACCAGGCCAAAAATCAGAATCAGTACGATCACAGCGGGCAGGATGTAGATTCCCAGCTTATCCACGTATTTTCCCACGCCTTTCCAGCAATTTGGCGGCGACGATGCCCACCAGCAGGGCGGAGACGGAGGCCAGCCACACGGCGGGCAGGATGTCGAAGGGAGAGGCCGAGCCGTACCGCGCGCGCAGGACCGAGGTCGTCGTCGGGATCAGCTGAATGGAAGCGGTATTGAGCACGACGAACATCACCATGCTGTTGTCCGCCGTTTTGGGGTCGGGGTTGAGCTTTGCCATCTCCTTCATGGCCGAGATGCCCATCGGCGTGGCGGCGTTTCCCAGGCCGAGCAGATTGGCCGTCACATTCATGCAGATGGCCCGCACAGCGGGACTGTCCTGTTTATATTTGGGAAAAAGACGCTTCATGACGGGAGAAAACAGCCGGGAAAGCAGCGCCGTAACGCCGCCCTGGTCGGCAATTTTCATCAGTCCCGTCCACAGGCACATCATGCCCAGCAGGGAGAGCACCAGTTCGATCGCCTCTCCCGCTCCGGAGAGCACCGCGTCCGAGAGCTCCGGCATCCGTCCGGTCGCCAGCGCGCACAGGACGCTGACGATCATGATGCCTCCCCAGATATAGTTCATCAAAACAACCACCACTTTTTTGGGATATCCTACCATAATTCATATGATTGTTTAGGGAACATTTATACCCGCGGGCGACTTTTTTTCTGGACTAACAATTGACATAATTGGAAATAAATAGTACAATTACGATGTGATGTACCAGAAAATGACAAATTTAAAATAGATTGGGAGAGAAGAGTCATGAAATCTACAGGCATTGTCAGAAAAGTTGACGAACTGGGTCGTATCGTGCTCCCCATTGAGTTGCGGCGGACCCTGGACGTCAACGAACGCGATCCTCTCGAAATCTTCGTGGAGGACAACACCATCGTACTTAAAAAGTACGAGCCTGCCTGCATCTTTTGTAACAACGCAAAGGATGTCATCAACTACAAAGGGCGCAATATCTGCCTCAACTGCATCAATGAACTGAAATCAAAGTAGGATGTCTTTCAGGCGCAAAATGGCCGGGCGGTTTTCACCGTCCGGCCATTTTGTATCTGTCAGGAATGATGTCCGCCGTTTCAGAACGCCCCGCGCTCAATCCTCCGCCGTCCGCGGCGCGCTTGCGTCCTCAAAGGGCACCGGCATGAGGATTTCCGCCCGCCGGGCCTCCACCGATTCGTCCAGAATCCACTTGGAGCAGACCGCCAGAGACATGCGAAAATAGGGCTGCACATAGAGGATGGGAATTACAAAGAAGCACAGCAGCCCCCACGGAAAAAAGGAGGCCGCAAGCAGAAAGGCGGCGCCGCGCCGGCCCTTCATCCGCCGGACGGAACGGCTGATCGCCCTGCCGGCCGGGCAGTCCTCATACGCCGCCACCGCGTACTTCGCCGCGAAGTAGCGAATCAGCAGGCAGACATACGCAATCAGTCCCGCCGCCAGCAGGACAAGCCCCGCCGCAATGCCGACACCGGTCGTCATTGTGATTCTGCCGCCCTCTCGTTCGGCGAGGATGACGCTAAAATAGACCAGCGCCGCCGCGCCCGGAAGAAAGCAGACCAAAAACCAAAACAGCTTGCGCGCCGCGAGGTTGACCGCGCACCAGACGGAACGGCAGTAGCGGCGCAGGGAGGTAAAGTAGTAAAAAAATTCCGACGCCGGCGGCTTCTCTCCGCGGGCGGCAAGCAGCTGCCAGCGCCGCGCCCCGAGGGACAGCGGCAGCGTCAGCAGCATGACGGCGAGCACAATGCCGGCGAGGGTCAGCAGGTATGCGGTCAAATCGCCGCTTAAAAAGCGGCTTTGCACCAGGGCGAGGTATTCCTCCACCGTCCCGGCCTCCATCGCCAGGGAGGAAAGGGAATCCCTGTGCAGAAGCAGGGTGAAAATCTCCAGACAAAACAAAAAGACGAGCGGCAGGCAGCACAGGGCGAACAGGATGGCGATCGCCTTGCCCCAGTTGTCCTGCGCCAGCCGTGCGCGCGCCTCCGCTTTGATTTTTGCAACAGCCGCCAAAAAAATGCACCTCCGCGCCCGTTTTCCCGCCGACGGCGGGAGGGGCTGTTAAAATCGCCGCGCCCGCTACAGCAGGCG
>CABSLJ010000208.1 GCA_902478455.1 uncultured Oscillospiraceae bacterium | reverse complement strand
CCTGGCCGACAATACGCAGAAATACAAATATTATTTTTCAGAATACTATATCACGGACATCGCCTTGAATGCCGACGGCACGCGTGCGGCGGTCTGCGGCGTCTCAGCCAGAAACGGAGGAATGCTCTCCGCGGTGTATATCTTCTCCTTTGATCAGGAGAAGCCGGTCGGCTTCTTTGAGATGGAGGAAAATCTGCTGTATTCGGTCGACTTTCTCTCGGACGGAGGCGTCCTTGCGGTCGGCGACCAGTCGGCGGCGGTGATTGATCCCTCCTTTTCCGCCAAGCAGGATTTTTCTTACGGCGGGCGTTCGCTCGCCGCCTATGACGTCGACCCCAACGCGGGAGCCGCGCTCGTGCTTTCCCGCTATGACGACGGCCGGAGCTGCGAAATTGTGCTGCTTGGCCTCTCCGGGGCGGAGGAGAAGCGGATTGCGACGTCTCATAAAATTACCTCGGTGTCCTACAGGAACGGCCTGGCGGCCGCCCTTGCCTCCGGAACCATCTACGGCTACACCCGGGAGGGGGAGGAGAAGGGCAGCTGGGACGCCGGTTCAGACGCGAGGGAGCTGCTCCTGCTCTCCTCCCGCGAGGCGTATGTACTCGGAATCAGCGAGATTCGCCTGGTTTCGCTCGGATGACAAAAAACTCTTGATCCATATGGGGACGGTATTCAAGAAAGGAAGGATAATCCATGAATCTCATACTTGATCTGCTCTTGCTCGTTATCGTCATCCTCTTTGCAGTGCGCGCCAGCCGCAAGTCGGTTCAGGCGGCCGTGCTGCAGGTCGGTGTGATTGCCGTTTCCTTTGTGCTGTCCCTGCTGTTAAGCCTCGCCGTCAGCGGGTCGGGCGTCAAGGACAGTCTCTTCGGCAACCGGTTTGCCCATTCCGCAGCCGGAGACATGGCCGACATGGTCAGCGCCACCAGATTTGAGAACGGCTACGAGACTATCAAGGCCGTGGACGTGGAGAAGCTGCTGAGAGAAAACAGCGAAAGTATGAACAAGCTTCTCGATCAATACAATGTGACAAAGGATCAGATCACGGGGGACGACGCTGTGGGCGAGGAAAAAAATCAGGTCATGCTGCGGCAGATCGTCGACCCGGCCGCGCGCGACCTGACGCAGGCGGTCTTTTTCCTGGCGCTTTTTATCCTGTTTGAAATCATCCTGTCGTTTTCGCTGCGTCCGCTGCTGGAAAAAAAGGCGGTTCGGGCCGCGCTGAAAAAGAATAAGGCGCTGAGCACCGCGCTGGGCCTGTTGGCGGGCTTGCTGGCGGTCTACTTTGTCTACTCCACCCTGGTGGGTCTCGCCGCTCCGTACGACGTCGGCCTCCTGCGGGTGATGGGTTTAAAGGACGGGCTTGCGGGGTCGCTGCTGACCAGGTTTTTCTGTTCTGTAAACTTTTTGTTGTAAACTTGTGGTTTGCATCGATTTGTGCTATATTGAATAGCGTAAGACGGCGCGCGGACTGGATTTTCAGCCGCCGCTACGGCAGAGAAACTTCAAAACAATCAGAAGGGCCGGAGATGACCGCAGACAGCTGCGGGAACGGATGCCGGCCGGAGCTTCCGTTTTTCTGCGGCGATCCGGAAAACGGAGGAGAAGGGATGTGAGGACGCTGGCTGTTTGGCTGGATTTGATTTTGCTGGTTCTGCTGGTCCTGTTTGTCTTTTTTGGCTTTAAAAGGGGACTGGCCAAGACACTAACGGAATTTGTGGGGGCGATTGCCGCGGCGGTCGCGGCTATTTTGCTCGCCTCCTTCTTTGCCAATCTGATTTTTGACGCCTTCGTCCGCGGCTCTCTGGAAGGGAGTATCTCGGGCGTGATCAATGAAAGCGCGGGCGCTTCGGCGGCAGACAAGCTGCAGGCCGTTCTGGACGCGCTGCCGGGCTTTGTCTCCAATTCGCTCGCCTCCTACGGGCTTGGCTCCGAACAGCTGTCCTCCGCACTGAGCGGCACGGCGGACGCTGCGGCCGGCGCGGTGGTGGAGCTGATCAAGCCCATCGTCACCAGCCTGATTCAGATGATTCTGGTCTTTGTGCTGTTTGTCCTGCTCATGATCGTCGTCAAGATTGTCGCGCGCGGGGTGGACACCGTTTTCCGCCTGCCGCTTCTGCATCAGCTCAATTCGCTGCTCGGCGGCATATTCGGCATTCTGCGGTGCGCCGTGTTCGTACTGCTCGCCTGCGCGATTCTGCGGGCGATGATCCCCATGCTGCAGCCTGTTCCGCCTCTGTTTACGGAGGAAACCATCGGTCAGACCTTCCTGTTCCGGCATGTCTACTCCTTTAATCCCCTGAGCTACCTGATGGAAATTTTATAAATTACACGGAATTCCCTTTCTCAGTCCGATCTTTGAGAATCGCGAGGTTTCATCTATGAGTCAAGAAAAAACAACAGACTGGAAACGCAACATCAATATTCCCAACGGCCTTTCGGTCCTGCGGCTGCTTGTCATCGCTCCCTTTGTTTCTTTTTTCATGCGCGACGAATACATATGGGCGGCCCTGATGCTGATTGTTTCCGGACTCAGCGATATGTTTGACGGCATGATCGCCCGCCGCTTCAATCAGTTCACTCCTCTCGGCGAGATGCTCGATCCTCTGGCGGATAAGCTGACCCAGGGGGCGGTGGTCATCTGCCTGGGCATCAAGTTTCCGGCGGTCATCCCGCTGGTGGTTATCCTGGTGGTCAAGGAGCTGGCCATGCTGGTGGCGAGCGCCGTGATGCTCAAGCTGCACAAGCGTCCGCCCGGAGCCAAATGGTACGGCAAGATCGGAACCATCGTCTTTTATATCTCGGTTACGCTCATCGTGGCGCTCAAGGCGATTTGGCACTATGAGAACATCGCGCTGACGGTCGTCCTGCTTTCCATAACGGCCGCCTTCATGATTTTTGCTTTTGTAAAGTATTTTTTGCTCTTCTTAAGCATACTAAAGGAGCAGCCGGAGAAGGATCCGGAAAAGACAAAATAAACGTCTGATCAGCATTTGGGCGAACCAATGAAAGGCGGCCGTATGTTCCACGCGGAATGCGGCCGCCTCTTGTAAATCCCGCCCCGCGCCCCAGGCGCTTTCCAGGGGCTTTCAGTTTTCCGTGTGGAGAAATGGTGGAATTGAGATGCTTTGTTCCAGATGTCACAAACGTCCGGCCGTGGTCTTTATCGCGGCGACCAATGGGGAATCCTCCTCGCCGGCGCAAGGGCTGTGCCTTGTGTGCGCCAAGGAGCTGGGGATCAAGCCCGTCACCGATATGATGAACCAGATGGGCATTTCCGAGGACCAGATGGAGGCCATCCAGGAGGAGATGGGCAGCCTTATGGCGCTTGGAAACGACGCTCTTGCCGATGCGGATACCGAAGGAGAGGACGGCTTTGTGCCCGGCGGCGCGGCGACCTTTCCCTTCCTGCAAAATATTTTTTCCGACATGCTGGGCGGGCAGAAGAACGACCCCTCCAAAACCGAGGAAAAGACCAAGGAGGAGGGCAGGTCGCCCAAGAAGCGGCCAAAGCGCAAGCACATCGACTCCTATTGCTACAACCTGACCGAAAGGGCCAGAAGCGGCCGGCTCGACCGCATCGTCGGCCGGGACAAGGAGATCGGCCGCGTGGTCCAGATTCTGAGCCGCCGGCAGAAAAATAATCCATGCCTGATCGGTGAGCCGGGCGTCGGCAAGACGGCCATCGCCGAGGGTCTCTCCCTGCGCATCGCCGAGGGGGACGTTCCCGCCCGCCTGCGCAAAAAGGAGGTCTACCTGCTCGACCTGACCGCTCTTGTGGCCGGCACCCAATTCCGCGGCCAGTTTGAAAGCCGCATCAAGGGGCTGGTGGATGAGGTCAAGGCGGACGGCAACATTATCCTGTTCATCGACGAGGTGCACAACCTTGTCGGCACGGGGGACGCCGAAGGCTCCATGAACGCGGCCAATATCCTCAAGCCGGCCCTGTCCAGAGGGGAGATTCAGGTCATCGGCGCGACGACCTTTGAGGAATACCGCAAATACATCGAAAAGGACGCGGCGCTCGAGCGCCGGTTCCAGCCGGTCACCATCGCCGAGCCGTCGATTGACGACACCGTCGAGGTGCTGCTCGGCATCAAATCCTATTACGAGACCTATCACCGCGTGCGCCTTTCCGACCGGCTGGTGCGGCGAATCGTGGTGCTTTCCGAGCGCTACATCACCGACCGCTTCCTGCCGGACAAGGCGATTGACCTGCTGGATGAGTCGTGC
>CABSLJ010000207.1 GCA_902478455.1 uncultured Oscillospiraceae bacterium | reverse complement strand
TACGAGATCTAGTACGGTCTCGTGGGCTCGGAGATGTGTATAAGAGACAGGGAGCTCGTCGCCAAAAGCCGCAGCTACCGCGGCTATGATCCGGACCGCCGCCTGACCAGGGAGGAGCTGGAGCGCTTCGTCGCCTGCGCGCGGCTCGCGCCGTCGTCCGTCAACCGGCAGCCGCTCAAATATTATCTCGCCTGGGAGGAAGAACAGGCCGCCGCCATTCAGCCGCTGACCGGGTGGGCCGCAGCGCTGCGGGAGCACCGGCTGCCCCATCCGGGCCATTGTCCTCCCGCCTTCATCGTCATCTGCCAGGATACCGCGCTCGCCTCGGAGACCGACAGATACTTAAAGGATGTGGGCATCGTTGCGCAGACCATGCTGCTCGCGGCCGCCGAACAGGGCCTGGGCGGCTGTATGATTGGAAGCTTTCCCCAAAGGAAGTTGGCCGAGGTCCTGCATCTGCCCGAGGGCGTCCTGCCGATGCTGGTGGTGGCCTTCGGCAAGCCGGACGAGACCGTCGTCCTGACCGACGCGGGACCGGACGGATCGGTCACCTACTACCGGGACGAAAACGACGTCCACTACGTCCCAAAACGCCGCCTGGAGGACCTGATCCTCAACTGAGGCGGGCCAGTAAAGAGAGGAGAACACCATGAATCCCCTGTATGACGCCATCTTTCACCGCAAATCGGTGCGCAAATTGAGTCCCGACCCGCTGCCCGGAGAGACGCTGACCGCTCTGCTGGAATTTGCGGCCGGGAGCCGTCGCCTGCATCCTGAAATCGAAATCGATTTTGCCCTGCTTGGCGCGGGGGAGATCGGCGGCCGGTTCGCCATAGACGCGCCGCACTATCTCTGCCTTTACAGCGCCGGCGGGACGGGAAGCCTGCAAAACGCCGGCTTCGTGCTCCAGCAGATCGATCTTTATCTTTCCTCACAGGGCATCGGCAGCTGCTACCTGGGCGCTTCCAAACCGAAGGAAGAGCGCTTCCTGACCAGGGGCGCGCTCGTCTTTGTCACCATGCTCGCGCTCGGCGCGCCGCTCGAACCGGTGCACCGGGAGGTGGCGGGCTTCAAGCGCAAGAGCCTGGGGCAGATTACCGACCTGCAAGACGCCGGGCGTCTTCTGGAGCCGGTGCGCCTTGCTCCCTCGGCCATGAACAGCCAGCCCTGGCGCCTCTGCGCGGCGGAGGAAGGGCTTCTGGTTTGCCGGGAGAAACTGGGCACCGTGCGCCGCAGGCTGCTCGACCGCCTCAATCAGATCGACACCGGCATCGCCCTGTGTCATTTGGCGCTGTCCTGCGAGGCGCAGGGGAAGACGGTCGCCTTTTCCTTTGAGGAACGGCCCGCGCCCGAAGGCTATCTTTTCGAGGCCTGCGCCCGCATCTCCGGGGAAGAAACGCCTGTCCCGGAGGAGGGGGAGAGATAAATCGGCGCGCTGCCGCGTTCATACCCGAAAGCAGGCAGGAGCGGACGCCCGTCCTGGTCCGCAGAAGCGGGAATCCCAGCTTTTGTACGGCGACGGGAGGGTCCGCTCCTGTTTTTTTGTCTTTTTCCCGGACGCCGGACCGGAACGCTCTGCCGCCCTTCCTGTGAAATACCGCTCCTTTGCCGATATCTGGGAAATCCAAGATTTTCTGATGGATTTTTCCGTCCTTTTCTGGTAACTTGAAGTAAATGGTGGCTTTTGTTCGTATTATCAACGGTAGGATTCCATGAGAGGGCGGTGAGCACAGGGGAAAGATGACGCAAGAGCAATTCCGAAAAATGGTTGTTCAGTACGAAAAACTCGTGTTCACCATATGCTACCAGTTTGTCAAGGATTACGGCGAAGCGCAAAATCTAACCCAGGAAACCTTCCTTTCCGCCTATCTGCACCTCGATTCCTGCCGGGAGGAGAGCGTCAAGCCCTGGCTGGGGCGCATCGCCGCCAACAAATCCAAAGATTATTTGAAAAGCGCCTACTGCCGCAAGGTGCAGCTGAGCGCAGACGGCGAAACGCCGGGACTTTATCTGCTCGACCCTTCTCCTGAGGACGTTTACATAGAAAAGGAGCAGGAGGAGGCGGTGCGCAGGCAGGTGCTGGAGCTCAAGGAACCCTACCATTTGATCAGCGTCCTCTACTTTCTGGAGGACAAAACCGTCGAGGAAATCGCACGCACGGTCGGCCGTCCGGTCAAAACGGTGCAGACTCAGCTCTACCGCGCAAAGGTGATGCTCAAAAAACGCCTGAAGGAGGAACGTCTTCGTGAATGAATATTTTTTGGAAAACGGCCATCTGACCGATGACGGCCTGCTTGCGCTCATACGGGAAGAGGCGGGGGAAACCGAGCGCCTGGAGCTTGCGGAGCATCTCTCCTTTTGCGACGACTGCCTCCTGCGCTACATGGAAAAGCTGCAATCGGCCGAGCTGATGACGCCCGAGCCCTCCATGGCGGAAGGGATACTCGCCCGCGTCAGACGGAAAGCAAGGCGGTTATGGGCCAACAAATATCTGCCCATGACGGCCGCCGCCGCGCTGGCCATCACCCTGTGGGGACTGGGCGTTTTCAACATTGAGCTGCCGCGGGACGACGGGAAAGCCTTGGACGCCCTCAACAACACCGCGGCGAGCATCTCGCAATCGACCGCGCAGTTTACAAGAGATTTATCCGACCGGCTCAACGAACTGTTCCACAAATTTACCTGGGAAGGGGTATTCCAAGATGAAGAAAAATAAATTTCTCACCTTTTTCTGCGGGCTGATCCCCGGAGCGGGGCAGATGTACCTCGGTCTGATGCGCAGAGGTCTGCTGCTGATGACCATCTTTGCGGCCATCATCGGCGCGTCGGCTTTGTTTCGTGTCCCGCCGCTGCTGTTCGCCCTGCCGGTCGTCTGGTTTTACTGCTTTTTTGACACCATCAACCTCGGCCAGCGGACCGACGGCATGACTCCGGAGGAGCGGGAAGCGATGGACAGAAGCTTTTTCCGACGGAAAAGCAATGAGAAGGGCGGCGTGTCCGATTTTTTTGCCAAGCGGCATCTGGTCATCGGCATCGTCTGCATCGTCGCGGGACTGTGGATGTTTATCATCTACGGACTGGAGCCCATTGCGCACCGTTATTACGAGACCATGTATTGGGTATATAACCTTATGGGTTTGCTGCCCACCTTCCTGATTTCCTTTGCCATCATTGCGTTCGGCATTTACCTGGTCAGGGGAAAAAAGCCCCCGCAGGAAACAAACGACGACTTAATCACCTTTAAGGGGGATCGGCATGACTGACGAAAAAGATATTTATGAATGTGAAATCTCCCCGCCTGAAGCGCACGGCAGCGCGGAAGCGGCGGAAGCCGCGTCCCCCGAAGAGACCGGCACGGAGAGAAGCGCGACGGTCCCGTCTTATGACGATGCATCCGCCGCCGGAAAACCGGAAACAGCCGCTGCCCGGGAGGCCGGTCCCGCGGACGCACCGCCCCGGCCGGTGCGCAGAATCGGCACCATGACGCTCGGCGTCGCCCTCATTGTGACCGGTATCGCGGCGCTGCTGACCTTTTTTATTCCCGGCTTCGACGTGGTCACGGCGCTCCGGCTCACGCCGCTGATCCTCGTGTTTCTGGGGATTGAAATTCTGGCGCAGTATTTTACCCATAAGGGAGAAAAGCTCAAATACGACCTGCTCAGCGGCTTTGTCTGCATTCTGCTCATCGCAGCGGGCGTGTTCGGCATGGCGGCTCCCACCCTGTATGAATATTACGGCCCCAAACGGCAGGGGTTGGAACGTCGTCTGGCCGCCGAGCTCGAGGACGCCTGCTATGAGCAGCTTCCGGACGGCTCCGACGTATCCTATCTGCATATCAATCTGCAGCTTGGGTTCCGCACGCTTGATTACGGTATGACCTATGCCGACCTGACGGCCGAGGACACGGTGAGCGTAATCGTTGAATTTGCCGGTGCAGACGGCTCCAGGGAGGACTTTGCCGCCGCCTGCCGTTTGACGCTGGACGCGATCCAGCGGGTGGATTTCCGCCCGGAAACGGTCCATTTTTCCGCTTCGGATGATGAACGGGATTGGAGCCTGTCAGTCGGGAATCCCACCACCAACCGGTTAAGCGCGGCGGAGCTGGCCGAACGGGTTTCCCTGTACGAGTTTGATGCGGGAGAATCCGAGTACGCTTGGGAGGAGGAGTCCTCCTGGCCGGATTCCACATCCTCCTATGACTGTCTCTTATACACATCTGACGCTGCCGACGAA
>CABSLJ010000206.1 GCA_902478455.1 uncultured Oscillospiraceae bacterium | reverse complement strand
CTATTCGTCGGCAGCGTCAGATGTGTATAAGAGACAGCGTGGAAGCAGACCGCCCTGCGGGTGGCGCTCTTTTCCGAGATCACGGCCGAATATCCCATGACGCTGCTGCAGGAGCATCCGGACGCCCTCATCACCGCCACCGAGGAGACCGCCCGCCATCCCTTCTCCGAGCATCCCGAGTGGGAGTTCAGGGGGGTAAACGCGTGATGAGCGCCTATCGTCAGGTAATCGGTATTGGCGGCATTGGGACCGGCCTGCTGTTTCACAGCGATGTGGAAAGCACCCTGGGGCGCAGCGAATCGCGGCTGATGGCCCTGAGCGGCGCAAAGGATTACTGCAAACTGCAAATTATCTTTTATTATCCCGCCGTTCTGCTGAAGGGGCGGGCGGATGTGATCCCTCTGGGCTTTGTGGGGAGAGACGCCTTTGGCGAAAAGCTCGTCGGCGAAATGAAGGGGCAGGGGATGGACGTTTCCCATGTGGAAACCAGCGGAACGCTTCCCACAATGTTGAGTGTCTGCATCCAGTATCCCGACCGGGACGGCGGCAACATCACCGCCTCCAACAGCGCCTGCGGACTGGTCACGCCCGACTATGTGCGCGCCGCGCTCGGCGGGCTGCCGGTCGGCGCAGGGAGCGTCGCCGTAGCCGCGCCGGAGGTTTCGGTGGAGGCGCGCGTCGCCTTCTTACAGGAGGCCAAGCGGAAGGGCGCCTTCTGCGTCCTGTCGGTCGCCGAGTCGGAAGCGGAGGCCTTCCTCTCAAGCGGGGCGTTTGCCGATTGCGATCTGCTGGCCGTCAACGAGGGAGAGACCTCGGCGCTGCTGGGAGAAAGCGCCGCTCCGGAGGAGACGGCCGTGCGGCTGTACGAAAAGCTTTCTGCCCAATGCCCCGGCCTGAAGCTCATCGTCACCTGCGGGAAGAAGGGCGGCTATACCGTTCAAAACGGACATCCGGAATTCATTCCCGCGCTGCCCGCCGAGACGCGCAATACCACCGGGGCGGGGGACGCCTTCCTCGGCGGGACCCTTTCCGGGCTCGTCCTCGGGCTGCCCTTTCAAAAGGGGAGCAGCGACCCTGCGTTCGGCGCTTCCCCGCTGGCCAGCGCCGCCGAACTCGGCGCTCTTTGCGCCGGAATGGCGGTGGAGGATGAGGACAGCATCGCTCTCGGCGTCACGCGGGAAAGCATCCTCGCCCGCTGCAGGGGCCTTGGCTGCGCGGGACCGCTTCTATCAGCCCTGCAGGAAGCGGCAAACAACGTTTAGACGGCGGGGAGCAGCCGACCGGCCCCAAACACACAATCAGGCAAAGATACCCGGAATACGGGAATGATACAGAATGGGAGAGATCAATGATGAAAGTTGTAGTCAGAAAAACACCGCAGGAACTGGGAACCGCCGCCGCACAGCTGTGCGCGCAGGTAATCGGGGAAGCCATCCGGGAGAAAGGAAAGGCGCGCGTCGTCTTTTCCACGGGCGCTTCCCAGTTTGAATTGTTTGACGCGCTCTTGAAGAGCGATATCGACTGGACCAGGGTGGAAATGTTCCATCTTGACGAATATGTCGCGCTGCCCGAGTCCCATCCCGCGAGCTTCCGCAAATACCTCAAGAGCCGATTTATTGACAAGGTGCGGCTCAAACAGGTGACGCTGGTCAACGGCGAAGCCGAGCTTTCGGGCGAGCTCAAGCGGCTGGGGGAGGCCCTGACGGCCGAACCCATCGATCTGGGCCTGATCGGCATCGGGGAGAACGCCCACATCGCCTTCAACGATCCCCCTGCCGACTTTGATACCACCGAGCCGTACATCGTCGTCAATCTCAGCGACACCTGCAAGGCGCAGCAGGTTCACGAGGGCTGGTTCCCCACCGAAAACGACGTGCCCCGCCAGGCGATCTCCATGTCGGTCCATCAGATCATGCAGTGCAGGACCATCCTGTCCTTTGTGCCCTACGCAGTCAAGGCAAACGCCATCAAGAAGACGCTGGAAAGCACCTGCGTCACCAACGAAATTCCCGCCACCAAGCTGCGCGAGCACAGTTGTGTGTGGATTTACGCCGACCAGGATTCCTCCGCTGCGGTGGAGCCTGAGACGCTCAGCCGCTATCTGGACGAGAAATAAGCATGGGAGGGAAGCCTCTTTCGGCAAGGGACTTCCAAAGAAAGAAAAGGGACCCGCAAGGCAGCCTGTCACAGGCCGCCTTGCGGGTCCTTTTGCGCCGTAGAAAAACGCTGCGCCCGCATCAGCACAGATGCCGATGCAAGGAGCGCTTTGTCCGGCTTTTTTGCATGCGCTTATCTTAACAGCAGGGTGGTCTGCCCGTTGTTGAGGCCGAGCTCCTTGCGCAGGATGCGCGGGTGGGAGAGTTCGCCCCGCACCATGTCCTGCAGCGCCCTGCCGCCGTGGTAGCCGTGGATGACCACGACCTCGCGGATGGACTTGTCCGCCCGCGAGAGCAGCAGTTCAAGCTGCCGCTTTGCCTCGGCCACGCGCATGCCGTGGATGTCTGCTTCGATGGTCCAGCCGTATTTTCGTTCCAGCATGGTCTGTCTCCTTTTGTGCGTTCATTTGTGGGGATGGGAAACCCGTAGGGCAATCCTTTTTTCTCAGTTTACCCTGTTTACACAAAAGAAGCAAGCCCCGCCGTGCTACCGGAGCGCCTGCGCCGCCAGCTGAACGACGCCCGGCGTGGATTTGGCGTCTGATTCCTCCTGCGCCGGCTTGCCCGCCCGCCAGAGACCGTGACGGTGTACGCGGCCGTCCTCATCGTAGAGGGTGCCCTCCCCGTGGTACAGGCCCTTCTCAAACGAGCCGCTGTATTTGACCTGGCCGTTTTCGTAATATTCGGTGCCGAAACCGGCGTGGTAATTGTCTTTGAAATCGCCGGAGTATTTGAGCTGTCCCCCGGGATAGAGAATGCGCGCGAAGCCGACGCGGCGGCGCGACCGGATCGCGCCGATGTAGGTTTCCCCGTTTTTAAGGCTGAACGCGCCCTCGCCGTCGATGCATTTGCCCATTTCAAAGCGTCCCCGGCAGAGCAGCCTGCCCTCCGGGCTGAATTCCAGTCCTTCGCCGTGGAGGAGATCGTGCTCATACATCCCGCGGCTTTTGAGCTGATCGTCGGCGAAATAGCACGCGCCCGGACCAAAACGCTCGTTGTGCTGATAGACGCCCTCAAACCGCTCGCCCGTGGATTTATAGGTGACGCCCCAGCCGTGCCGCTCGTAGCCGGTGGGGGAGAAAAAGCCGTTTTCGGCCGAACCGAAAGCCAGCAGCGCGCCGCCGGAATAGCGGATGCGTCCCCCGCTGTCGTAATGACGGAGCGTCACAGTGCCGTCCTCGGCGGATTTCCCGGACAGGCGGGCGCTGATTTCCAGCCGTTCTCCTCCCGGCAGATAGCAGACGCCGTCCGCTGCGGGCCTGCCGCCGCAGAGCTTACCGGCGTAGACTGTCCGGCCGTCCGCACGGCGAACGACGCCCTCGCCGTGCACCATGCCGTCCACAAATTCACCCTCAAAACAGAGCGTGCCATTTTCGTGAAAGAGACTGCCCTCCCCATGACGGATAAATTTGCCGTCCGGAGCGACGCCGAGAAAAGCCCCTTCGTAAATCAACCGGTCGCCGAACCACTCCTTGCCAAACAGCAGCAATCCCTCGCGGAACATCCCCTCATAGCGCGTCCGGCCGTCGGCAAGCCAGAGGGTGCCGGGACCGTCGTAGCGGTCGTCGGCAAATATGCCCTCGTATTCCAGTACAGGCGGTGGATTGTCCGCCGCTTCTTTACAGGGAAGATAGGAGCGGCCGAAGCCGTGCCGCTTGCCCGAACGGAAGGCGCCCGCGTAGCGCAGCTCCTGATTTTCAAACAGACTGCCGCCGCCTTGCGGGAGCACCCCCTCGCAGCCACCCAGATAGCAGAGACTTCCCGTCTCGTCGCGCAGTTCATAAAAAGGGGCGGAAGGGGACTCGAAGCCGCCGGGAAGAGGAAGCACGCCGTCCGGCACCGGCTTTCGGGTGACAATCCGGCCGACGGTCGGGCAATAGGCCTTTAATCCCATGAGCGTTCCCGTATGATAATATTCGGTCTGCCGCCAACGCTTGTCCCGGTCAAACCGGACCCTGCGCACCGGCCGGGACAGAGCGTCGTAATTGACGACGACGTATTCCCCGTTCTCCTCAAAGCCCTTGGTCTGCACGAGACGGCCGCCGAGGAATTTTTTTCCTTCCAGCAGCCGGTCGCCGCA